>DBFOPE010000137.1:0-7317 GCA_048429085.1 Collinsella sp.
CCTTAGCCTGGACCCACTTGCCCTCCTCGGGGATGGGTGCGGGGCCGTGGTATGCACCCTTGGCAACGGGGCACATGTTCTCCACTTCCTGTGAGTACTGCATGCCTCTCCTCTCTATCGTGTTGGCGTCCCGTCTGGGGGTCGTGGCTGGCGATTGCCGGGCGACCCTTCGAAAGGGACATGACATGCAGCCCCTATAATACCGCGAAATGCACGGAATATTCGGCGAACGGCTCAGTTTTCGTAGCGAGAAGCGCGGAACTTTCAATTGAAACGATTTAACGAGACTGTTTGCGGTCAAGCGACATTTTGTAGGGTGTCAGTTTTTATCAAGGTTTTGATTAGCTTTTGGCAAGGCTGCGTTGCCTGACCTGTGGCTATATTGCCGTTCGCCATCGGATTGCCGCCTTTTACCGTCGACGGGTGCCATTTTGCGTGAATGTTTTGATGGCACGTTTCAATCGTGATGTATTGGATGGTAAGCAGATCCCGGCGAAGGGAGCGCCATGCAGCGCGTTTGGAAAACGATCACCGGTTTTTACCATGTTTGTGCCCGCGGTATGGGCGGGCAGTTGATCTTTGAGAGCGACGAGGACCGGTGGGAGTTTTTGGAACTGATGCGCGACTGCTGCCGCGATGCCCAGGTGACGATTGTGGCCTGGTGTCTCATGAGCGACTACGTGGATCTGGTGCTTTTGGATTACGAGGACGAAATGAGCGCTGCTATGCAGCGGCTGCTGTTGACGTATGCTCGTCGGTTCAATAAGCGCGCTGGGCGCGCGGGCTGCCTATTTCGTGAGCGTTTTGAGCGCCGCTCGCTCGATACCGACTGGCAGGTGATGGAGGCTATTCGCTCCGTACACGCCGATCCGCAGGAGGAGGGCATTAGCCTAATCGAGCGTTATCCCTGGAGCAGCTTTGCGGAGCATCTGCGCGCTTACGACAGCGATGCGGCCGATGTCACGAGGGGATTTTCCGATCCTTCTTGTGTACTTGAACTTTTTGGTTCTGCCGAGGGCTTTATTGCCTATTCGCTAGCGATGCCCGACGGCGGCGAACCGGTGCTGTGCGATATGAAAGAGACGGAGTGGGAACGCCACGCCTTTGCCGACAGGTTGGCGAAGAGCCTCGGGGCTCCGCTCCACGGGGTTAAAGCCGCACCGCCGGCGCGGCGCGATGCCGTTATCGTTGGATTGCGCGATGCCGGATTTACGGTGCGTCAGATTGAGCACTATACCGGGATTGGCAAAAGTACGGTTTCTCGTATTGTGCGGACCCGCACGGGGACGGCGATGCGGGCTGGCGGAAACGTGATGTAGGGCTGCCTGTGCACCGCGGCTGGGGTCGTTCATGCGCCGCAACCTGCGTTCTAAATGCTTGGTACGCTGACTGCACTTCTTGATATGCATAGAACGATTGCCGTCTTGCATAAAAATACGGCTCAGTCCGGTTTTACCCGCGCCTACCCCCGTCCACACCGTGCAAAAAGCGGAGTTTTCAGCATCGTGGTGCTGTCGGCACCGCCGTAATCTTGAAATATATGGGTCCCGAAGCCATTTATGCCTGCCGATGTGCCTCCAAAGCGCATGCTTGTGACCCCTGAGACCACTATGCTTGTTCTAAAACGATATAAAAGGGTGCCTGGAGACGTTGATTAACGCTTTCAATGCGTATACACGCAACTTGGCGTGCTGAAAACTCGCAAAAATGCACGCCGTACCCTATGGGACCCGTCTGTGGCGGGCGCGAAGCGAACCGGAGCCCAGCAGGACGGGGCATGGGGCGTTGCTTGGGGTGCCCGTGGCTCTGTCGCTAGCCGTTGGCACTGTGGAAAACGTCCGTGTTTGCGGCTGGCTGTTCGGTAAATGACAGGGCGAGCGCCGGACGCGCGAACTTTGTGTGTCCGAGGCGTTATGAAAAAGCCGAGCCGCCCGTATTGGGCGGCTCGGCAATCAAACCCTTTGATCTGGGGCATCCGCTTCTGGCTAGTTTACCCTTCGAGCATGCCGTCGAGGGTGCGCCAGGCTAACTCGGCGCATTTGACGCGGGCGGGCATGTGCGAGATGTCCTGGAGCTGGGCGGCCTCGTCCAGGTCTTCTAGGTCTTCCTCGGAGAGCTGCTCGCCACGGATCATGGCGAGGAAAAGCCCTGCCAGACGACGTGCTTCCTCGACCGTCTCGCCGGTGATGAGGTCGGCCATGATATCGGCGCTGGCCTGGCTGATGGCGCAGCCGTGACCGGTAAAGGAGGCCTCCTCGATCACGTTGTTCTCGACACGCAGCTGCAGAGTGAGCTCATCGCCGCAGCTGGGGTTGATGCCGTCGTGCTCGTGCGTGGGGGCATCCATCTCGTACTTGTAGTCGGGGTGCGAGTTGTGCTCCATAAACGTGGTAGAGGTGTACAGATTACCCATTGAACGTGCTCCAAACGTGATGCAGGCCGGCGATAAACTTGTCGATATCGGCCTTGTCGTTGTAGAAAGCCACGCTGGCGCGGCAGCAGGCAAGGTTCTCGACGCCTAGCCAGGTGAGCAACGGCTGCGCGCAGTGGTGACCGGCGCGGATGCAGACACCGTCCATATCCATGATGCTTGCGACATCGTGCGGGTGGATGCCCTTGACATTAAAGCTCACGACGCCGTGGTGGTTATCCCAATAGATGGAGCCGATGATCTGGACAAAGTCGAGCTGCATGAGCTCGCCCATCAGGTAGTGTACGAGTGCCTGCTCGCGGGCCTGGATGTTTTCATAGCCCACCGTATTGACGAGGTAGTCGAGGGCTGCGCCCGTAGCGAAGATGCCGGCGGCGTCCTGCGTGCCGGCCTCGAACTTCTCAGGGACGGGCGCCCAGACAGCGTCCTGCTCGGTGACCGAGTCGATCATCTCGCCGCCGGTGAGCATGGGCGGCATGGCGTTGAGCAGGTCCATCTTGCCCCACAGCACGCCAATGCCCATGGGGCCCATGGCCTTGTGCGCGCTAAAGGCAAAGAAGTCGGCTCCCAGGTCGGCCACATCGACCGGCATGTGCGGCAGCGACTGTGCGCCGTCGACGACCAGATAGCCGCCGTACTTGTGCACGAGCTTGCCGAGGTTCTTGACCGGGTTCTCGACGCCCAGCACGTTAGAGACCTGACCCACGGCCAAGATCTTGGTCTTGGGGCCCACCTTGGACAGAACCTCCTCGGTCGTGAGCTGGCCGGTCTTGGTGGGGTAGAGGTAGACGAGCTTGGCGCCGGTTTCGCGGCAGACCTGCTGCCACGGGATTAGGTTGGAGTGGTGCTCCATGATGGTGATGACGACCTCGTCGCCGGGCTCGAGCACCGTGGGCGCAAAGCTCTTGGCGACCAGGTTGAGCGACTCGCTCGTGTTGCGGGTGAAGACGACCTCGTTGGCCTGGGCAGCACCGATGAGGTCGGCGATCTGCTGGCGCACCTTGGCGATGGCCTCGGTGGCCTCGACGGACAGCGAGTACAGGCCGCGTAGGGGATTGGCGTTCATGCGCTGGTAGAAGTCGCGCTCGGCGTCGAGCACGCAGGCGGGGCGCTGCGCGGTGGCGGCACTATCGAGAAAGGCGATCTCGGGGTGTTGCTGGAACAACGGGAACTGCGCCTTATAGGGGTTGGTCTCGATGTCCACGGTGGGCCAGCCGCGCGAGGTCTCGTCGCTGGCGTCGAGCTCCATAGGCTCCGGTGCGGTACAGGTATCGCATTTAACGTGCTCGGTGTCGATCATGCGAGCTCCTCTTCAAAGTTATCGATCAGGTTGTTGCCCAAGCGGACGACGGCGGCACGGGTGCGCTCGTCGGCGGCAGAAAGCGCGGCGTCCTCCAGCTTGGCGCGGATGAACAGGTCCTCGGCGGCATTTTGGTCAAGACCACGGCAGGCGAGGTAGAACAGTTGCTCGTCGCGGACGTGACCGATCGTGGCGCCGTGGTTGCCGGCGACGTCGTCCTCGTCGCAGAGGATGACGGGGACGGTCTTGTTGTCGACGCCCTTGTTGGCCAGCAGCACGGTTTCGCGCTCGGTGCCGGTTGCGCCCTTGCAGCCGTGCACGAGGTCGATGGTGCCGCGGTAGACCTTCTTGGACGTGCCGGTTAGCACGCCGTTGGCGTCGATCTCGCACTCGGTCTTGCGACCGCGGTGGCGCAGCTCGTAGTTAAAGTCGCGCACCTGCTCTCGGGCGCCCAGGTAATCGGTATCGATCGTCACCTTGGCGGTATCGCCCAGCAGGTCGCCAGCAAGGCCGGTGGCGCTGGCGCCGGCACCCAGAACGGTGTGCTGCACGTTGACGCGCGCGCCCTCGTCTAGGAACAGGCCGGTGTCGTCGAGTGCGATCCAGCTGTCGTCGAGCGTCTGTGTGCAGGTCACGTTGACAGTGGCGTACTCGTGGGCGCACACGCGCAGCACGGAACCAACGACGCCCTCGCCGCCAACGGGGGAGTCCAGGGCAAGAGCGAGGTCGAGCGTTGCCTGCGGGCGGGCGACGACGTCGATGGCGGCAATCGCAACCGCTGCATCGACACCGCTCACGCGCACGGTAACCGTGGCGTGCTTGTATGCGGGCACATCGATGACGATGCGCTTGGTGGCGTGGTCGGCCAGGTAGGTATAGGCAGCCTCGCCCATGCCGGTCTCGAAGGCCTCGGCAGGGGAGAGCTCCTCCTCGAGCTTGATGGCGCCGGCCTGGTAGACAGAGGTGGCGGGCACGTCGAGCTCGGTCTCGGGCGTGATGCGGGCACGATCGGCGGCGTCGCCGGGGGCGGAGGCGCGGCGCTCGGGGAAGCGCTCGGCCATGGCATCCATGGCGGCGTCGAAGGCGTCGGCCGAGCCGGCAAACTGCTCGTCCAGCCCCTCGATCTCAACGGCCTCGGCGGGAGCGGCGGCAAGCTCGTCCGAAAGCTCAAGCTTGGTCTGGTTCATACGCAGCCAACCCCAAGTGGCGGCAGGCATCGCATTAACCTGCTCGAGCGTGGTAGCAGCGGTGTTCGTGGTCTCTTTCATTATCCGATCGCTCCTTCCATCTCGAGCTTGATCAGGTTGTTCATCTCGACGGCGTACTCAAGCGGCAGCTCCTTGGAGACCGGGTTGGCAAAGCCGTTGACGATCATGGTGCGGGCCTCTTCTTCCGAGATGCCGCGGCTCATCAGGTAGAACACCTTGTCGTCGCCGATGCGGCCGATGGTGGCCTCGTGGCCGATGTCGACATTCTTGGCGCGGATGTCCATGGCGGGGATGGTATCGGAGCGGCTCTGGTCGTCGAGCATCAGCGACTGGCAGCTCACGGTTGCCTTGGAGCCCTCGGCCTTAGGCGTGGCCACGATGGAGCTGCGGAAGGTCTGGATGCCGCCGCTCTTGGAGATGCCCTTGGTCTCGACGGTTGCCGAGGTATCGGGCGCGTTGAGTACGACCTTACAGCCGGTGTCGAGGTTTTGGCCGGCACCGGCAAAGGTGATGCCGGTAAAGCTCGAGCGGGCGCGACGGCCGTTGAGCACGCTCATGGGATAGAGGTAGCCCACGTGGCTGCCGAAGGAGCCGCTGATCCACTCGATGTCGCCGTCCTCGTCCACGCGCGCACGCTTGGTGTTGAGGTTGTACATGTTCTTGGACCAGTTCTCGATGGTCGAGTATCGCAGGTGCGCACGCTTGCCCACAAAGAGCTCCACAGCGCCGGCGTGGAGGTTGGCCACGTTGTACTTGGGTGCGGAGCAGCCCTCGATAAAGTGCAGGTCGGCGTCGTCCTCGACGATGATGAGCGTGTGCTCAAACTGGCCGGCGCCCTTGGCGTTGAGGCGGAAGTAGCTCTGCAGCGGAAAATCGAGCTTGGTGCCCTTGGGCACGTAGACAAACGAGCCGCCCGACCACACGGCGCCGTGCAGGGCCGCAAACTTGTGGTCGGTGGGCGGGATGAGCGTCATAAACTTCTCGTGGATGAGCGGCTCCCACTGCGGGTCGTGCAGGGCCTCTTCGATGCCGGAGTAGACGATGCCCATCTTGGACGCGGTGTCCTGCATGTTGTGGTAGACGAGCTCGGAGTCGTACTGCGCGCCGACGCCCGCCAGGTAGCTGCGCTCGGCCTCGGGGATACCCAGGCGCTCAAAGGTGTTCTTGATGTCGTCGGGCACCGACTCCCAGTCGTGCTTTTGGTCGGTGTTGGGCTTGACGTAGGTGACGATGTTGTCCATGTCCAGGCCCTCGATGGAGGGGCCCCACGTCGGATTGGGGAAGCGGTTAAAGATCTCGAGGGATTTGAGGCGCAGGTCGAGCATCCACTGCGGCTCGTCCTTCTTGGCGCTGATCTCGCGCACGATGTCGGGCGTGATGCCGGCGTCGAGGCGCTCGAATCCCTCCTCGCCATAGGTGAAGTCGTAGAGGCTGCGATCGATGTCCGCAACCTCGGTGCGGTTCTTGGTCATTGCGTCGCCTCTTTACGCCTGCTGCTCGGCAGCGTCGGCTTCGGCCTTGGTGCGTTGCTCGGCGGCCTCGCACTCGAAGGTCTCAAAGCCGTTCTTGTCGATCCAGGGGATCAGCGAGGCGTCATCCTCGCGCACGATATGGCCCTTGACCATAACGTGGACGCGGTCGACATCCAGGTGCTCCAGGATGCGCGTGTTGTGCGTGATGATGAGCATGGAGCCGTCGCAGCTCTTGCGGTAGGCGTCCATGCCATGGCTGACGGTGGAAAGGGCGTCGACGTCCAGGCCGGAGTCAGTTTCGTCCAGGATGGCGAGCTTGGGCTGCAGCAGCAGAAGCTGGAGCATCTCGACCTTCTTTTTCTCGCCGCCCGAGAAACCTACGCCCAGCTCGCGGTTGAGGTAGGCGGTGTCCATGTCGAGCTCGGCCGCGAGCTCCTTGACGCGACGGCGGAACTCTTTGCCCTTCATCTCCAGGCCGGGGCGGCCGGCGATGCTGGCGCGCAAAAAGCTCGACAGCGGCACGCCTGGGATCTCGACCGGGGCCTGGAAGCTCAGGAACAGGCCGGCGCGCGAACGCTTGTCGGTGGTGAGATCGGTGATGTCCTGGCCGTCAAAGACGATGCGGCCGTCCTGCACGGTGTAGACGGGGTCGCCCATGACCAGGTGGCCGAGGGTGGACTTGCCGGCGCCGTTGGGTCCCATCAGCACATGGGTCTCGCCGGCGGCGACGTTGAGGTTGACATTGTGGAGGATGGTCTTCTCGTCCACGGAGGCGGTCAGACCTTCGATGGAAAGCAGCGGATTTGCGCTCATGCTGTCCCTCTCTGTATATGGTGTACTCATAGGTGTACTAAACCCTAGGAATCTTCTCGGAATAAAGTTACTATGGGTTCGGCGTTAGTCAAG
>DBFOPE010000138.1:0-9526 GCA_048429085.1 Collinsella sp.
CGAAGTCAATCTGCTTTGCGAAGTTGCTGCCCAAGAACGCTACATCGGCGAAGTCGGACTCGACTTTTCCGCGCGCTTTGCTGGAAGTGAGCCGCTACAAATACAGGCACTTAACCGGCTCTGCGATGCGCTCGTGCAGCATCCTCTTACCGGGCGCGTGATATCAATTCACGCCGTTCGTTCGGCAGGAGCCGTACTGGACGTCCTCGAATCGCATGGACTACTCATCCCAAACCCCGACTCCCCCGCTATCATCTTCCACTGGTTTAGCGGCACTTCGGACGAACTCACCCGCGCGCGTAATGCGGGCTGCTATTTTTCCGTCAACGAACGCATGCTCGCGACCAAGCGCTGTCGCGAATACGCACGACAGATTCCACTCGACCGCCTACTGCTCGAGACCGATGCGCCGGCCGAGCCAAACACAGAAACAAGCACGCAGTCGCTCATCAGGTCGCTCACAAGGACCTCAGAACGCATCACCTCGCTCAAAAACTGCAACGCAAAGCGCATCGAGTCGATAGTTTTAACAAATGCGCGCTCTGTTTTTGACCTTCGCTAACCCCTGGTGTGCAAAAAATGCCAAATATGAGTACTGCTACCGGAATGGATACATTTCTTTTAACTTTCCAACCGCCAGAATAATCTTCGATTGTCCGCTAATTAAAGCTTTTACAGTCATTCATCCTGCGTTTTCGCAAATCTTAAACCCCTCCAGACGCTCAAATCACGTCTGAAGGGGTTGATTTTGCTGCGACTAAATTAGTCACAGTACTCATATTTGGCATGTTTTGCACACCGGGTCCCGAGGAGGCGCCTGCACCTCCCCGGGACCGCTCGGCTATTCGACGATTGGTGCTCCGTGGCCCCAAGAACCTTCCATGCCGCACACGGTCGAGGCAAACCCGGCAGCAAAGTCGAGCGCGCGCTCGATGGCCTCGGCGCCATCTTCACCACGCTTGGCGGAATCGAGATAGCACATCAAAAACGAGGTAAGGAACGAGTCGCCCGCCCCCATGGTGTCCTTCATGTCCGTTACCGGTTTAGCCAGCTGGCGGTAATAACGCTCGCCGTCGTAAGCAATGCAGCCCTCGGCGCCCGCCGTAGCCGACACAAAACGCGGACCCAAGCCCTTCACCCATGCCAGACGCTCGCGGATCTCGTCCTCACTCGCGGCATCCGCCGCACTAAAGAAAGCGAAATCGACGTAGGGCGCAATCTGCTCGTAGTACTCGTCGGTAGAGTCGTCCGAAAAGTCAAAAGAGACCGTGACGCCCGCAGCCTTCAACTTGGGCAGCTCGCGCTCGGTAAAGCAATAGTTGCCCGAATGAACCACATCGAACTGCTTCATGTACGCAAGGTCAAAGCGATCGAGGACATAGCGCGCATCGCCACGGATACCGCCCTCGTTGGAGCCAAGGAAGACACGGTCACCGTCAACGACGGTCACGCGAGCCGCTCCGTTCTCGCCAATCATCTGCTCGCACTTGTCAAGCTCGATACCCTCATCCTCGAGGCTTGCAATGACATGCTCGGCAGCGGCATCATTGCCAAAAATGCCCATGTATGCGGAGCGTGCGGCACCGCATTTCTTGGCATAAACGGCGAAGTTCACTGCGTTGCCGCCAGGATACATGGTGTGGATATGCTCGTAGCGATCGACGACGTTGTCGCCAAATCCGAGCGCGTTAACGTTAAATGCCATGGCCTTTGCTCCTTCTAGTACTCGACAACACCCATATAGCGACGGAAATCGGGATCGTGATCAAACACCTTGCCGCGTGCAGCACGCAGCTCGCAGTTCATGGCGTAGAACAGCACCGGGTCCAGATAGGCACGGACGCTCGCCGGCACGGCTTCCATACCGTACTCCTTGGCATCGAGCACCATCAGCGTATCGGTATGCGTCTTAAGGAACGCCAGGGCGCGCTCGTCCATAGCACGGCACTCGCTGGAGCCCATCTGCAGGAAGTAAAAAACGCCATCCTGAGTAGCCTCGAAGGGGCCATGGAAGTACTCGGCAGAGTGGATGTAGCTGCAGTGCTGCCACTGCATCTCCATAAGAGAGCAGATAGCGAAACCGTAGGTCTGGCTAAAGTTGGGACCGCTGCCCAGAATATAGAAGAACTCGTGCTCCTGGCAAAGCTTGGCAAAACGATCGCCCAGCTCGGCATTTACCTTCTCACGTGCCGGGGGAAGAATCTTATCCATCTCGGCGATACCGGCATACATATCGGCAAGATCGGCGTAGCCCTCCTGCTGATCGAGCAGCTCGGCCGCAAGCGACAGCGAAATGCCAGCGGGGACCTCGGCCTGCGGCACGCCCTCGCCCCACGGGTAGACCCACGTGGTCCACTTGCCGGAGTCGATCTTAGATCCAGCGTTGTCGGTCTGGGCGATCACCGTAGCGCCGGCAGCAAGGGCAATCTCACAGCCCTCGACGACCTCGGGAGTGTTGCCACTATGGCTACAAGCGATGACCAGGGACTTCTCGCCCAGACGACGCGGACGCATGATATCGAACTCGCGAGCCGTATAGATATACGAAGTGAAGGTGGTTGCCTCGCGCTGCAGAAGCTCATGAGCCGGGATCAAATCGATCATGGAGCCGCCGCAAGCAATCCAGTAGACGCTGTCGAACTTGCCCTTCTCGGCAATTGCCTCTTTGATCAGATCGTGTGCGTTCATATCCAGTTCCTTTCTTGTTTGGCCGCAATCAATGACGTTGGTTGCGTGGCCGATAGTTGTTTTAGTCAATCAGATATTTCTCGAATGCGGCCATGTTCTTGGCATCTGCCGCCGCCGGGTCATCGTAGTAACGACCGTCCGTGATCTCCTGGCCCAGCATGCCGTCGAAACCATGGGCGTTGAGTGTGGCAACGAAGGCGTCCATATCGTGCTTGCCATCGCCCCACACCAGATGGCCATACGGGTCGCCGTCGATAAAGTGCATCTCGTGAATTGCCCCATCACCAAAGGTGGCAAACCAGTCCTCGAGCGTCTCGCCAGCAACGCCCATCGCGGTTGTATCAACCATGGGCTGTAAGTACGGGCTCGCGACCTCGTCAATCATGCGCTTCGCATCGGAAACCGTCGTCACAAGGTTGCTCTCCTCGGGACGCAGGCTTTCCATCGTAAGCACCAGACCGTGCTCGCCGGCATACTCCGCCAGAATGGACAAGTGCTCGCGGCTGCGCTTCCAGGCTTCCTCGCGGTCCTCGTCCCAGTCGCCCCAGCCCGAGTTGACGGACATACGGTCGCACCCAAGTACCTCGGCAAGCTCAATGCCGTGCTTAAAGTACGCCAGGCTGCGCTGTTCATGCAGCGGTTTGCGTGCGCAGTACTGCCAAGGATAGACAACGTTCTCGGGGCACAGAGTACGATACCTAAGCCCACGGTCTGCAGCCTTTTTCGCCAGGACCTCAGCCTCAAAGTAGCCCGTGTGGTCGAGCGTCACATGCGGCTCTGCGCACCACAGCTCAATGGACTCAAAGCCCAAACGCTGCTGCACATCAAGGAAGTAATCGAGCGACCACATGATGTAGTGGATATTCATGCCCGCAATCTGCTCGCGGCGCAGCGTCGGTTTGGATTCAGACATCTTATGCCTCCTTATTTCGATCGAACACGATTTGTCCGTCCGACATCGTCATATCAACCGCAAGATCGCGTGCGTCGCGATAATCGAGGTCAAACACATCCCGATCGAGCACGCAGATATCGGCAAGCTTGCCGACCTCGAGCGTACCCAGCTCGTCTTCGCGCATCAGATCGTACGCGCCCCCGGCAGTCCAAGCGCGCAAGAGCTCGACAAGCGTCAGCGTGTTGACCTCATTCACAGGCAGTCCGTCGGCGAAGAATCCGCCGCACGCGCTGTAGATTGACTCGCCCAGGCTCGGAATCAGCAGCGGCAAATCCGTTCCACAGCACACTGTGCATCCGGAATCTTCCATGCCGCGGCGATTCCAGCTGTGCAAAAGTCGCGTCTCGCCAATTTGTCGACGCATCATCGACAGGCAATCCTCGCGTCGGTCCAGCGTCAGAATCTGCGGATAGACCTCGCAAATTCCACCTAACTTGCCAAACTCGACAAGATCGGTCGGGTCAGAGTTCTCGAGATCGGTAATCGCATGGCGGCGAAGCATCCGTCCATGCTCGTCTCGAGGCAGCGAGGCATAGAGCGCCACGGTGCGACGAACGGCGCCATCGCCCTGGCAATGCAAGGAATATCGGAATCCGTCAGCATCAATTGCACGCAGCTCGTTCTCAATCAGATCCCACTCTGGCTCCTCGACGACCGTCTTGCCGGCAGCGCCCGCATCGGCCGAGTCCTCATAGGGTTCTATCATCTCGGCAAGCCCCGCCCATACGCCGCGATCGGTCATACGGTTGAAGCCAGAAAAACGAACGAACGGTCCCCGGAAGCGCTCTCGTGCCTCGCGGGCATATGCAAGATTTGCACCGGCACCCACCGGCTGCGACATCATAGAGACGCGAACCGTCAGCTCACCAGATTCCTCACGGCGAGCCATTTCGTCGGCAAAGCCGTAGTAGTCATCAAACGCCATCTCCTTGATGGCGGTAACGCCGCGTTCGTTAAGCATGCTCATGTAGTCCGAATACCCTGCACGCACCTCGGGCAGCGCGAGGAAATCGCTCATCATGCGCCAGATCTTCTCGGCATAGCACGCCTGGGGTGTGAAGCCGTATCGCGCACTGGCGGCAGCATTGAGAACACAGGTATCCGCGCCCGGTGTAAAGCAGACGACGGGGATATCGCCAAAACACTCGTCAAACACAGCTGCTGTATTTGCGTTCTCGGCATCCGATGCCAACGTTTCGGGTAGGTTGTGGCCAAAAGCCGCCGCGCAATCCGGACGATCTTCTTTCCATGCACGCAAGAGCGACACGGCCTCTTTGGCATCAGCGATGCCGGACAGATCAGGTCCCAACGTCCGCAGCGCCCAGCCTGTATAGAAGGTATGCACATCGATCAGGCCAGGCATGACGGTGCGGTCGCCCAGGTCAACTACCTCGTCCGCCTGGGTCAAATACGAAGCTAGCTCACACTTGGTGCCAACAGCCTCAATTCGATTGCCACGGACCGCTACGAAACCTTCAAACGGCAGGTCCCCCGTACCGGTAAAGACGCTCTTAGACGTCAGGACCGTCAAACGATCAGACATCACAACCACCTACGCCGGAAGCATGCCGGAAATGGCAGTAATGACCAAGCCAAACACGACCATGAAGATGAAGAACTTCCAAATGGTCTTCCACCATTGGCCAAACGAAATCTTAGCCACGGCAAGCCCGGCGACCGTCATACCCGCCACGGGGCTGATGGTGTTGATGGTCTGGTTGGCAAACTGGAGCGCGGTGACGGCCGCCTCGGGATTGAGGCCCATGAGCTCGGTCAGGGGGCCCATAACGGGCATGGTGAGCGCCGCCAGGCCAGAACTCGAGGGAACCAGCAAAGAGAGCAGGCCAAGGACGACATACATAAACGTGGTGTAGACGGCGGCGGGTGCACCGGCGAGCGCGGTAGCGAGCGCCTGGAGGATGGTGTCGATGATCATGCCGCCCTCGGCGATGACCAGAATACCGCGCGCGATACCGATAACGACGGCAGCGTACGCAAAGTCGGCGAGACCCTTAACGAACTCCTCTGCGATCGTCTGCTGGTCAAGGCCGCCCAGGATACCGGCAAGCAAGCCCATGCCAAGGAACACGGCGGAAATCTGATTCATGTACCAGCCCTGGGTAACAAGACCCCAGACGATAATGCCCATACCGCAAGCAAAATCGATAAGCACGAGCTTCTGACGGATCGTGAACTCTTCCTCGATGGAGGCATCGGTCACGGAAAACTCAATACGCTTGAGCTTATCGTCCTCGTACACAATGGACGACTCGGGGTTTTTCTTGACGCGCATGGCGTAGCGCATGGCCCATGCGATACCGACGGCAGTGAAGATGACCCAAGAAACGGCGCGCAGCCACAGTTGCGGATTACCCTCGATGCCAATGATGCCTTGGGCGATCAAAACATTAAACGGGTCGATGGTCGAAGCACAATATCCCAGGTTAGGACCAAGGAAGCAGATGATGAATGCCGTCATCGAGTCATAACCGATACCCATCATGATGGGAATGAAGATGGCATAGAACGGCAGGGCTTCCTCAGACATACCAAACGTAGTGCCGCAAATGGACAGCAACGTCATCGTGATGGGAATGATGAGGATGTCCTTGTTCTTGAGCTTTTTAATCACACGGCTCATGCCGGCATTCAAAGCGTTGGTCTTGGTGATGATCGCGAACGATCCGCCAATCAATAAGACGAACGCAACGACGTCGGCAGCCTCTTGGATACCCTTGGTGGGCGCTTGCAGAACCGCGAAGATATCCTGGCCCAGATTGATGGTCTCGCCGGTCTCGGAATCGGTGTAGTTCTTATCGACCTGTTCATAGGTTCCAGCAACGGCGACTTCACGCTCGCCCGCCGCTGTCAAAATCGTCTTGCGCTGATACTGACCAGAGGGAACGATCCAAGTCAGGACCGCAAAGACAACGATCAGCAAGAACATGATCGTATAGACATGCGGTAATTTGAACTTAAAACGTCTGTTTGTCTTCTTCGCCTTCGTATCTGACATAGATACCTCCAAAGAACTCGAGACTGCATCGCATCTCGCTTCAACGCCTGCGCAAGGCAAACGTTCTATGACGTTCCATAGATTACCAGCAGCTTTTCCCATCATCAAGATAATTTCAAACTGATTGCCGCGACGCGGTTGAACGGTTGCGTTCGCGCCGTGAACGGTATGGAGACGCCCGGTGAGATGATCAACCGGGCGTCTCCATTCGCAATGTCCTAGATGTCAAAGACGTAGCGAGACCCAACGATCCGCTGACGACCGATGATAAACGGCCGCCGCTGCTCATCGAAAAAGAAGGCTTCCATATAAAACAAGGGTTCGCCAACGGGAACTGCCAACAGTCGAGCTACCTCGGGCGACGCGCACGCGATCTCGAGCGTGCACGGGTCGGTAAACGCGGGCGTGCGGCCCGTCCGGTTGCGCACGAACTCAAAAATGGATTGGTTAGATAGAGGTGCCGTTGATAGATAGGCGTTGTCCTCGTAAACATATATGTTGTTCTCGAGCATGACAGGGACGCCATCGGCAGTGCGCACGCGCTCAACGCAAATCAAGTCAGTTCCAACGGGAACACCAAAGAACTGCGCTTCGGTAGAATCCGCCGGCAGTATCTTTCTCGAAATGACGCACGCCCCCGGTTCCATTCCGTTAACGCGGCATGCGTCCGAAAAACTCTGGACGTCATCCTTCTGGCGAATCTTGCGCTTAAGCTTGGGGGCATTGACAAACGTGCCTTTCCCCTGCCGCTTCGTTAGATAGCCCTGCTGGACGAGCTCCTCAATAGCGCGTCGCACGGTAACGCGGCCAACTTTATAGCTCTCAGCCAATTCGAATTCGTTGGGTATCCGCGCGCCCGCCTTGTAGGCACCGGAGTTAATTTCGTTTTTAATGATATCGATAACCTGTTGGTACAGCGGTATCGCTGCTTTACCGTCAGTTAGCCCTTCAGTCGGTGGCATATACCCTCTCCCAGCACAATTAAGTCTAAAGCGGGCTTAAGGGCATTCAACAAGCCCTTAAGCCCGCATTAGCTTAAAGTATGCTAGGTGTCGCACCAAAATGTTGGCTATTTACTCATCAGACCCGAAAAACGCGCAACTACCGCGCTCCTAAGAAAGCGTGAGCAGCTCCGGCAGCTGGTCGATAATCTTGTCCGCGGCATCCTGGCTAAAGCCAAAGCGCTCCTCGCGCTTGGCAATGACCGTCAGGCCGGCTCGCTTACCCGAGGTAATGCCCGGAACGGAATCCTCAACGCAGCAGCAGCGATTCGCGGGCAGCCCCAGCAGGTCCAGCGCATGCAGGTAGATGTCGGGCTCGGGCTTGCTCTCCTTAAACTGCTCGCCGCTCACCACATACTCAAAGGCATCCGACAGCCCGCATGCGTTGAGCACTTCCTCGATGCTAACCATGGGCGACGAGCTGGCAAGCGCCACGCGAACGCCACGGCGCGGCAGCTCTCGAATCGTATCCACGGCGCCTGGGTTAATCAAAGCCTGATAGTCGCGCGGACGCTTATGAGCCCATTCGTCCCAACGGGCCAACGCTTCCTCGCCAGTGAAATGCCCCTTACCGGCACGCTCAAACCAATCGACCAGCATATGCAGGAAGAACTGATGCGAGGTACCGACCTGCCCATTCAACTCCTCTTGAGTCAGATTAAGCCCAAGCTCCTTGGCAAACGCGGCAGTCTCGCCCAGGTAGTAATACTCGGTATCGACAATGACGCCGTCCATGTCAAAGATAACGGCATCGAACGGAAATGCGGACACGGCACCCTCCCTAACAAAAGGACGCCCGCGAGCAGGCGCCCGAACCATGCATTAATCGGCGATTCTAACCCAGCAGCTTATCCAGCGCCACTGCAATACCATCTTCGTTGTTATTGGCGGTCACCATCTGGGCCACGGCCTTAACCTCATCGACGGCGTTGTCCATGGCAACACCGGTGCCGGCCCACTCAATCATGGACTTGTCGTTCTGGCCGTCGCCAAACGATACGACCTCGCTGGCATCGATGCCGAGCTTGGGCAGGGCACCCTCGAGCGCATGGGCTTTGTCGATACCGGGCGCCGTGTACTCAAAGTACCAGTCGGCCGTAAACATGCCCGAAAGCGTCTGGGTAAAGGGCGCATACATCTCCTCGTAATGCGCCTGCAGGTAGGCCGGATCGCCCGCAGTGAGTAGCTTGTCCACGGGATAAGCATCAGCGACCTCATGCAGGCTCTCCACCTCGCGAATCTTAAGATCGCACGCGTCGCGCTCATACTTGACGATATTCTTCTGCGAGCCGTCAGGCAGCGTGATCATGCAATGGTACGAGTCCTCGACATGCAAATCACGACCGAGCGAAATCATAGGGATCACGTCAAAATTACGCAGGTGATCAATCAGGCGATGCAATTCGTCGGCAGGCATAGCCTGGTCAAAAAGAACCTCATCGGTCTGAGCGTCGACCACATGCGCGCCATTAAAGGCAACTAGCAGACCGTCATGGTTTTGAAGGTCGAGCTCCTGCGCCAAGGCGTGCAGCCCCCATGCGGGACGACCCGAAGCCAAGATGAGCTTAATGCCCGACTCCTGCGCCGCGAGCAGCTTCTCGCGCGTACGCGGGCTAATGACCTTTTGATCGTTGGTGAGCGTACCGTCGATATCCATTGCGATGGCTTTGATTGCCATATGTGCCTCCTTGCATCGTTTTTATCGCGCACTATCTTATCCGAGCCGGGCACGTTCGCACAGCGCGCGTATGACGGTTGCAAAACCACCCCATTTGAAACAAAGGCAAAAAAGTACTTGCAAAGACGCGTTCCGACATATAAGTTGATAAAAGACCGCCGTTGCGGTTTTAAGTAGATCGAGCATAT
>DBFOPE010000139.1:0-3648 GCA_048429085.1 Collinsella sp.
TCCGGGACGCGGCGGCTACGGCGCCGTGCTCAAATACACCAACCCCGCCGGCAAGACCTTCACCTCCGAGCTTTCGCGCGGCTACGCCAAGACCACCAACAACCGCATGGAGCTCATGGCGGTCATCGTGGCGCTCGAGGCGCTCAACCGCCCCTGCGACGTCGAAGTCCATTCCGATTCGCAGTACGTCGTCAACGCCTTTAACAAGCACTGGATCGACGGCTGGAAAAAGCGCGGATGGAAAACCGCCAACAAGCAGCCCGTCAAGAACCGCGATCTGTGGGAGCGCCTGCTCACCGCAAAGAGCAAGCACAAAGTGGAGTTCATCTGGGTTAAGGGCCACGCCGGTCATGAGCTCAACGAGCGCTGCGACGAGCTTGCCACCACGGCGGCCGACGGCAGCAACCTCGATATCGACGCCGGCTTTAACGAGAGCGACCTGTAACGGCGTTTTCGCACGCTATTTCCTGCCCCCTCGCGCTACACTCATCCTGTAAACCGAACGGCACGAGGGGGATACATGCTGCGTATAGCGACCATCGGCACATCCATGATTACCGACGACTTTATCCAGGTCGTCAACGCCAACGACCAAGCTGCGTTTGTGGGCACGCTCTCGCGCGATGCAGATCGCGGCGCCGCCTTCACCGCTAAGCATGGTGGCGAGCGTAACTTCACCGCGCTTGACGAGCTTGCGTCCGCTGCCGACGTCGACGCCGTCTACATCGGCAGCCCCAATGCGCTCCACTACGAGCAGGCGCTCGCCTGTATCACCGGCGGCAAGCACGTTATCGTCGAAAAGCCTTTTTGTGCCACCGAGGCACAGGCGTTCGAGGTCTTTCGCGCAGCCGAGGCGACGGGCGTCGTAGCCCTCGAGGCCATGCGCCCCCTCCATGACCCCGCTTTCCACGCCATCGAGGACGCCCTGGGTGAGATCGCCCCCATCCGCCGCGCCTCATTGCGCTTTGGCAAATATTCCTCGCGCTACAACGAGATTCTCGCGGGACACGCCACCAATATCTTCGACTGCAATATGGCATCGGGTTCCCTCATGGATATTGGCGTCTACACCGTCGAGCCCATGGTCGAGATCTTCGGCATGCCCTCCGGCCTTACGAGCATGGCTACTCTGCTCGACCCCACCACGCAAGAGCTCACCCATGGCCCCATCGATGGCTGCGGTTCCATCCTCGCCAGCTACGGCGGTGGCCGTATCTCCGTCGAGCTCGCGCACTCCAAAATTACGAATGACCTACTGCCCTCGCAGATCGAAGGCGAGCGTGGCACTATCCAGATTGACCATCTGTCCACGCCCCGCAACGTCCGCATCGACTATCGCGGCGACGTCGTACGCGGCTCGGCGACCGAGGCGCCGCGCGAACAGAGCGACAACGGCCGCATGCTCGACCTGCCCAAATCGAGCAACACCATGGAATACGAACTCGCAGACTTTATCACCGCCATCGGCGGCATCGATAACGTCAAGGAAGAGATTTGGGAGACCCCGGCGGGACGTCACGAGCTTGGCCACTACCGCGATGTCACGCTCGTCTCACTGCGCATCATGGATGCCGTGCGCCAGCAGGCGGGTATCGCCTTCCCCGCTGACTCTAACAAGCAGGCATAGCGATGGGTTTTTTCGACAAGCTTTTCTCGGGCGTCACCGGCGGCAGCCGCGAACCCCAAAAGCCCTCTGGCGTCGAGCTTGAGCTGCGCCGTAGGCTCACCGTGCTCGCAAGCGACGAGGCCACTCAAGACGCCCCGCAGCGCTATTTCCTGCGATGGGAGGGGCAGGTCCAGGGCGTCGGTTTCCGCTTCACCAACACCAACCTCGCACAGGCGCGCTCCCTCACCGGCTGGGTGCGCAATATGGAAGACGGCTCGGTTGAGATGGAGCTACAGGGCCCGCCGGCAAACATCGTGTCTCAGCTCGAGGCGCTTCATGCCTCCTACGAGCGCATGGGAACGCGTTTTCGCCTCGCAGACGCCCAGACCCGAGCCCCACTTGCCAATGAAGACGGTTTCATTCCTCGTTATTAGTATTGTGTGCTAAATACGGTATCATTTACCTACGACCGTTGATAGAAAAGAGGCGAGGCGCATGGCGGTGCAAAGAAGGAATACCAGGCAGCGAAAGCTGGTTCTTGACGCTATGCGCCAAAGCTATAACCATCCCACCGCCGACGAAATCTACAACGCCGTACGCGAACAGGATGACAAGATCAGCCGCGGTACGGTCTACCGCAATCTCAATCTCTTGGCCGACGCCGGCGAGATCCTCTCCATCAAGACGCCGGGCGGCAGCCGCTTCGATCGCACCATCGAGCCGCACGCACATATCATCTGCACCTCGTGCAGCCGCGTCATCGACGTACCGCTCCCCTTCGATGCCCAGCTCGACGCCAAGGCGTCCGAGCAAATCGGCTGGCACGTCACGTCGCACTACACCATCTTCGAGGGTCTCTGCCCCAACTGTAGGTAGATTTTGGGACATGCCTACTCAGCAAGTAGACGACGCAGCTCTTCTTCGACCGTGCGCACGTAGCGGACACGGTCATTGACGCCGCGCATGCTGGGATTGCAGCTCTCCATCAGATAGGGATGGCCCACCACGTTGAGCATGTCGCGATCGTTTTCGTTATCGCCAAACGCCATCATTTCGTTAGGTGAGATCCCCAGTGCGCGACCATAATCGGCAAGCGCGGACCCCTTGCCTGAATCAAAGCCGACAAAGTCGGTCCATTCGGTTCCCGACGTCATCACATCGACCCGGTCGCTAAAGCGACGCGCAAAATACTCCAACGCCGCCGGCTGCTCTGTCTCGGGCGTTTGAAACGCAATCTTAATGACATCCTCGTCAATGTCCTCGGGACGGTCGACCACCGTCACATCGCAGTGGACCTCGTAACGCAAATGGTCGATGAATGCATCGTTACCGCTTATGGTGTAGAGGTGCCCCTCGCAGGAAAGGGTTACGTCGGCATGGGGGTAGGCGACCACGGCATTCGCGATATCCATAGCAAGGCTACGTTCCATGGAACGTTTGACAACGGCGCGCCCCTCGCTCATCACCAGGGCTCCGTTTTCGCATACATAGGCGAGCTCATCGGCCACCGGGGCAAACAGATAGCGCAAGCTCGCATATTGACGGCCGCTCGCCGGCATAAACACAATACCGCGACGATGCAGCTCATTAATGAGCTCAAAGGCCTCGGGACGCGGCTCGCGCTCCCCCGGATGCAGCAACGTGCCATCCAAATCGCAGGCGATCAGCTTGATTCCCTCAAGACCCATATGCTTCCCCCAAAGCCTCTCATCAACAGCAAGACGGACTTTGAATGGCAATCCCTCAAAGCCCGTCTTGCGCATACGCGCGCTTAGCCGCGCGTCTTTTTTACGATCGTAAAGTCTGAAGCCATGCTCACAACAACATCCGCCGCGCTCGATGCAATGCGTCGACTGGCATCGAGCTCGCGTGCGACCACCGAGAGCCGAACGCCCCCAATGCCCCGGAGCATGCGGCCCAAAACAGGCTGCACCGGCGTATACATGCGCACGGTATGCTCGTCCGAGTCGCCCCGGAAGAGCGGCGCATGCATGTTGCCGATCTCCCAGCACGCATGCGCGAGCGCAATCGGATCCATGCGG
>DBFOPE010000140.1:0-9542 GCA_048429085.1 Collinsella sp.
GCAGGTTGAGGAGCTCGTCGCCGGGACGGTGCAGGCAGACCTTCCTGAGCTTGCCGATCTCGGAAGGCACGTGCAGACCTTTCGTCATGGCCTCCTACCTTTCTTTCGGGCCTTACTGGCCGAATGTATCAGCGCCCCTCCATATGGGACGCTGCTTGCTGATAGCTCTAGTTATATCCAAATTCCATTCGTAATGCTACCTCGCCCCCGAACGGTCAGCAAAGTACGATGAACGGTATATCGCATATGATTTCCCATGATGCACTTCAGTTTCGTAAAGCAGATTTTCCTAGGTAAACGTTATTTTTCTAGGAAATCAAGCTTGAACACTCAAAGTAATCCATGATTCAAAATTGCATAGTGAAAACGGTTTTCTGCATATAAATGACGCTTGCCCTCGATTCGACCTACATTCGATTATATTCAGCTTGCTATCATTCTTATTCATACATTCTCACCAGTTGAGTGAGGATATAGATCGCTTGCTCAAATCACCGGACGTTAGTGCTTCGGCTTGTCAGCGTAAGAAGTAGGTAAAGATACCGTTCACGAGATACGTCCGTGCCGGCGGTCGACTAAATTGAGACAATAGTGAATTAGAGTTAGGCTACCGTCCCCTGCGGGGACTGAACGGACAGATGCATATGCCGAGCAAAATCGAAAAGAAGCAAAAGGCCGCTAAGCTGCGCAAGCCGCCGCGCGACTTCTCGTACACGCAAAACCGAGAGCTTAGCTGGCTGCGCTTTGACAACCGCGTGCTTGACGAAGCCTTCGACGAAACCGTTCCGCTGTTCGAGCGTCTAAAGTTCGTGTCGATTTTCGAGTCCAACCTTGACGAATTCCTTATGGTGCGCGTGGGCGGCCTGTCCGATCTGGCAGAGCTCAAAAAGCAGCCTGTCGACAACAAGAGCAATATGACCGCCTCCGAACAGGTCGATGCTGTCATGGCCGAAATGCCCGGGCTCCTTACCCGTTGGGAGTCCATCTTTAAGAGCATCGAAGGCAAGCTCGACACCCTGGGCGTTCACCGCGCCCGCATCGATTCGCTTACGCCCGAGGAGCGCACCTTTGTAACCCGCTACTTCCAAGCCTACGTGTCGCCGGTTATCTCACCGCTGGTCATTGACCCGCGCCATCCCTTCCCCAACCTGCGCAACGGCGCGCTCTATCTGGCTTGTGGCCTGGACGGCGTCACCGACGAGGAAAGCCTGCTCGGCCTGATCGAGATTCCCGCCTCGATGAACCGCGTGGTCGAGATTCCCTCGCCCGCCGGCACCTACTCCTATATCTTGCTCGAAGACGTTATCCTCGCCTGCCTCGGCAGTTGCTTTGGCTCCTACAAGCCGCTGGATCGCGCGCTGATCCGCGTCACCCGCAATGCCGATATCGACCCGGACGGCGAGGGCGTCGAGGAGGAGGAAGATTACCGCCAGCACATGAAGCGCATCCTCAAGAAGCGCCTGCGCCTGCAGCCGGTGGTGCTCGCCGTATCGGGCTCACTCGAAAAGCCAACGCTCAAGACCATCCGCAAGGCGCTCGAGCTTTCTCGCCGCTCGGTCTTTACCTGCGATATCCCCCTTGACCTGGGCTACGTCTTTGGCATTGAGGGTAAGATTCCCGAGCACCTACGCAATGAGCTGCTCTTTACGCCGTTTAAGCCGCAGCCCAACCCCACCATCGACATGTCCCGTTCCATCCGCGAGCAGGTGCTGCAGCACGACAAGCTGCTCTTTTACCCTTACGAGGCCATGAACCCGTTCCTGGACCTGGTGCACGAAGCAGCCTACGACCCCGAGTGCATCTCGCTGCGCATCACGCTCTACCGCGTGGCCAAACAAAGCCGCCTGTGCGAGTCACTCATCGATGCTGCCGAAAACGGCAAAGAGGTCACGGTGCTCATGGAGCTCCGCGCACGCTTTGACGAGCAGAACAACATCGAGTGGGCCGAGCGCCTGGAAGAGGCCGGCTGCACCGTTATCTACGGCTCCGAGGGCTTTAAGTGCCACTCCAAGATCTGCCAGCTCACCTATCGCGAGGGCATGGCGCTTACCCGTCTCACGCTGTTGGGCACCGGCAACTTTAACGAGAAGACGGCCAAGCTCTACAGTGACTTTATGCTCATGACCGCCCATCCCGGTATCGGCGAGGACGCCAACCTGTTCTTCCGCAACCTGTCGCTGGGCAACCTGCGCGGCGATTATCGCTTCCTGGGCGTGGCGCCCGTCGGACTGAAACCGCTCATCATACGCGGCCTGGACCGCGAGATTCAGCGCGCCCTTGTCGGCGAGCCCGCCCGCGTGTTCTTTAAGCTCAACTCGCTGACCGACCGCGAGGTTATCGATAAGATCGCCGAGGCATCGTGTGCCGGTGTGCGCGTGGACATGATCATCCGCGGCATCTCGTGTCTCAAGCCCGGTGTTCCGGGCAAGACCGAGAACGTGCACGTGCGCTCCATCGTCGGACGCTTTTTGGAGCATGCGCGCGTCTATGCCTTTGGCGTGGACTCGGACATGATCTACCTGAGCTCGGCAGACATGATGACGCGCAACACCGAGCACCGCGTGGAGATCGCCTTCCCCGTGCTCGACCCCACCTGCCGCGCCCTAGTGCACGAGTACATGGGCATGCAGCTGCGCGACAACGTGAAGGCACGCAGCCTGACGAGTGACGGCACCTGGGTTCCGGTGGAGCGCAAAGAGGACGAGAAACCCTTCAACTCGCAGGAAGCTCTGCTGGAGCGCGCGTATCGCAACGCCGAAGCCGACACCGAGGCAGAACCCGCGCTCGCATCCCAGCCTGAGCCCGAGCCGCAGCCGGCCGCTCCCGAGGTCCAGAAGGTCCAAGCGACCGTTATCGAGCCCGAACCTGCTCCCGCAGCCCAACCTCAGGCACCCACAACAACCCCCGAGAGCAACGCGCGTCACAAGAAGCCCGCTGGCAAAGCCAAGGCCATCGAGCGCCATCGCCCCGGCCGCGTGCGCATGGGCTTGGGCCTGAT
The DNA here is from genome assembly GCA_048429085.1 of Collinsella sp. GTDB lineage: Bacteria > Actinomycetota > Coriobacteriia > Coriobacteriales > Coriobacteriaceae > Collinsella. The sequence continues at coordinate 2,999 of DBFOPE010000140.1, forward strand.
CGGCCTAGGCCTTAAGACGCTCATTACCGGCAAGACGAAATAGACGTTTGTAGAAGCGCCCCGTATTTGAGGAATGCCCCAGATACGGGGCGCTTTTCCCTGCTACCATGGTTGCGGACAATACCGCGAATGACAGGCAGGAACATGAAGCTCACCATAGAATCGATGACGTACGGCACCGACGGTCTGGCACATGCCGACAACGGCAAGGCCACATTTGTGCAAGGCGCCGTGGCGGGCGACACCGTCGAAGCCGAGGTCGTGCAGGACGGCAAGTCGTTTATGCGCGCCCGCACGACCGAGATTCTGGAGCCAAGCCCCGATCGCATTCAGCCCCCCTGCCCCTTCGTGGGCATCTGCGGCGGTTGTTCGTGGGGCAATCTCTCGCGCACTGCTCAGCTTGCCGCCAAAGAGCAAAACCTGCGCTCCACGCTCGAGCGCATTGGCAAGTTCACCCCCGACCAGGTCAACGAACTTGTCCAGCCTATCCGCCACACCAAGGACGACTGGGGCTACCGCAATAAAATTGAGTTGGAGCCCGCCCTCGTTAACGGACGTGTGCGCCTTGGCATGCACGGCGTCGATCCCAGTAAGATCGTGACTGTCGATGCATGCCCGCTGTTCGATAAGCGTTTTCCCAAGGCACTCAAATCGGTCGTCGGCGCGCTCAACTATCTGAGCGGCAGCCACGACCTGGGTCTGGAGCGCGTGGGCATTCGCGCTTCGCGTCGCACCAAGGCGCTCGAGATCGCGCTTTGGACGCCCACAGGCTCCTTCCCGCGCTCACAGGTCTCGCGCGTGCTGGCAGACGCCGCACACCCCACGAGCGTCGTGCGCGTCATGAGCAAGGGCGAGAAGAAGGCCCGCCGCGTTTCCAAGGTGGAGATGCTCGCCGGTGAGGGCTCGTGGACCGAGAACATCGCTGACGGCCAGATGCGCTTGTCCGCCCCATCGTTTTTCCAGGTCAACACCAAGGGTGCCGAGATTTTGATCGAGCTCGTTATGGACGCACTCGATCCGCAGGAAGACGAGCTTGCCGTGGACCTGTACTGCGGCGCCGGCACCTTTACCCTGCCGCTCGCCCACCGCTGCGACTTTGTTGCCGCCGTCGAGGCCTACGGTCCGGCCTTGCGCGACCTGCGCCGTAACCTCGAGATCAACAAGCTCGACAACGTCGACGTCATCGGCGGCGATGCCGTGCGCGAGTTCCCCGACCAGGACGCCGACGTCCTGGTAGTCGACCCGCCGCGTGCAGGTCTGGCGCCCGAGGCTATCGACCTCATCGCCAGCACAAGCGCTCGCGATGTCGCCTATGTGAGCTGCGATCCGGCCACCCTGGCGCGCGATCTTAAGCGCTTTGTCGAGGAAGGCACCTTCTCCCCCGTCAAGATCACGCCGGTCGACCTATTCCCGCAAACCTTCCACTGCGAAACGGTCGTCCACCTCAAGCGCAACTAGACTGTTTGCCCAAGACCGCGCCCGATGATTTTTCTAGGACGGGGACTAAATAATCAATTTATACCGAATGATTATTTAGTCCCCGTCCCTTTTTAAACATTGGGAAATCGAGCGTGGCAAGCGTATGTCTTCGGGGTATAAGACGGCTAATTGTATGCCGCCTTACGAAAGGAACTCACATGCCCAGCGTTGCCGTTCTCGCCGCCGATGGCTTTGAAACTATTGAATGCCTGACCATGGTCGACGTCATGCGTCGCGGCGGCGTGCGCGCCACGCTCGTCTCGATTATGCCCACACGCGAGGTCGTGAGCTCGTTGCAGATTCCCGTGACCTGCGACGCGCTCTTTGACGAGATCAACTTTGACGAGTATGACTGCGTCGTGCTGCCCGGCGGCCTGCCCGGTGCCACCAACCTGCGCGCCGACCAGCGCGTCTGCGACGTAGTTTGCGATTTCGCCGCGACCAAGCACGTTGCCGCCATCTGCGCTGCCCCGTTTATCCTGGGCGAGCTTGGTCTACTCGAGGGACGCCATGCCACGTGCTTCCCTGGCTTTGAGAAAAGCTTCCCCGAGGGTGTTTATACCGGCGAGAAGGTCACGCAAGACGGCAACATCATCACTGCCAGCGGCATGGCACAGTCACTCCCCTTTGCCTTGGAGCTGCTGCGCACGCTCGCCGGCGAGAAGGCCGTCGAGAAGGTCGCCGAGGGCATCCAGCTATGATCTTGGCTTCGCAATCGCCGCGCCGTATAGAGCTGATGCGCGAGGCAGGCTATAACATTCGCGTGATTCCCGCAGATATCGATGAAACGCCTTTTGATGGCGAAGCTCCGCTTACGCTCGTCGAGCGCTTGGCGCGTGCCAAAGCCGCTGCCGTCGCCGCCGAGCATGCCGAGCCCAACGAACTGACCGTCGCGGCCGATACTATTGTCACCTTTGACGGCCAGATTTTGGGCAAGCCGGCAAACGAGGACGAGGCGTGCACCATGCTCCGCGAGCTTTCCGGCCGCACGCACCAGGTGGCAACCGGCGTCTGCATCGTTAAAGCCGGCGACGCTACAGCTCCGCATGCCGCCGAGAGCCTGTCGTTTGTCGATGTGACCGACGTGACGTTCTATGAGCTTACCGAAGAGCAGATCGAGCGCTATGTTGCCTCCGGCGAGCCCATGGACAAGGCCGGAGCCTACGGCATCCAGGGCACAGGCGGCCGCATGCTCGTGCACGACATTTCGGGTGACTTCTACAACGTGGTGGGCTTGCCCATCGCCCGCGTCGCGCGCGCGATTCAAAAACTCTCGTAATTGCATCTGGCGCTGGGTATTCCCCAGCGCCTACAATTTTGGCGTACCGTACGGATCCCGACCGGGCACAAGGCGCGGCGGAAAACCGATAGGAGAAAATATGGACACACTGCTCGAAGCCATCGATGTTTGCAACGTCGATGGCTTTTGCTTTGGCAACTATACGGACGAGGAGGCTGGCACCGGCTGTACCGTAATCGTGGCGCCCGAGGGTGCCACTGGTGGCGTTGACGTACGCGGTGGCGCCCCCGCTTCGCGCGAGACCGATTTGCTGCGTCCCGAGAACACCGTCGACAAGGTCCACGCCGTCTGCCTTTCGGGTGGATCGGCCTTTGGCCTCGAGGCTGCAAGCGGCGTCGCTCGCGAGCTTGAGAGCCGCGGCATCGGCCTTCCCGTCGGCCCCACGCAGGTGCCTATCGTGTGCTCCAGCTGCATCTTCGACCTCGCCTTTGGCGACCCCACCGTGCGCCCCGACATCGAGGCCGGTGCCGCCGCAGTGCGCGAGGCGCTCGACCACACCCCTGCCTCGCTCGAGCAGGGCAACGTGGGCGCCGGCACCGGCGCCACCGTAGGCAAGCTCATGGGACCTGCCACCTGCATGAAGGCCGGTCTCGGAGCTGCCGCCGTGGCGCTCGGCCCCGTCAAGGTGGGCGCTGTGGTCTCGGTCAACGCCTGCGGCAACGTCGTCGACCCGACCACTGGCGAATGGGTCGCCGGCATGCGCGCCGCAGCCGATAGCGACCAGATCGTCGACATGGAACTCGCCGCCTTTGCCGCCGCAGGCTCTATGCAGATGCCGCTCGACCGCACCAACACCACCATCAGCTGTATCGTCACCAACGTGGAGCTCACCAAGGCCCAGGCCACCAAGGTCTCCCAGATGGCAGCAGACGCCTACGCGCACGCCATCCGCCCCACACACACCACCAACGACGGCGACACCATCTACACCCTCGCCAGCGGCAAGTTGGGCGCCCAGGCTAGTGCCGCCGTTCCCCTAGACCTGCTAGGCATGCTCGCCGTAAGGGCTCTACAGACCGCCATCGTAAACGGAGCCAAAACCGCCAAAACCTCCCACGGCATCCCCGGCGCCGCAAAGTAGCCTAACCTGACCGGTTGCCCGGTGGGGCTTGGTTATGTTTGCTGCTCTACAGTCCTGGCTCGCACGAAGAGCACATTAAGTGCTCTTCGGCTCGTGCGGAACTCGCGACAAACATAACCAAGCCCCACCGGGCAACCTACCAACCAAGTCTTTTCAGCCCAGGCCCCTGTGTACCGCGCGTCCAAGATCTTCAAATTCTGCTTGCTAACACAAAGCGAGACACAGCAGAGGACCCCTGGTCCTTAACTTGATACGAGTTCCGCACGCAAAGGAGGCGCCAGTGGCGCCTCCGTCTTGCGCAGGACTGTTCGAAGTAGCAAGTTAAGGACCAGGGGTCCCCGTTACCCGAGCGCTTCTGTGCTAGTTGAATTTGAAGATCTTCGAGGCAAGACGGTATAGGCCGAGTGTGGTTTTATCTCCGGCACGGCCGCGCAGGTTGGTGAAGAAGCCGACCACACCGTAGCGTGCACGACGATACATACGCTCGTCATAGGCTTTCAGATCACTCCACAACGTCTTCAGGCGCTCATCGGCACAATCCTCGTCGGAAAGCTTAGTAAGCACCGAGCAGATTGCCATCATCATGGTGAAATAGCCCATCATGTACGAGCGCAGACGCGACGACTCGACATCGCTGTACAGGTGGAACGACTCCATCATGATGCGCGTCACGCGAAACTGTTGGTCCAGACGCTTGACCATCGTGGCCTCGTTGACGCTTTGGCCCTCACGGCCGATAAAGTAGCGATAGAGGTCGATGTCGGCGTAGTACATGGTCTTGCAGCGCGGTAGCGGCACGTAGGCGTAGATGTTGTCTACATAGAACGTGTGCGGCGGCATAGGCAGATTGGACGCGCGCAGCACATCCGTGCGATAGCACAGGCTGTGCATGAGCAGATTCTGGTCCAGACGGAAATGGCCAATCTGGTCCCAGGTAAAGATCTTTTTTCGCGGCAGGGCAAACTTGTAGCCAATAGCGGTATGCGTACCCTCGTAAACCTTCTCGTACACATAGTTCGAGATAAAGAGATCGACGCGCTGGTCGCGCTCCTCAAAACCGCGCAGGATCGAAAGCATGGTCGACAGAGCTGCGCCATCGAGCCAGTCGTCCGAGTCGACAACCTTGTAATAGGTGCCCTGTGCCTCGCGCAGACCCGAGAGGACGGCGATACCGTGGCCGCCGTTCTCCTGGTGCACCGCGCGGATGATTCCAGGATAACGGGCCTCCCACTCATCGGCCTTGGCGGCCGTCTCGTCCTTGGAGCCGTCGTCCACCACGATAATCTCGATATCGGTGGCGTAATTGCTCCCCTCCAAGATGGAGGTGATGCAATGGTCCATGTCCTTGGCGGCGTTATACGAGGGAATACCGAATGTTATGACTTTATGCATGGCAGGCGATAATCTCATCCGAAAGATCGAGGGCAGAGTTGGTCACGGCATCCATATCGTAGTAACGATACTCGGCCAGGCGACCCACCGGGTGGAAGTTCGTCAGGTTCTGGACGCGCTCAAGATAGCGCTCATAGAGCTCGCGGTTCTCGGGCTCCAGAATGGCGTAATAGGGCGTCTCACCCGAGCCGGGCGTATAGGCCTTGGAATACTCCTTCATGATGGTGGTCTTGCCGGGCAGGACCTGGCCAGTCATGTTCTTGAACTCGGTGATACGCGTGTAATCCTCGCTCGTGGTGTAATTGACGGTGCCCACGGGCTGGAACTGGTCCATATCAAGCGTCTCGAACTTCATGTCGAGCGTACGGTACGGCAGAGCGCCCAGGTCGAGGTTGAACAGCTCGTCAAGCGGACCGGTGTAGACGATCTCGCCGCCATAGACCTTACCGTCGATCTTGACGGTGGTCTCGTCGATCTCGAAGAGGTCGCGGGCGTCCACGTCGCAGAACACATCAATCAGATCGTGGTCGAGCATGTGCTCGAACAGCGCGGTATAGCCGTCCTGCGGCATGCCCTGGAAGGGAGCCTGCGGGAAGTAGCGGTCATCGTCGCCCACAAAGACGGGAACGCGGCCGGTGATCGAGGGATCGATCTGGTCGGGTGTCTGACCCCACTGCTTCATGGTGTAATGCAAAAAGACGTTCTCGTAGACGTAATCGGCAACCTCGGCAAGATCCGGGTCGTTCTTCTTGCGCAGCTCCATGATGGGCACCTTGACGTCCTTGCCAAAGGTCTCCACGAGCTTCTGATACAGCTCCTCGCCGCGCTCATCGCCAAAGGCGAGCTTGAGGCTCGCGTGGTTAAAGGGCACGGGCATGAGGGTGCCGTTGATGTTGGCAAGCACCTTGTGCTGGTAGTCCGTCCACTTGGTAAAGCGCGACAGGAAATTGTGGACGCGCTCATTAAAGGTATGGTAGATGTGCGGACCATACTCGTGGACCAGGATTCCGGCCTCATCAGCGCAGTCGTAGGCGTTACCCGCAATGTGGCTACGGCGCTCCAGAACGGCAACGCGATAGCCGATAGTCTCGGCGAGACGGCGGGCACAAACGGCACCGGCATAACCGGCACCGACGACAATCATCTCGTATGCGCCGGCGTTAAAGCCTTCAGGCAGGCCTGAGGTAATCTGCATCGATACTCCTTGTCAAAAGCCACGGGCTCGTTAGCTGGGCTTTTCTCGAACATTCTTCGAGACATATTTATCAGAGCGATTATAGCGCTAATGCGTC
>DBFOPE010000141.1:0-4286 GCA_048429085.1 Collinsella sp.
ACAGCAGCTCGCCGTGGCGGGCAATGTAGCGGCGCTTTGCCAGCTGGGTGAGCGCGATATAGGCGGTAACGATGCCAATGAGCAGCCCAAAAAAGCTCGTGGGCAGCGGCATGAGGCCGAGCGCATCGGCGATGGGGCTTGCCGGCAGCCAGGTGACGAGCGCCAGGCCCAGCACGGTAAGAACGCACAATGCGGGCGCGGCGTGGTCGCGCGGGCTCGGCAGATGCGGGGAGCGCAACATGTGGACCACGAGTGTCTGCGACCACATGGACTCGACAAACCAGCCGCTCTGGAAGAGCGCAGCAAAGGTCGCCATACCCGCGACGTCGCCCGCGGCGGCAAGCTCGGACCAGCTTGCGTCCACGGCGGCGGGGCACACGACAAAGAAGAGCGCGGCGAAGGTCACGATGTCAAACAGCGAGCTCACGGGGCCCAGCTCGAGCATAAAGCCCTTGATGGACGCGGCGTCCCAGGCACGCGGGCGGGCAGTCCAGGCGTCATCGACGGTGTCCCACGGCAGCGCGATGCACACGATCTCGTAGACCAGCGACAGCAGTACCAGCTGCAGGGCGCTCATGGGCAAAAACGGCAAGAACAGGCTCGCGACGGTCACGGACAGCACATTGCCAAAGTTGGAGCTCACCGTGGTCTTGAGGTACTTGAGCAGGTTGCCGTAAGTGTGGCGGCCTTCGATGATGCCGCGCTCGAGCACGCCCAGGTCCTTCTGAAGCAAGATGATATCGGCGGATTCTTTGGCAATATCGACGGCCGAATCGACCGAGATGCCGCAATCGCTCGCACGCATGGCGGCGGCGTCGTTGATGCCGTCGCCCATAAAGCCCACGGTGTGGCCGAGCATCTCGCGCATGACACGTACCAGGCGCGCCTTCTGCAGCGGCGAGAGCTTGGCGAAGAGGTGGGTTTTCTCGGCGCGCTCGGCAAGCTCTGCGTCGTCGAGCGCATCGATCTCGGAGCCGAGCAAGACGTTGCTCGCATCGATACCAATCTGCTCGCAGACGGTGGCGGCGACGCGGTCGTTGTCGCCGGTTAGGACCTTGACCGCCACGCCCTTGGCCTCGAGGGTGGCGACGGCGCCCGCGGCACTTGCTTTGGGCGGATCGAGGAAGGCCAAAAAGCCCATCAGCACCATGTCGCACTCGTCGGCGATGCCAAACTCGCCCACGCAGCGCGGATCGGTCTTCTGCGCCACGGCAATTACGCGTAGGCCCTCGGCGTTAAGTCCGGCGATCTGCTTGCGAATCTGGGCGAGCTTCTCGTCGGTGAGCGGCTGGGCGATGCCATCGATCTCGACAAAGGAGCAGATCTCGAGCATTTCCTCGGCAGCGCCCTTGGTAACCATCTGGGTTTTGCCTTGGGCGTCGGCGACAACTACGCTCAGGCGACGGCGCGAGAAATCGAAGGGAACCTCGTCGACCTTGGTATAGCGGTCGCGCAGACTCTGGCCCAGCATGGAATCGGGTGCGACGGTCGAGGGTGTCACATCGGCACGGTCGATTACGGCCAGGTCGATAAGATTTTTGAGGCCGGTCTGGAAGAAGCTGTTTAAAAACGCATGGCGCAGCACACGCGTGTCCTCGTTGCCGTCGGCGTTGAGGTAGCGCTCGAGCACGATGCAGTCTTCGGTGAGGGTGCCGGTCTTGTCGCAGCACAGGACATCCATCGCGCCGAGGTTTTGAATCGCCGGCAGCTCCTTGACGATAACCTGGCGACGGGCGAGGTCCTTGGCGCCCTGCGACAGGCTCGTGGTCACGATGACGGGAAGCATCTGCGGCGTGATGCCCACGGCCACACTTGTGGCGAACAGCAGCGCGTCGATGACGTTGCCCTTGGTGGCGGCGTTGATGGCAAAGACGGCCGGCGCCATAACGAGCATGAGGCGTACGAGCAGCATGGAGACGCTCGAGACACCGCGGTCAAACGCGCTCTTCTCGCCGCGCCCGTTGAGCATCTTGGCGATGCCGCCCAGGTAGGTGTCCGAGCCGGTGGCAACGACAAGTGCCATGGCGGTGCCGTTTTGCACGGAGGTGCCGGTAAAGACGATGTTCTTGCAGGCAGAGAGCGGCAGCGCGGAGCCGTCGGCACCATCGACGACGGTGATGGCAGCGGTCTTCTCGACGGCCTCGCTCTCGCCGGTGAGTGCGGACTCGATGACAAACAGGTCGCGCGCGGTGATGACGCGGGCATCTGCCGGCACCATATCGCCGGCAGAGAGGCGAATCACATCGCCGGGGACGAGCTCGTCGAAGAGGATCTCGATGCGCTCGCCGTCGCGCAGGACGGTGCAAGTGTTGGAGACCAGGTCCTTGAGGGCCTCTGCCGCATTGCCGCTGCGGGCTTCCTAGATAAACTTCATACCGCCCGATACCAGCAGCATGATGCCGATGACGATGACCGTGGAGGGGTCGCGCTGCGGCTCGGGCACGGCGAGCACGTCGATGTAGAGCGAGACCAGCGCGAGCGCGGCGAGGATGCCGGCGAAGGGATCGATGAAGGCGTCGGCGATGCGGCGGGCGAGCGTCTTGGTCGGCGCCTCGATGGTGTTGGGGCCGGCGGCATCCAGGCGCTCGGCGGCGTGCTCAGCGGTGAGACCGTTTGCCGTGGCGTCAAGCAGTACGAGGGCGTGCTCGGCACTGTGGGTGGCGGCGAATATGGTGTTCTTGGACAGGCCGGTATGAGCGGCGGGGCGCGCCGTGCGGCGGCGCTTGGAGATGGCTTCGAGTACCGTAACGGTTTTGAGCATCAGCATAGGGTCCTCCTTGTTGAAGGGAGTTAGCGTACGTGTCGTATTTGCTTCAAAAAACCTAGATGTCGCTCACGTCAAGCTCTTGAGCCCACAAAGGGTGCAGCGCGCCTTTGTGGTGGTTTTGGCGATCTGCCGGTGGCGTTTATGCGTATGCGGAATCCTCACGGCGTGCCGAGGGCGACATGCAGGTTTTTCGACTAGGACTGCCTTCCATGGCACACCTCCTAAAGGCCGAGCGCAGCGCGCTTTGGGTATCTCGTACCCCTTTTTAATCCGCCCGTATTCTTGATGAGGGGGTTTGCGATGTCAACCCCATTGTTCGGAAAACCATTGCCCCCGACAAAGCCTTTACAGAATGCCGTGGCTCCAAAGCGCGCCCGCATCGATGCTTCGCCTGCGCTAAACTGGAAGGTACGTACGCGATTACGAGAGGAGCCCGCATGGAGGCTTACAAGCAAGAGTTCATCAAGTTTATGGTTGAGTCCGACGTTCTTAAGTTCGGCAGCTTTACGCTCAAGAGCGGCCGTCAGTCCCCGTTCTTTATGAACGCCGGCGCTTACGTGACGGGCTATCAGCTCAAGAAGCTGGGTGAGTATTACGCCCAGGCCATCCACGATAACTTTGGCGACGACTTTGATGTGCTGTTTGGGCCGGCCTACAAGGGCATTCCCCTGGCCGTCGTGACCGCGATTGCCTACCACGAGCTGTACGGCAAGGAGGTCAAGTACTGCTGCGACCGCAAGGAGGCCAAGGACCACGGCGCCGACAAGGGCAACCTGCTGGGCTATGAGCCCCAGGACGGCGACCGCGTGGTCATGGTCGAGGATGTCACCACCAGCGGCAAGTCCATCGACGAGACCTATCCCAAGGTTAAGGCTGCTGCCGACGTCGAAATCAAGGGCCTGATCGTGTCCCTCAACCGCATGGAGGTCGGCAAGGGCGGCGTGACCACCGCGCAGAAGGAGATCGAGGCCAAGTACGGTTTTCCCGTCGCGAGCATCGTTTCCATGGCCGAGGTCGTCGAGACTCTCTACAACCACGAGATCGACGGCAAGGTCGTCATCGACGACGAGCTCAAGGCCGCCATCGACGCTTACTACGAGCAGTACGGAGCACGTTAGTTACGCGGGTTTACCAACCCGCGTAACCAGTTGACGCTGCGCGGGCCGCATTTGGACAATCTGACGTTCAGCTTCAAGGGCGCGACCAGAAGGTCAGCGCCCTTTCGTTTCACGTCACCTTGTCTCAAATGCGACCCGCTCGCTGTCCGTCCTCTACCTGCGGCGTCGTCTTGCTCCGAATGCGGCCCGTTCGCTGTCGTTGCCGAAACATCGGCGATGCCGGAGTAGTCATTGGGGACGTTCATAAATGACTACTCAGGAATGAGCGTGGATAATCTCCCGGTTTTGGCCTGTGTGCGGGCTCAAAGTGGGAGATTATCCACGCTCGTTTTAATTTGCCTGGGCTGCGATGCCTATCTAATCGGCTCGGCGTCTTCCCTGAGAATCGAAAGATACTCTTC
>DBFOPE010000142.1:0-2930 GCA_048429085.1 Collinsella sp.
GCCCTTGATGTAGTACGGGTAGCGATGTTCAAAGGCGACCGCATGATCGAGCAGTTCGCGACGGTACGAATCGGAATCGAGCATGACACGCATGGCCGTGCGCAGCGAGTAGCGCTGGCGCGGCAGGTCGTTGGACTCGCAAATCATCATACCGGTCGTGGAGAGCTGTTTATCAAAGAGCAGGTTAAGGTTGAGCAGCAGCGGACGCAGCTGCAGGCCGATAAAGAGCGCCACGATCAAGAACACGCCCAGAATGCACAGGTTAAACAGGTAGTTGAACGAATACATGCCGCCGACCGTCTCGCGCAGCAGATTGATGCCGTAGGTAAAGGGCAGCAGCGGGTGCAGCCACTGGAAGAAGCCGGGCATCATCTCGATGGGGTACATGCCCGACGAACCCGGGATCTGCACGATGACGAGAATGACGCCGATAGCCTTGCCGATATGCTTAAACGTGGTGGACAGCGCATAGATGATATTGACGTAGGTGAACGAAATGGCGATGCCGCCCAGCACGAACAGCAGCGGGCTGACGCACTGCACGCCAATCACCAGATCGCCTACCGTAACGATGATGGCCTGCAACGCGCCCAGGATCACCATGAGCAACCAGCGGCCAAAGTAGCCTTGGCGCGCCGTAAAGCTGCCAACACCTTCACGGTCGACCTCGAGCTTGTAAATGGCGATGAGCACATAGCCGCCCACCCAAAGCGCCAGATTGGTGTAGAAGGGAGCGATGCCCGAGCCAAAGCTCTTGACCGGATAGATTGACTTGGACGTCAACTCAACCGGAGACGCCATGAAATCTGCCACGTCATTGACATCGACGCCCATCAGATCGGCCAGCTCGCCCATGGACTCGGAGGTCTGCAGCGCCGCGATGTCATTGGCGGCGGTTGCAAGCTTGTCCTGGACCTTGGCAAGCGAAGAATCGGTCTGGGACAGCGTGGTCTTGGCTTGGCCGAGCGTAGCGCTAAGCTGCGCCAACGTGCCGCGCGCATTTGCAAGTGTAGGTGTCATACCCGAGACGATACCGGTCAGGTCGCCCGAAACGGCAGCAAAAGAGTCGAGCGCGCTCGAGGCCTTCGGCAGCGCGTTTTGGCCCAAGTCCGTCTGGGCTTGGCCAAGGTTGGTCGCACCGGTATGAATTGCGTTATTGATAGCGTCACTGGCACCCGAAACAGCCGCTGCGTCATTCGCCATGGCGCTCGACTGCGCGGACAGACCGTCCTTGATGCTCTGAAGCTTTTCATTCTGCTCTCGAAGCAAATCGATGGTCGATACAATGCGCGCGTCAATTTCCTCGGAACCTGTCGACGTGTCATTGGCGAGAATCTCCAAGTGCCCGATAACGGCCTTATTGTGGTCGATCGTCGCTTGAAGAGACTCGAGCGAGTTGTCGATACGGGTGGTCGTAGATGTGACCGCGCCCGTCAGCTTGCCGATGGCAGCGTTCGCAGAGGCCGACGTCTTGGTGAGCGCAAGGCTGCCTTCCGAGAGCGCCTTGGAGAGCGAGGTGATGGAGTTGCCCGCCGTGGTGCGAGCTTCGCTCAGCAGGTCGTTGCCCTGGGAGATCGCCTGCGTCAGCGACGGTGCCTGGCCTTGCAAGCCGGCAAGTGCCGCATCAGCCGAGGCGATAGCGCCACTCGTCTTATCGATGGCGGCATTCATATCGCCAATCGAATCGCGCACCTCGCCCAAGGTGTCGGACGCCTCGGACACCGAACTTGCCAGCGAGTCCTGAGTCTGGGTTGCCTTGTCCTTTAAATCGACACCGGCATCCTTGGCGATACCGGCAACAGTCTTGCCTACCGTAGAGACAAATTCCGAGTTGATCTGCTCCTCGATGGTGTTTGCACCGGTATCGGTAACCTTGGGCGCAATGGCGCTCTTCTTCTCATTGACGTAGTACGTGAGCTTGGGCTGATGGTAGTTGCCGTCGAGCATCGAAACCAGGTTATCCGAGAAGTTCTTGGGAATCACGATAGCGGCATAGTACTCGCCGCTCTCGACGCCCTCCTTGGCATCGGCCGTCGAGTCGACGAACGTCCAGCCCAACTGATGATTCTCCTTGAGCTGGTCGACCACTTTGTCGCCAGCGTTGAGCTCACCCACCAAGTCGTTTTGGGTGCCTCGATCGTTGTTGGCGATAGCAATCTTGATGCCTTGGGTGTTTCCATACGGATCCCAGTTTGCCACGATGTTATACCAGGCATACAGCGAGGGAATAACGCACACGCCTAGGGTAACCACCAGGGCGACGGGGTTCACAAGCAGTCGCTTAATGTCGCGCTTAAATATCGCAAAGGACACCTTTGCATTGGATAGTTTGCTGCCGAGACTCACGCTTGGACCATCCATCCTGTCGTTAAATCGAATCGTACTATCGACAACCATTGTAGTAGGCGCTTTAACGTCTCAAAGCACAATGGTGTTGAGTTTTGCGGGTAGCAATATACTACGAAGATGAGTTAACGTACAGATGTACAGTATCCTAAATTTCAGCAGGTCACAAAACCACAACCCGCACAAATTAGCAATTCAAATAGTCATCGGGGACGTTCTTAAACGACTAGTCAAACAAAAACGTCCCCAATGACTACTTAGGACCACGGCAACGTCGATGTTTTGGCAATGCCAGCGAGCGGGCGCCAGAGCGAACAAATTGGCATGAAAAGAGGACGGCATAGACCTTCTGGTCATGCCGTCCTCTTTGAATGACAAGTTGTCGCTCTGGCGCCCGCGCAGCGTCGACTGGTCCGCCGTTCGTTAGAACGGCGGAACTGAGGGCAGCGTCGAGCCGTTACGCGGTTTGGTAAAACCGCGTAACCCTAAAGCTCCGTTACTTCAACGTTGTTGAAGATCTCATCCCAGCGGTCCATGACCAGGTGGCCGGTCTTGGGATCCATGGCGTTGAGCTTGCCGCAGGT
>DBFOPE010000143.1:0-4480 GCA_048429085.1 Collinsella sp.
GAAAGGTGCAATTATGTCTTTTGCCATCATAACCGACTCCACGTCGGACATCTCCCCCGCCCGCGCCCAAGAGCTCGGCATTTACGTGATTCCGCTGCATGTGATTATCGAGGGCGAGGACCTGCTCGACCAGGTGCAAATTACCGCCCAGGAGTACGTCGCGCGCATGGCCGGCACCGAGCAGCTGCCGCACACCTCGCAGCCGAGCGCCGGCGAGTTCAAGGCACTCTTTGACCGCGTGCGCGCCGACGGCCACGACAGCGCCATCTTTATCTCGCTATGCAGCGAGTGGTCTGCCTGCTATGCCAACGCCAGCCTGACGGCCGATACCCACGAGCTCGACGTGCGCTGCATCGATTCGCGCACCGGCTCGGGTGCCGAGGGCCTGCTGGTGGAGTATGCGCTCGCCATGCGCGAGGACGGCCGCAGCCTGGACGAGACCGAGGCGCAGATCCGCGCGACGCTGCCCGACGCCCACCTGCTGCTGATTCCCCGCACGCTCGAAAACCTCGTTAAGAACGGCCGCGCACCTAAACTCGCCGGCCAGCTCACGCAAATGCTCAACATTCGCCTAGCCGTTTCGCCGGAGTGGAAATCGGGCGAGATCAAGGCCATCAAGAAGGGCCGCGGCGCCAAGCGTATCGTCGCCAACACCATGGCCGATTGCCTCGCATTTTTGGCCGAGCATCCGGGCTCCAGCGTGCGTGTGCTCACGACCGGCGCCGCCGAGGAGCAGGAGCTCGTCAGCCAAGCGCTCACAGGCCAAGACTATGTAGACGCCGGCACCGGCCCCATCGGCTGCACTATTGCCACCCACGTAGGCGTCGACGCCATCGCCATCAGCTACTGCCCCCGCTACCAACCTGCCAATTAGGGCTACCCATACCACTTGCGGTGGAATAGGGACTGTATTTAGCGTATGGCCACAAATCAATCCCTATTTCACCGCAACTTCTTTTGCTGAGCCATCCATATACAAGATATGCTGACGATCGGCGCATTCCCAGCTGTTTGGGGGAGCTTCGACTAGCCCCTAGCGGTACCCGGTGGGCAAAAAATGGCAAATATGAGTACTGTCATAAATTTAGTAACAGCAAAATTTCGCTGAAATTGCCCGCTCCCACCGATTTCAAGCTCCATAAAGCCCCGAATCGTCGTGTTTAGGGGGGGGGTGAATATAAAAAACTCAGTCAATTGGTCTTAGATACTTCTCAAATGATATGAGACTAACCAAGCAACAGTACTCATATTTGCCATTTTTTGCCCACCGGGTCTGAATGAGGTCCGCTCTTTACGCCTCCGGCTACCCATATGACCGCAAACCCTGATTATCAAGGGCCGTCGCGCGCCTTGGCATCGACCGAAAGCCGCTCGCAGAATAATCCCTTGCCATTAGCAAACTTGAATCGAAATTACATATCCCAAAAAGCCGTAATGCCGTACCCTCGTCTCAACAACTCCAATACAAGGACGGCATTCAAATGGGCAACGCCATGCATCAATACGCCCTCTTTGGGACCGCACAATTTAAATACGATCAGACGATCACACATATATCGGACCAACACCGACAAATCGTCATTTGCAACAACGGTTCAGACGTACGCTACGCAACGCTAGAAGAGTGGGAAGAAGCTGGCGCTTTGTTCGATGAACGAGCACAAATCGAGGGCATCGTCACCAGCGCGAGCCCAGCACGCGATAAACTCGAGCTCTTTCGCAGTCTCTTTACCGGGCGCAAAGATGTTTACGCTCATGGATATCGCAGAAAGGACGGGGGCATTGGCTATACGCCTGCTTGTGCTAATGAGTGGGAGCCAGGAATTTGCCCCAAAGCAGCCCATCAAAGAGTTAAATGTGTAGAATGCAGCAATCGCGTCTTCCCGGAATTAAGCGATGCCGCAATCATTGCTCACTTTAAAGGCAACGATGACCGGTTCCGCGATGTCCTCGGGCAATATGTTCTCGATAGGAACTGCAACACGAAAGTTCTCGTCATCGATTTTGACAAAGCGGACTGGAAAGAGGCAACAAATGCCGTACGGCTTGTTGCAATACGACGGGGCATTAACGCCGCCGTTGAGCGCTCAAGGTCCGGCAACGGCGCCCACATCTGGTTTTTCTTCCTCGAGCCAATCAGCGCAAAGGCTGCCCGAGAGTTTGGAAGTTGCCTCATAACCGAAGCTGCGGCGCATAATAAGACAATCACGTTCGAGGCCTTTGATCGAATGCTACCCGCTCAGGCCACTATTCCCGATGGAGGCTTCGGAAACCTCATCGCACTCCCCTTTCAAGGCAAGGCGCAACGTGAAGGAAACAGTGTATTTGTAGACGAACAATTCAAGCCCTTTCCCGACCAATGGCTCTATCTATCACAAGTCCAGCTGATTCCGCGCTCGACGGTGCAAGATCTGATTGAGGCCCCTGGAAACAACCCACACGGACCAGCAACAACTACGGTGGCAAACAAGGGCAAACGGTATGCCCAAAGACCACGAAAGCGACTACCACTCACATCGCGGGACTTTCCCTCATCGCTGCCCGTTATTCAAGCCGATATGCTGTACATCCCCGAGAAGTCTCTGAGTCCAGCAGCTCAAATGGAAATCCGCGGACTTGCGACATTTGCCAATCCGGCATTCTATCGCGCGCAGTCCATGCATCAATCAGTATTCGGCAAACCGCGACTCATAGACCTTAGCGAACTGAGAGATGGTCATGTTGCAATTCCCCGGGGCTGCAAAACTCAACTTGAGCGGCTAGTTCAAGAGACCGGCGTTACCGCCCACTATTCAGACGAGCGCAAATCGGGCAATCCGATTGTTATGGCATTTAAAGGAGTCCTTCGCCCTGAGCAGCAAATCGCCGCTGATCAGATGCTCATATACGAAGACGGCATCATGTCCGCGCCGACAGGCTTCGGTAAAACAGTCGTCGGAGCTTATCTTATTGCATCCATTGGTCTTCCAACGCTCGTCATCGTTCCCAAAACCGCACTCATAACCCAATGGAAATCCCAGCTCGAGCGATTTATCGACATTACGGACAACAGGGAGCCCGTCCGAACCCCAAAAGGACGAATCAGCAAAAGGCAGCCTCCGGTCATCGGACAAATAGGAGGAGGCAAAATGGCCGTAAGCGGCCTCGTCGACATCGCTTCGTTCCAGTCGTTATCTGGCAAAGACCGTCAAACCGGAGAGCCGATAGTTAAGGGCCTTGTTCGTAATTACGGCCTCATTATCTGCGACGAATGCCACCATGCCGCCGCACCACAGCTCGAGCTTATTCTCAAGTCCGCCCCGGCCAAATACGTATACGGCCTTTCTGCGACGCCCGAACGATCCGACGGCCTTACGCGGGCGCTCTCCATGCTCTGCGGCCCGCTCCGTTATGTTATCGATCCAAAAGCGCAAGCGATTCAGCAGGGCATCCAGCGCATCGTACGGCCTCGTTTTACTGGAATTCGACTACCCGCCTACGAGCCAGGTGCAAGCTTCAATCAGATTCTCGACCTGCTGTGCACGCATGCAGCTAGAAACGAATTGATTGTCAACGACGCTATTGAAGCTGCGTCAAACGGCCGGCATCCGCTCGTGCTGACTAAAAGGAAAAAGCATGCCGAGGAGCTGTTCGGGATGCTCAAAAACCAAGGACACGAACCCGTTCTCCTGACCGGGGAAATCGACGCCAAAGAAAGAAAAACGATACTGAGCAGTCTTCCCCGCTTCGAGCATGAACATCGAATCATCGTCGCCACCGAAAGCCTTTTGGGCGAGGGCTTCGATCTGTCCTACCTTGACACTCTACTCATTGCCACGCCGATATCGTGGGACGGCAGCATCACGCAGCAGGCAGGCAGGCTCCATAGAAGCCACGAGGGCAAGCGACGGGTTGAGATATTCGACTACGTTGATTTATCTATACCCATGCTCGCCCGCATGTACCAGAAGAGACTCAAGACCTACGCCAAGCTCGGGTACGAAGTCTACGTGACCGGAGGCAGCGAGCAGTCCGATCAAAACATTCTCATAGAACCGGCTAATGCCGTAGAGACTCTGGTTGAAGACATCGTTGGCGCCGCTAAGAGCATCTTCATTGCCGCGCCCTACGCATCCGCCGCCTGCCTCGCAAAGCTCGGCGATGCAATCAAAGGTGCCACTGCCCGAGGGATTGCTCTTGAGTTTTTCATTGCCTCGACTCTGCGCGAAGATGCAAGCGAGACTTTGGCAAAAATGAACGTCGAGCATGCCATTAGAGCAGAAGGACGTTTGTGTGCAGCGATAATTGACGAAGAAACTATCTGGTACGGAACGATCCCGCTACTAGCTTTCCCCAAGAAAGAAGACTGCAGCATCAGGTTCAAAAACAGCGAGATCGCAGCGGAGCTCTTAGACGAAATCAACCACAAGGGAAAGCCAGATGCCACGTCAACAGGCAGGACATCCCCACCACTTGCGGTGGAATAGGGACTGTTTTTGGC
>DBFOPE010000144.1:0-8733 GCA_048429085.1 Collinsella sp.
GATGGCAGCAGCCAGAGCCTCGGCCTCGTCAGCGCCGTCGCACTTGACCTCGACCTCGGTGCCGCAGGGGATACCAGCAGCCATGAGGGCCATCGGGGACTTGCCGTTGACCTCCTTCTCGGGGGTGACGACCGTCACGTCGCAGGCGTACTTGCCCATGGTGGAGGCGAAGAGGCCAGCAGGACGCATGTGAAGACCCTGAGGATTAACGAGGGTAGCCTTCTCAGAAACCATAATTGACTCCTTTTTGTGTTTAACCCCTGTCAGCCATGCGACAGGAGCCATATTCACGACGTTGTTTATATTAACTCACATCAAACTGTTTTTCATTATGTTTCGCACGAATTATTGGACGGATGTCGTTCCTGCACGCTCGCCTGCCTGGCGGGGCGGTTAAGTTTGCTGCTCTACAGTCCTGCGCAAGACGGAAAGCACATTAAGTGCTTTCCTTTGCGTGCGGAACTCGCGACAAACTTAACCGCCCCGCCAGGCAGGCGAGCTGCGGAAACTCGGTCGGTCCAGAGTAATATCGTGCGAACGGAATTCTGGCTGATAACCTGTTCGCGACAAAGACTCGATAGGCAGCCCCCTCTATGCCCTTTTGTAAGTTGGGGTGAAATAGGGACTGCATTTGGAGTTGAATCGTTTAAACAATCCCTATTTCACCGCAACTTGTGGGGGGGTAGAAAAAGGGGGAGGCCCTGGAGAGGGTCTCCCCCTTTGTTACAGAGGCGATATTATTCGCGCGTTGCGGGGTTACACCAGACGGGCGTTGATCGTCTTGGCGATCTCGGCGGCGTCGGTGGAACCCTTGACGGTGGCACGGAAGCCCTCGTCCATAAGCGCCTCGGCGACCTTGGACAGGATCTTGAGGTGCGTGGTGCCGGCCTGGGCACCGGGAATGAGCAGGGCGATAGCCACGTTGACGGGAGCGCCATCCATGGTGTCCCAACCGGTCACGCCAGAGTCGTCCTTGACGACGATGACGGCGGCATCGGTAATGACATCGGACTTGGCATGCGGAATAGCGAAGCCCTCCATCATGCCCGTGGAGCCCTCGGCCTCGCGGGCCAGGAAGGCATTCATCACGGCATCGGCGTCGTCAGCGACACCGGCCTTGACAGCCTGGTTGGAGACAAAGCTCAGGGCCTCGTCACGAGAAGCGAAGTTCTCGGCGACAAAAACGTTCTCGACCTTCACGAAATCGGCAGCCTCGGCCTTGGGAGCCTCGACGGCAGCGGCCTTGGGGGCCTCGACCGGCTTAGCGGGAGCGGCAGGAGCGGCCTTCTGGCTCTTCTCGAAGTCATACTTCTTGAAAGCGACGAACAGGATGCCACCGACCACAGCGCCGATGAGGATCGCGAGGACCCACAGCGGACCGTTCTCGACAACGGGCAGGACCAGGAAGCCACCGTGGGGCGCCGGATCGTGAACGTTGAACATAATGGTCAGGATCGAGGCGATGGAGGAACCGAGCATCATGATGGGCATGACGGGCCAGATGTTCTTGGTCATGAACGGAATGGCGCCCTCGGTGATGTGGGTGCAACCAAGGATGAGGTTGACGACACCGGCGTCATGATCCTCCTGGCTGAAGTACTTCTTGCCGACGATGACGGCAAAGGTGGTGATCAGCGGCGGAACGATGCAGGCGGCGGAGACGGCAGCCATGAAGTTGGTGCCGAAGTTGTAGGTGTCGGTGCCGACACCAGCAGCCAGGGCCTCGGTGAGCATGGCGGTACCGGTGACGTAAGCAGCCTTGTTGACCGGACCGCCCATGTCAAAGGCGCACATGCAACCAATAGCAAGACCCAGGACAACAGCGCCAGAGGCAGACAGACCCTTGAGGAAGTCCATCATGGCGGTGTTGATGGCAGCCATGGGGCCGGAGATGCCGAGCATGACCAGACCGACGATAGCAGTCGAGAACAGCGGGTACAGGAAGATAGCCTTAAGGCCGTCCAGGTTCTTGGGCAGCTTGGCAAAAACCTTCTCGAGCAGAAGGATGACATAGCCGGCGAGGAAGCCGCCGACAATGCCGCCCAGGAAGCCGAAGCCCACACCGGTGCCGCCAGCATCGATCATGTGTGTATCGGCGTTAACGGGCAGGCCCTGGATGGCGATCATACCGGCAACAAAGCCGGGGACGAGCGCCGGACGCTTGCCGATGGACTCGGCGATGTAGGCGGAAAGCACGGGAACCATGAGGTTCATGGCAATGCCGCCGATGATCTTGAGCATAGCGGCGAAGCTGTTGTAGTCGGCAGCCGTCGAATCGAAGGACGTGATGCCCCACAGGAACGAAACAGCGGTCAGGACACCACCGGCAACGACGAAGACCAGCATGTGGCTGACGCCGTTCATGAGGTGCTTATAGATGATGTGGCCGATGGACTCCTTCTCCTCGACCTCATCCTCGACATCGGCAGCAGCCGCAACCGTGTCGTCGCCCTTGGCGGCAAGGGCACGATCGATCAGCTTGCCGGCAGCCTCGACGGACAGGGCCTTGGAAACACCAACGGAAACCATGGGCTTACCGGCGAAACGCTCCGCCTGGACATCCTTATCGGCTGCGACGACGACGGCCTTGGCACCAGCGATCTCACTCTTGGTGAGCTCGTTCTCGACACCGACCTGGCCATGGGTCTCGACCTTAATGGTCAGACCGCGCTCGGCAGCTGCCTTCTCCAGCGCCTCCTTCGCCATGAAGGTGTGCGCGATACCGGTCGGGCAACCGGTGGCGGCGATGATGCCAAACTTAGCCATGTGTCCCTCCTTCTTGAGTACAGCGCCCGCGGGCGCTCCCCTACACGCGCTTCAATGCGCGTTTTTTCACATCTGAAAGATACCACCCCACCGCTTATATGAGAAGCAATACAGCTCATTTCTCCGGTGAAAGGTTCTTTCATTACCGTAAACGGTCGATGAAAGTTTACCATCAACTATTGAAACGGCAAGGTGTATCTTGTAATTGAAAATGCCCGTATACTACGACATTACAAAACAAGTCCGATTTTCATGCCAGCCAGGAGCCATCCCATGTCCGATAGCAGCAAGAGCGCACTCTCCCTTATTAGTATGCACAGGGGGTACAGCGAGTCCGAGCAGCGCATTGTCGACTATATCCTAGAGCACCAGTCCGAGGCCCCGCGTCTGACAGCCGCCCAGCTTTCGCGCGCCGCTGCAACCTCCGAGGCAACCGTCTCGCGCTTCTGCCGCAAACTGGGTTTTGGCAGTTTTCGCAGTTTCCAGTTTTCACTAGCGCGCGATCTGGAAAGCCAGCGCAATGAAGGCCTCACCGACGAGGTCTCGCTCGACAATATGGAGCAGAGCCTCAAGAATATTCTCGCTGCCAAGGTCAGCGAACTCAATGCGACTATCGATGGCATTGATCACGACTCGCTGACAGCCGTCGTGCACGCGTTTAAGAACGCAGGGGCTATCGAGTTTGCAGCCGTAGGCAACACCAACGCCGTCGCGCTCGACGCGACGTTTAAATTTTCGCAGCTGGGCCTTCGCTGTATGGCAAGCACCATCAGCGAGACCTCGATTGGTTTTGCGCTTACGCTGCGCCCTGGAGATGTCATCGTGCTGATCTCGAACTCCGGCAAGTCGCGTCGACTGAATCGCATGGCAAAAGCGGCTCGCGGCTGTGGCGCCACCGTTGTCGTCATCAGCAGCGACAGCAAGTCCCCGCTTGCTCGCCTGGCCGACTACACCTTTAATACTGTGAACCACGAGGCACTGCTCACCACGGGCGACTTTGCGTTCTCCAAGATGAGTGCCACGATGATAATCGAGGTTATCTACAACTTCCTGCTGCCCGAGATTGAAGACGCCCGCGAGCATATCAGCTACTACGAGGAGCTCATCCAGCCGGATAAGGTCGTGGAGTAGGTTTTATCAGGGGACGTTATGTACCGTTCCGATAAAACTATGCCGGTTTACTACGATGAAATCGGAATATGCGACCACATCGTGTTTTAAAAGAAAACCGCAGGGGTTCTACCTGCGGTTTTCTTTTTACAATTTTAGCTGTGCTCGAGCTACGCCGATTCATCGTAGTAAACCGGCATAGTTTTTGACGGTCGGGCCAGACAAGCAAGTGGCGGTGCAACAATTGCTGATATTTTGTCCCCGCCAACACTGTCAGCTCGTTCTAACCTCGAGCCTCTTCCAACATCTGCTTGGCATGTGCCAGGCTTGCCTCAGATTGATCGCCACTCAGCATACGGGCGATCTCAGCGATGCGCGCGTCCCCGGTCACCTCATCCAGATGCGTCTGGGGAACGTCGCCGGGCTCTTTGCTCACCACGTAGTGCTTGTCGGCCATGACCGCAACCTGCGCCAGGTGAGTTACGACAATCACCTGATGCGTAGCGGCGAGATCTGCCAGCACGCTCGCGAGGGCACGTGCTGTAGAGCCGCCGACACCGGCATCGACCTCGTCGAACACCAGCGTATCCACGCCGTCCGCGTTACCGAGAACGACCTTGCTCGCCAGCATGACGCGGCTCAGCTCGCCGCCCGACGCAATGCGGCGCAGGGGGCGTGGCGTCAATCCGGCACCACTGCGATATAAAAGCTCGTAGCTCGAAGGGCCCGCCGGCGTCCACTCGGCACGCGGAAGATCGCGCGACTCCCAAACGAGCTCGGCGCCGCCCATCTCCAGGCGCGCCATCTGACGACCAACCTCGTGACAAAAACGCGGGGCTGCCGTATTGCGCGCACGCTTGAGCGCCTTGGCGGCGGCGAACAGTTCGTGCTCCGCCGCGCCAAGCGCTTCGCGTGCCTTCTTTATCTGCGCATCACCATCATCGACTAGGGACAGCAGCTCTTGTGAGCGATCGCACATGGCAAAGACATCGTCCATGGTGGGCCCCCACTGACGCAGCAGGGCCTTAAGATCGGAATAGCGCTCGCGCATACGAGCCAGCTCGCGCGGATCAAAGGCGACCCCATCGCGATAGGTACGCAGCTCGCTGGCACAATCCTCAAGCGAAATGCAGGCATCCGAAAGCGCATCGGCAATGTCGCCCAGCTTGCGATCGACGGCAGCCATGCGGGAAAGCTCCGCCACGGCACTGTTCACGGCATCGAGTGCTCCCCCTTCGGCAGCAAGCATCGCATGGGCATCGTTGGCCGTGGCCACCAACACCTCGGCATGCTCGGAGCGCGGCAGCAGCTCCTCGAGCTCCTCATACTCACCCGGCTTGGGGTCGACCTCGGCGATGCGCACCAGGGCGAAGCGCGCCTCCTCAACGCGACTCCCCTGCGCACGCGAGGCCTCTTCGACGCGACGGACCTCCTTGGCAGCCGCACGCGATGCCTTAAAGCAAGCACGGTAGTGCTCGAGCGCCTCGAGTGCCGGGCGCCCTGCCCAGGCATCGACCATGGCAACATGGTGCGCCGGGTCGAGCAGACGCTGGTGCTCGTGCTGGCCGCAAAGATCCATCATCACGCCAACGCGCCCCGAAAGCTCGCGCACGCTGGCGATGCGGCCGTCAATTTTTACGCGGCTGCGGCCCTCGGCAGAAAGGCTGCGCTGCACGGTGAAGCCCTCCGCGTCGTGCGGTCCGTCAAACAGACGCGCATCGACGCTGGCAAGCGTCTCGCCCTCGCGCACCGTCGACGAATCCGCGCGCTCGCCCAAAATGAGCTTGAGCGCCGAGAGCAACGCGGTCTTACCGGCGCCGGTTTCTCCGGTCAGAACCGTTAAGCCCGCGCTCGGAACCAACGTCGCCTCGCGAATGAGTGCAATGTTGGAAACCTGCAGCTCATCGATCATGACGCACTCCGTAGAACACGCGGCTCACCGAGTTATAGAAGCTCTCGGGGCCGTAATCCAGCAGCAGCACATCGCCGGGACCGCGACGCACGGCCACGCTCTCGACCGTGCCATCGCAGGTAATAAACTGTCCATCGATGGCGATCGCCGGAACGCTCGGGCGATCATCGGACATAAAGATCTCCACGACATCGCTCGGCGAGGTCAAAAAGGCGCGAGCCTGAATGGTATGCGGAGCGATGGGCACACAGACCATACCCGTGTAATCGGGGCTGACGATGGGGCCGCCGGCGGAAAGCGCGTAGCCGGTGGAGCCAGTCGCCGTCGATACAACCACGCCGTCGCCGCGCAGGCGGTCGATATGATGGCCGGACACCGTGATATCGAACTCGACCATATCGGACAGGGGCCCACGCGTAAGCGCCATATCGTTAAGGGCAAACGTGCGCACGACATCCTTCGTGCCGTCTTCGCGCACCGAGACGATATCAGCGGCGATGGTGGCGCGGCGGCTCACATGGAGCTCACCGGACAGGGCATCGCTCACAACCTGCAAAATGTCGCGCTCCTCGGGGCTCGCGGCCGTCAAAAAACCCAAATGACCATAGGAAAGACCCAAAATGGGAATCTCACGGTAGTTGAGGATGCGGGCGGCGCGCAGCAGTGTACCGTCGCCACCGAGCGTAATGACCAGGTCGGCATCGTCAACATCGGGCGCGCTCTGAATCTTGGAACGCTGGTCGGCAGCCCATGCGACCTCGTAGCCCTGGCGCGAAAGCCAAAGCTCGAGCATCAGGCCGCTCTCGACCGCTTCTTGCTTGTAGAAATTGGGAACCAGAAAGACCTTCATAGCGTTGCAGCTTTCTCGCTCAAAACCGATACCTGGGATTGCAGCTCATCGTCGGTGCGTGCGCCGGGAGCAAACCTCGTGCCGTACAAGAAAAACTCGACGTTGCCCTTGGCGCCATGGATGGGCGACACGCACACGTCGAGCGGGAACAGGCCCTTGGCGGCAAAGAGCTCAATCGCCGCCGTGAGCGTATCGCGACGGACGGCGGGGTCGGTCACGATACCGCCCTCGCCCACCAGCGCAGCCGGCGCCTCAAACTGGGGTTTTACGAGCGTGCAAAACGAACCCGAAGGCTTCAGGCACGCCATCACGGCGTCGATGATATTTGCGATACTCGTAAACGACACATCGCACACGGCCAGGTCGATAGCGCCGCCGTAGCCGAGCTCGGGCAGCTGCGTCACGTTGGTGCGTTCATGGAGCGTCACGCGATCGTCTTGGCGCAGCGACCAATCAAACTGAGCGCGACCCACATCGACCGAAACGACCGTAGCGGCACCGCGCTTGAGCAGGCAATCGGTAAAGCCACCCGTGGAACAGCCCACATCGAGGCAAGCAAGATCAGTCGGATCAATCCCAAACGCATCGAGTGCACCCTCGAGCTTGAGCCCGCCGCGCCCCACGTAGGGAATACGACCCTTCACGTGTAACGGCAAGCCGGGCGTCACCTTAAGGCCCGGCGAGGTCAAACGCTCGCCGCCGCTTGAGACCAAGCCGGCCATAAGAGTGCGAAGGGCATCCGCGCGATCGGCGCAGATGCCCTGTGAAATCAGTTCGTCATCAAGACGCACACGTTTCATGAATGCCATCAACCATTCGTATCCGGAGACGCGGCTTGGCTATCCTGGGATTCGTTTGCCGCATCCTCATCGTATTCCTGCTCGAGCTTATCGGCCTCACGAGGCGTCAACTCAAACTTATCGACCATATCGACCGCACGGGAGCCCAGCTCGATCGCCTCGTCAAACAGATCGAGCGAACGCTCCAAGGACGTATCCTTGGAGCGAACGGTAGCGATAATCTGGTCCAAGCGGTCCGAGATCTCGTCGAAGTTGCGGACGGAACTCTCTGGCATGGCTACTCCTCGACGGTACCGGTCTCGGCCTCGGCGACCTCGGCGTCCTCATCGAGAACGCCGGCCGCAGCCTGAGCGGCGGCAACCTTGGCGGCAGCCTCGGCGGCCTGGGCCTCCTCGCGGGCACGGTCCTCGGCCAGTAGCTCCTGATAGAGGTCCTCGCCCGGCAGCTCCTCGCTACGAGCGATCTTGCCCAGCACGCCGTTGACAAACGACGCGGACTGGTCGGTGCCATAGGCCTTGGCAAGCTCGACCGCCTCGTTGATCACGATGGCGTCCGAGACCTCCTCGTCGGTGAGGAAGCGCATCTCATAGACGGCGATACGCAGCAGATTGCGGTCGGCACCGGGCATACGCATAAGATCCCAGTTCTTGGCGACGGAGCGCAGGGCGCAGTCGATGCGGTCGATGTGCTCGTAGGCACCGCGGCACAGCTCCAGCGCGTAGGGATCGAGGGGACCCTTCGAGATCAGGAAATCGCCCTCGAGGACGCGCTCGAGCGGGCTGTCCGTGGCCTCGGCCTGGAACAGCAGCTGCAGCGCCTGACTGCGGGCAAGCGTACGCCCGCGATAAACCTTAAGGCTCAAAGGTTACTCCTTGGGGAAAACGAGGCCGTCGATGCAAACGTCAACGCGCTCGACCTCGACGCCCACCTGGGCGTCGATGGCGGCGACCACGGCGGCGCGAACGGCCTCGGCGAGTTTCTTGAACGGATAGCCAAAGAACACCACGACGCGCACGGTAAGCGCGAGTTTGTCGCCAATGACCTCGGCCTCGACCGCCGGCTCGGAAGCCGGGGCCTTGGACGAAAGCATCATGGAGACAAGGTTGGTGGCAAGGTCCTTGACGCCCACGGAGGCGATGCCCTCGACATCCGTGACGGCGCGCGAGACGATGGCGGTCAGAACATCGGGCGAAATGCCGATGCCGTCAATCTTGATTTCCTGGGGCATGAGTCCTCCTAGAAGAGTTGGTTGCTAGACGCGGGAGACGAACTTGCCGTCGCGGGTGTCAACCTTG
>DBFOPE010000145.1:0-3390 GCA_048429085.1 Collinsella sp.
TGCGGTGGGCTTTCTGGTCTCGGGCATCATGGGCTTTGTGATGGCGGTCGGCTTTGCCCGGGAGGGCGGCGAGGAGATAGACCTCGAGCAGCTGGGGGACAGCGCGTGCGCGTACCTGAGGGCGGTCGCCATGCAGACGGTGGAAACGGTCGCGCAAGTCGAGGGCGTCGATACATCCGAGCTGCTCGAACGCGTCTCCAAGGAGGCCGATGCCTATCGCGCATCGCGTGCGACGAGTCCCGACGTGGTGAAAGACGCCTAGGGTTTCTCTTGCGGGGCGCCTGTCGCGCATCGCGCGGTGAGTCCCGCGATGCGGTCATAACCTGCATTCATGTGAGCCGGGTTTATAGATATTCCTCCAGCTGTTAACATAGACAACCTGTGGGTAAAGAGACAAAAGCGCCGCCGACGGGCGGGCGTTTTGATTTCGATGAACTCATGTAAGGAAACGAGCATGTTAGATAGATTTACCGATCGAGCGCGCAAGGTCATGTCGATGGCCAAACAGGAGGCGCTCGACCTGCATACCAACAAGGTGGGTACCGAGCATCTGCTTCTGGCGCTTGCCAAGGAGGATGAGGGCATTGCCGCCGAGGCGCTGCGTTCGCTCGACATCTCCTACGATGACATCATGGATACTCTCAAAGAGGTCCAGACCACGGTTCCCGAGCCCAGTGAGGAGACCGAGGCGGCCAAGCTTGCCTTTACGCCGCTCGTCATTAGTGTGATGGAGCGTTCATTCCGCGTGGCGCGTGAGAACAACCAGACCTACGTGTCGACCGAGCACTTGCTGATCGGAATCGTCGAAGAGGGCAACGGCATGGCCATGGACATCCTCATGCGCCTGGGTGTGTCGTCCGCCTCCATCAAAAAGGCTATCGAGAAGCTCACTGCCAAGGACCAGGACAAGAAGCGTCCGCTCGCCGGCGCCGGTGCTGGTCGTCCCGGTGCGGGCCTGCCGTTCTTTAGCGGCTCGGATGCCTCTCAGCAAAAGGGGAGTGGCACCGATACGCTTAAGCAGTTCGCGACCAACCTCACGCAGAAGGCGCGCGATGGCGAGCTCGACCCCGTGATCGGTCGCGAAAAGGAAGTCCAGCGCATGATGGAGATCCTTTCGCGCCGCACCAAGAACAATCCTCTTATCCTGGGCGATCCCGGCGTGGGCAAAACGGCTATCGTCGAGGGCCTGGCGCAGCAGATTGCTGCCGGCAACGTGCCCGAGAATCTTATGAACCAGAATATCTGGACGCTCGATCTGCCGGGTCTTGTTGCGGGCGCCAAGTATCGCGGTGAGTTTGAGGAGCGCCTCAAGAACGTGATCCAGGAGGCAACTGAAGCCGACGATGTCATCCTGTTTATCGACGAGATGCACACCATCATCGGTGCCGGTTCTGCCGAGGGATCCATCGATGCAAGCTCCATGCTCAAGCCCGTGCTCGCGCGCGGTGCTTTCCAGATCATCGGTGCCACCACGGCCGAGGAGTTCCGCAAGTACCTCACCAAGGATCCGGCTTTCGAGCGCCGCTTCCAGACGATCGATGTCGAGGAGCCGAGTGTCGAGGACACGGTCAAGATCCTGACCGCGCTCAAGCCGCGCTACGAGGAGCACCACCATGTGCGTTACACACAGGGTGCTATCGAGGCCGCCGCGAACCTCTCCAACCGCTACATTCAGGACCGCTTCCTGCCCGATAAGGCCATCGACCTCATTGACGAGGCCGGCGCCCGCGCCCGCATTGCCGCCAACCGCGCGCCTGAGCCGGTGCGCGAGGCCGAGCATCGCGTGGAGGAGCTTAAGGCCGCCGCACAGGAGGCCACCGAGAGCGACGACATGAACAAGGCCGCCGAGATCACCGAGCAGCAGAAGGCCGCCGAGATTGAGCTCGCCGAGGCCAAGGCCGCCTGGACGGCCGAGCTCGACGCCAGCCCGCTCACCATCGATGTCTCCCAGATTGCCGACATCGTGTCCGTGACCTCGGGCGTGCCGGTGTCCTCGCTCACCGAGAGCGAGAGCCGCCGCCTGTTGCAGACCGAAAGCGTGCTCAAGACGCGCATCATCGGTCAGGATGAGGCCGTCGAGGCCGTTGCCAAGGCCGTGCGCCGCAGCCGCTCGCCGCTCAAGGACCCGCGCCGCCCCGGCGGCAGCTTTATCTTCCTGGGTCCCACCGGCACGGGCAAGACCGAGCTCGCCAAGACGCTCGCCGAGTATCTCTTTGGCAGCAAGGACGCGCTCATCAGCTTCGACATGTCGGAGTTTGGCAGCGAGTTCGAGGTCTCCAAGCTTATCGGTAGCCCTCCGGGTTACGTGGGCCACGACGAGGGCGGTCAGCTCACCAAGGCCGTTCGCCGTCACCCGTACTCGGTCGTGCTGTTCGATGAGATCGAGAAGGCACACCCTGATATCTTCAACATTCTGCTGCAGGTGCTGGAGGAGGGTCGTCTGACCGATAGCCAGGGCAAGACGGTCGACTTCCGCAATACGGTGATCATCATGACGTCAAACGTGGGCGCCCGCGAGATTGCGCAGGATACGAGCGTTGGCTTCGGCACCACCGGCGAGCAGGGCCTTACCTCGAGCGAGATTAAGGGCCGTGCGATGGGCGAACTCAAGCGCCTGTTCCGCCCCGAGTTGCTCAACCGTATCGACGACATCGTGGTGTTCCAGAAGCTTTCGGGCGAGAACCTGACCAAGATCGCGCACCTGCTGGTGGACGACCTGCGTCAGCGTTTGATTGCCAACGGCATGAACATCAAGCTCACCGATGCGGCCTACGACAAGATCGTGGCCGAGGGCACTGACCTCACCAACGGTGCGCGTCCGTTGCGTCGTGCCATCCAAAAGCTCATCGAGGACCCGCTGTCCGAGGAGCTTCTGGCCGGCGAGTGGGGCGAGGGCGATACCGTCCTGTGCGACGTGACCGATGGCAAGTTTGTCTTTAGCCACGGCACGGGTGAGATCCCGGCACCGCGTCCGGCGGGCACGCTCGGTGGCGATACCGCTCCGGCGGCACCGCACACCGGCAACGCCGCGCCCGTGAGCGGCGGCGTGACCTCGGGCCCCGGCGGCATGATGCAAGCCGGTTCCGGCGCGCTGTAGGGCGTGGCGACAATTTGATACGCGCAATCGAGGCGCTCTGGCAAGGGCGCCTCGATTTGTAGAGCTGCGAAGTTGTGACCGTTACGCTATGCGGTTCGCCGTTAGCCGATGATGCGAGAACGCTCGGCGTATTCGACTGGTTTATGCAAACGAAGTCTGGGAATATACAAGTCGCATGTCTTACTGTCTAACCAGTTGCGCCAAGGAGGCACCATGGACTACAAGATTACCGGCTACGAGCCCGCCCAGCTGTTCCATTTCTTTGAGGAGGTCAGCGCGATCCCCCGTGGGTC
>DBFOPE010000146.1:0-10414 GCA_048429085.1 Collinsella sp.
CTGTGCGATATGGCAAAAACCCTCGTCTGTCCGCTTTAGCGCCGCCGCTCGTGACGTGCGCGCCACAGTTGCAGATAGTGACCGATCTGCGCCGATTCGATGCGCTGGTAGGAGCTCGTGGGCAGCGACGTTAAGAACTTCTTTCCGTAGCCCTTCGTCACCAGGCGCGGGTCGGCCAGAATCAGCACGCCGCAATCGGTCGACGAGCGGATAAGGCGGCCGGCCGCCTGCTTAACCTCGAGCACCGCCTCGGGCAGCGAATAGCGCGCCCAAGCGCGGTCTTCGCGCAGGTTGCGCTCGCACGAGAGCGGGTCCGTGGGACTCGAGAACGGCAGCTTGGGAATGATGACGCAGCGCAGCGTCTCGCCGCTGGCGTCGAACCCCTCCCAGAAGGCCTTAAGCGCAAAAAGCGATGAAGTCGGCTCGTTGATAAACCGATCGCGCAGGCGACGAGGAGATGAGTTGCGCTGCTGGCAGTCGAGCTCCAGACCCGCACGGGCCATCTTGGGCTCAACGCGGGCGTACAGGTCTTCCATGTCGCGCCGATTGGTGAACAGTGTGAGCACCGATCCGCCCATGGCAAGATGGGCGTCGACCAGCACGCGCTCGAGCGCCGTAAGATAGCTCTCGCGATCGCGCGGATCGGGGATATCGCCCGCAACGACTACAGCCATGTTCGAATCGAAGTCGTAGCTCGAGTCCAAGTGCAGCGATGAGGATGTTGAAGCACCGATGCGATCGAGGCCGACCGCATGGTTAAAGTGTTCAAAGCTTTTGGACACCGTCATAGTCGCCGAGGCAAAGATAGCCGTGTGAACCTCGGGCAGCCACTCGGTTGCCAAGGCCTCGCCAATGTCGATGCGCTCTGCGGTCATCGACTCTCCGCCGGCACGCAGCCTGCGATTGACCTGCAGCGAATACACGTAGTGTTCATCGGTGCCATCAATGATGAGTTTGAGGTTCTCGACCAGCTCGTGCAGGCGACGCGAGATATCACCCAGGTCAACAACAACCTCGGGCTTGTCGGCGGCGACGGCTTGCACCAGCGCGTCGACGCTCTTGTCAGCCTGTTCCAATGCGTCGATGCAAGTGTAGGCCGACTGTAAGAAATCATGCCAGTCGTCAGATTCGCGCAGCTCGGGGCCAATCCATAGATTGGCATTGTCATAACCCCCACGCGCACGGCGGCCGAGCTCGCGAACGCCATCGAACACGTCGGCGATTGCCATGCTCGCGCGCGCAACCGTCGACGTCGCCTTGGCAGTAAGGCCCAGATAGAGCGTAGAGCCCTCGGAGGTTGCCAAATCACGGGAAACCTGGCTTAGCGCGCCGGTGCTCGAGCCACCCAGGCGCTCAAACAGAACGCGTGATTCGTCCGCCGACACCACGCGCGCCCACTGGCGGCGCGCCTCGCGCTCGATGGAATGGGCCTCGTCGATTACCCAATGACGAATCGGAGGTAAAATCCTGCCCTCGGCCGCGACATTGCGGAACAGCAGGGAATGGTTGGTGACCACCACATCGGCATGCGCCGCACGACGGCGAGCGCCGTGGACCAAACATTTATCAGGGAAAAACGGGCAGAGGCGACGAGCACACTCGCGCGAGGCCGTCGTAAAGTCGGGACGGTTGACGCTGCGCCACCGAATGCCGAGCGAGTCGAGGTCGCCATCGGCTGATTGGCAGACGTACGCCATAATGACCGCGACCGCCGTGAGCGTGTCCGCCGGATCGCGCTTGGTGGTAATCTCGACCTGGCCTCGGCTCATGCGCTCAAGCTTGCGCAGGCACGGATAGTGGTCATAGCCCTTGAGAGCGCAAAATGACAGACCACCGTCCAGTTGCTCGGCAAGTTTTGGCAGCTCATGGTACATGAGCTGGTCGGCAAGATTGTTCGATTTGGTCGCAATACCAACCGTGATGTTGTTACGGCGTGCTGCCTCGGCAAAAGGCACCAGATAGGCCATCGATTTGCCGACGCCCGTGCCCGCCTCAATTACGCGATGTGTGCCCGTGACCAGCGCATCGCGGACCTCGAGCGCCATCGCGATCTGCTCATCACGCGGCTCGTAAGTGGGATACATGCGATTGACCAGGCCACCCGGCGCATAGTCTGCCTCAATCTCCTCACGACTCGGCATCTTGAGGACCGGCAGTTCGTCGGCGTCCACCCGATCGTCGGCGCGATCGGCCTTGAGAACGTCAGCACGAGCGGCGCTGAGAGAGAAGATAGAACCAGGGTTCTGCCCCGCCAAGAATGAGAAGATAGGACGATAGGACCAAGGCACATCCGGATGCATGTCGGCTAGGCGCGCCATGAGGCCCTGGGGCAAGTCGGTGAGCGCCACGAGCAACACACGCCATACGCCACACAGGGCGTCGACGTCGGCATTGGCACGGTGTGATACCGAGTCACAGCCAAACAGATCGGCCATAAAAGACAGCTTGTGCGAGGCCAGGCGCGGAAGCGCGATGCGCGACAGCGCCAGCGAATCGATCCAGATATCGCTCACGTTGACGCCGCCTTTGACCGACTCGATAAACGAGCGATCGAACGTGGCGTTATGTGCGATCACCGGGCAACCACCGACAAAATCGGCGAGAACGGCGACGGCCTCAGCGGCCGACGGGGCATCTGCCACATCGGCATTTGTAATGCTCGTGAGCTCGGTAATCTCGGCGGGAATTAGCTGCTTGGGATGCACGAAGGTATCGAAGCGGTCGACGATCTCGCGGCCCGAAAGACGGGCCGCCGAGATCTCGATCAGCTCGTTGTCCTGCACCGAAAGACCTGTGGTCTCGGTATCGAGGACAATCACATCTTCCTCGATAAGGCCGAAGGACTGCGTTTTGGCGCGTTCGGCAAGCGTGGCATAGGAGTCGATGACAAACTGCGGCGTTCCTGACGAAACCGCGTCCTCGATTAGCATGCAATGCCCGCTCGACGAAGGCCCATACGGATCAGGCTGTCACAGACCTGCGGGAACGTCATGTCGTCTGTGTGGCGAATCTCATCCGGATACAGCGACGTATCGGTCATGCCGGGAATGGTGTTGGTCTCGAGGATGACGGGGCCGTCCTCGCTCACGATAAAATCGCTGCGCGAGATGCCCAGGCAACCGAGGGCCTTGTGAGCAGCACAGGCAAGCTCCTGAGCGCGAGCGTAATTCTCGGGTGAAATCTGCGCCGGAATACGATGGATGTCCGTAGGGTCGACATACTTCACGTCCAGATCGTAGAACTCACAGTCCTCGGGCTTGCGAATCTCGACAATCGGCAGGGCGCGCACGTCGTCCTCGCCGTACACGCCGACGGTGATCTCGGTACCCTCGATGCACTTCTCGACCAGCACTTTGTCGCCGTACTCAAACGCCTTGGCAATTGCCGCGGGCATCTCGGAGGGCTCATGGACCAGGGAAATGCCATAGCTGGAACCGTTGACGGCCGGCTTCACAAAGCTGCGCTCGCCACAAACCTTGACGATATGATCGATATCGACTTCATCGCCCACCTCGAGCGCAAGGCCGGGGGCAATGGGAATGCCCGCCTTGGCGTACAGGAGCTTAGAGACCTCTTTGTCGGCACCGCAGGCGCTAGCAAGCACGCCCGAGGCCGTGTAGGGGATACCCAGGGTCTCCATGGCGCCCTGCATGGCACCATCCTCGCCGCCGGCACCGTGCATGGCAATAAACGCCACGTCAAAGCCGCCGGTTGCCATGGTTACCATAAAGTCATCAGCGGCCGTATCGAGCAGCTCCACCGAGGTGTAGCCGGCTTCCTTCAGTGCCACCACAACGTTCTTTCCCGAATTGAGCGAGATCTCGCGCTCAGCGGAATGACCGCCCGCCAAGACCGCTACGTGCATGTTCTCTAGGCTTTTACCCGGCATGGGCAGACTCCTCCTCTATAATTTCTGCAGCTGATACCATATTGTAGCGATACCCTCTACGTTTCCCCAAAATCGAAAGGCTTCCATGAATCCCAGGACTAAATCTCAGGACATTCGCGACTTGAGCCAAAACGATATTCGCGAGCTCGTGGCCGAACTTGGCCAGCCCGCGTTCCGCGCGAAGCAGCTCATTGAATGGGTCTTCGAGAAGAACGTTTGTTCGTTTGACGATATGACCAACATTCCCAAGGCTTTCCGCGAGCAGCTTAAAGAGGCTTTTGCCTTTGACACGCCCACTGAACTCACCAAGCAGGTTTCCAAAGATGGCTCGCGCAAGTATCTGCTCGAATACCACGACGGCGTTTCCGTCGAGACTGTCGGCATGCCCCGTCGTAACAAGCTTTCCGTCTGCGTTTCCACCCAGGCAGGCTGCGGCATGGGCTGTGCCTTTTGCGCTACCGGTCTCAACGGCCTCAAGCGCTCTCTGACCGCTCAAGAGATCGTCGACCAGGTACTTCATGTATCCAACGACTTTGGCGAGCGCGCCACGAGCGTTGTCTTCATGGGCCAGGGCGAGCCGTTTGCCAACTACGACGAGGTTCTCAAGGCGCTGCGAATCCTCAACGACCCCGATGGCATCGGTATCGGCGCTCGTCACCTCACCGTCTCTACCAGTGGCGTTATTCCCGGTATTCGCAAATTTGCCGACATCCCCGAGCAGTTCACGCTTGCTGTTTCACTGCATTCCGCCATCCAGTCGACGCGCAATAAGCTCATGCCCGGTGTTAAGAAGTACACGCTGCTTCGCCTTCACGAAGCGCTTCAGCTCTACACCGAGAAGACCGGCCGCCGCCCAACCTATGAGTATGCCATGATCGAAGGCGTCAACGATACGAATCCGGAAATGCAGGCGCTCTGCGACTTCTGCGAGGGAACGCTGTGCCACGTTAACCTCATTCAGCTTAACGACATCGAGGGTAGCCCGCTCAAGCCGTCGCCGATTCATAAGGTTGAGGATCTTCAGCGTCGCCTTGAGTCCCGTGGCATCGAGACAACGATTCGTAACTCCCGTGGTAACGATATTGACGCCGCTTGCGGACAGTTGAAGCAGCGCTTCAAAGTTCAGAAGAACGCATAGGGGAGTCGCACCCAAAACGTTTCATGTGAAACATCGAACGACCCCGGTTGCAGAATATGCAACCGGGGTCGTTTCATTTATTGACCTTAATTTTGAATCAGCTGCTACTGGTCCCATTTTTACGGCCAAAATAAGGGGTCCTTGTCTCGTGAATCAGACAAGGACCCATCACAATATGCTAAGTAATTGTTAGGTACCTAATAGCCTACATTTTCCCATTGGTTGCTGACCCAACCCTGATTAATCTTGGGATTCTTCGTTACCTGAGCAGTACGCATTGCAACATCTTCTGTCATAACATCCATTTTCTTCTTGGATGTATCGATAATATCTTGCGCACTACGAAGCAAACGACCTCGAAGTTCATCGTCTGTCGCGATCTTATAGCCAGCAAAGGCACCAGCCGCGACAGTCGTCGCCAATGCAATCGCAGTTAAAATTCTATTCCTCATCTTGGCCTCCTTGATCAAACTGAATCATTTCGCCAAGAATACGAGAGAGCTCTTCCTCGTCTTTAAACTCAATCTCAATCTTATTCTTTCCACGCGAGCTCTTCACACGCACGTTGGTATTAAAAACCTGACGAAGCACGCGGGCTGCCTTTTTAAAAGACTGAGGGGTTGCAGGCCTCGGCGTCTTAGGTGTCTCTCCGGCAGAAAACAACGGAGCAAGATTTTCTGTCGCTCTTACGGAAAGGCCCTCTGCAACAACCTTCTCTGCAAGTCGAATTCGATCATCCTCATAGGGAACTGCAAGAATCGCACGTGCATGACCAGCAGTAAGTTTACCCTCAAAAATCATCTGCTGAACTACTTCGGGGAGATCGAGAAGACGCAGTGAGTTTGTAATTGCAGAGCGTGACTTGCTTACTGCCTTCGACAATGCCTCCTGGGTCATACCGCTGGCATCGATGAGCTGTCGATAGCCCTTAGCCTCTTCGACTGGATTCAGATCTGAACGTTGAAGGTTTTCGATAAGAGCAAGAGCCAGCATCTCTTCATCATTTACCTCTTTAATGATGACTGGCAATTCTTCAAGGCCAGCAAGCTTTGACGCCTGGTAACGACGCTCACCAGCGATGATCTCATAGCCGTTTCCATGCTTGCGAACCAAAAGCGGCTGCAAAACGCCATGTTCTTGGATTGACTCGCTCAACTCGCGAAGTTCAGTTTCGTTAAAGTGAATTCGCGGCTGATTAGGGTTGGGAACGATATCCTCAATAGGTAGTTTTGTTTCAGATGCAGCATTAGAAGCCGATGCGGCCGAACCGCCGGTCTCATACTCGGCCTCTGAAACCAAAGCATTCAGTCCACGTCCCAATCCGCCACGTTTCTTTACACTAGGCACGCTTGATCACCTCTTTTGCAAGGTTCATATATGCTTTTGCACCCTTATTTTGAGGTGCATAGGTAATTACTGGTTCTCCAAAAGACGGAGCTTCGGAGATTTTAACCGTACGGGGGATTAGCGTCTTAAACGCCTTATCACCAAAGTACGATTGAACCTCCTCAACAACCTGATTCGATAGTGAAGTACGCGAGTCATACATGGTCATAAGCACACCATAGGTGTCTAAGCCCTTGTTCAGCCTTGATTTGACCATCTTCATTGACTCAAGCAGCTTCGTAACGCCCTCGAGTGCGTAATATTCGCACTGGATCGGAATCAAAACGCTGTCTGCTGCGGTCAAAGCGTTGATAGTAAGCAGGCCGAGCGAAGGAGGACAGTCAATGAAAATAAAATCGAACTCGTCCTGAATCGGCTCAAGCAAATCTTTGAGGCGGGTTTCACGTGCAATTGCGCTTACGAGCTCAATTTCGGCGCCTGCAAGCTGAATTGTAGCTGGAATTACGAATACCTTTTTGCAATTTGTATCAAGAACAAGTGATTCTGCCGGCACATCATTCAACAATGCATCATAGATGCAGTGATCAAGGTCTTCTTTTTCAATTCCGAATCCACTGGTGCTGTTTCCCTGCGGATCAAAATCGACAATCAGTGTCTTACGACCCTGCTCACCCAGTGCTGCTGCAAGGTTTACAGCCGTCGTTGACTTACCGACGCCGCCTTTTTGATTGATGATTGCAATGATACGCGTGTCTTTTGCGC
This sequence comes from Collinsella sp., assembly GCA_048429085.1. Lineage (GTDB taxonomy): Bacteria > Actinomycetota > Coriobacteriia > Coriobacteriales > Coriobacteriaceae > Collinsella. Next base: position 7,137 of record DBFOPE010000146.1, read on the forward strand.
TCTTTGAACGCTTAACGTCGCGAAATCCCACGGTCCCTCCTGGTGTGTATTAAAGCTGTCAAACGGAGGATGTTTCACGTGAAACATTCCGAATCGATATCAACCGCCATGTTTCACGTGAAACACTGCAAGTTGTTAGTATCCATTATGTTTCACGTGAAACATCTAGGCAAGCGGATTCTTCTTTGCCACGCCATTTGCACGAGGCAATGAAACGGATGCTGGATGACTCTTCTTAAGAACAATGAACTCCCTGTGACCCAAGCCTTCAGGCAAATCAATTGCGTCATTCAGAAGCAAAGTGAAGCCGCAAATCTTAGCTGCTGACATGCCGGAAGCAAGCTCCTCATCCGAAGGATTGCCCTTGGTTATAACAAATAGCCCTCCATCCTTCAGATACGGAGCCGCATACTCAACAAGAATCGGTAGAGGAGCCAGTGCGCGGGCGGTTACAACAGAGAACTGCTTCTTATGGCTCCGAGCATATTCTTCAAGACGATCATGAACCGCATGGGCATGTTTCAATCCAAGAGCATGGACAAAGGAATTTACCGCATCAACCTTCTTGCCAACAGAGTCAATATAAGTAGCTTTACGATGCGTGGTTATGGTTAATGGAATACCAGGGAAGCCCGCACCTGTTCCCATATCGAGCAAAGCTCCCTCAGGAGCCTTGTTGATATAGGGGAGCAAAACAAGTGAGTCGAGGATATGAAGTACTGCAGCATCTTCTACGTTAAGAATACGGGTGAGATTGGTTGTCTTATTTGTTTCTAGAACCAAATCCAAATGCTGAATACATTTCCTCAGCTCAACATCAGTTACGCTCAAGGAATACTCTTTGCAATAGAAAGCTAGACGACTCAACATCTCGTCAGCTTGCTGATCAGTAAGTACTAACAACGAAAGCTCCTTTCTGACAAAAATCAGCGTATCGAGAACTTTTGACAAAAAAAGGGGACGTGGAAACCACGTCCCCTTAGCATAAACTCGAGTAGATTATCGAGCAATAATCACCACATGGCGATCAGGGTCAGAACCCTCAGAATGAGTATCGACGGCATCATTGCCACGAAGTGCAATGTGAACCAGTCGACGCTCGTAGGCATTCATGGGCGGAAGCGAAACACTCTTATGAGTGCGAATGGCACGCTCGGCAGCAGACTGAGCCATGGAGGCAACCTTGTCCTGACGGCGGCTCTTGTATCCCTCGACGTCCACTACAACCGGATACCTAAAGCCAAGTTTGCGGCTCACCAGCAAAGAGAACATAACCTGAAGGGCATCAAGGGTGCGACCATGACGGCCAATGAGAACAGCAAGGTCGGGAGCCGTTACATCCAAAATCAGCTCACCTTCGTCGCCCTCATACTCATCGATAGGAGAGTTGGCGGCATCGAAGTGCGAAAGGATGGAACGCAGGATGGAAATAGCAACATCGGCAATGGTGTCGAGCTCCTCATCGGTCAGCTCTTCACCAGCCTTGTAGCGCTGTGCAATCTCGGGATAATCGCCCGCGACCTGCGGGGCAACCTCCTCAAGCATATCCTCGATGATCTCTTCAGACATAACGTACTCCAAAAGTTAGGTACCTAAATAAGATTGATATCCCACTACTTCTTCTTGTGCGGGCGCGGCTTCTTCTCGCGACGAGTGACCTCAACCTGCAGCGGAGCGTTCTTAAGACGCTCCTCCTCATCGGCCTTCGCCTTGTCGATGACCTTCTGCGTCACAAAAATCTGCTGGATAACCTGCCAAGCAGACGAGACGTCGTAGTACAGCAGAACACCAACGGGAAGGCTCCAGCCCATCCAAAGCATCATGACCGTCATGACAACGGCCATCATACGCATGCTCTGAGCCTGCTGGCCGGTCTGGTTGCGCGACATATAGAGCTGCGGAATCAGGGTCAGGACGGCGAACAGGATCAGGCAAACCAGCGCAGGCAATGCAACCATAAAGCCGTCGGCAAAGGAAGCGCTCGGCGTGGTGGTCAGGTCGGGCAGGATGTTGAAGAACGAGAACGTGCCGTCGTTAAAGTACTGCGGCAGGTTGCGCAGCAATGTAAACAGGGCGAACAGGATAGGCATCTGAATCAGCAGCGGCAGACAGCCAGCCATGGGGTTGAACTTGTTCTCGCTGTAGAACTTCTGCATCTCCTCGGCCTGACGCTGGGGATCGTCGGCATAGCGCTCCTGGATCTCGAGCATCTTGGGCTGCAGCACCTGCATGCGAGCCGTCGACTTGGTCGACTTGAGCATAAGCGGCGTCAGCAGCAGACGGATGATGACCACCAGAATGATGATGGACAGGCCCCAGTCGACCGCAAAGGTCTGGATGAGCTTGAGCAGCTCGAAAAGGATGTTAACGATCCAATCCCACATGTAAGTTTTCCTCCGATAGCGAGTGCCCGCTAGGGCACAGGGTCATAACCGCCGACGTGCAGGGGATTGCAGCGAGCGATGCGCCTCACGGCAAGCCAGCAGCCTCTCAAAACACCGTGCTTCTCAATCGCCTGGATGGCGTATTGCGAGCACGTTGGGTAATAAATGCAGGCGTCAGGCAATAAGGGCGAAATAACCTGTTGATATATGCGAATAGGAGCGATGGCAACACGTCGCAAAACGTGATTGCTCATCGCTCCTCCCCGGCAACGCCGGCGCGCTTCATAAGCGAACGCAACGCCTTGTCCATCTCCTGCGGCGAGGAAACCCTAGTCTTGGGAGTTGCAAACAAGATGATGTCATAACCCGCAACGGGAAATCCGCAGCTGCGGGCGGCCTCGCGCATCACACGCTTAGATCGGTTGCGCACGACGGCACAACCGAGTCGCTTAGCACCAACGAAGGCGACCCTTCCGGAGTCGCCTTCGCCAACCGATTCACATATGGTCATTCGAATCAGAGGGTGATTGAAACGACGCCCCTGACTGAACACATGCTCGAAATCTTGCCGAGACTTAATAGTCTTCATACGAGATGTGTGTATCGCTGCTAGACAGTGAGACGCTTGCGGCCCTTGGCGCGACGACGGGCGAGCACGGCACGACCACCCTTAGTGGCCATACGGGCACGAAAGCCATGGGTCTTGGCACGCTTACGCTTATTAGGCTGATACGTACGCTTCATCTTAAGTTCCTCCTGCTGCATTTCGAGTGTCCGCGGGGACGCGGACGCAGATATAGACACGTGAGCTTGAAGATTGTAGGGAAATCAATGTTCAAATGTCAAGAAATCAAAGGTAAAAGGTTGCGCAGTTCACACGGTTCCCCCATAAGC
>DBFOPE010000147.1:0-9966 GCA_048429085.1 Collinsella sp.
GTCCTTAAGGCCGGCGACGGACTGGGCAGACTCGTTGTGGTCGGTGAGGACGACGAGCTGACCGGCCTCGACGGACTCGATCACGCGGGGCTCGGCGATGCCGGCGTCGGCGAGCAGCTTGGCGGACTCGGCCGGAAGCTGACCAAGGGCGCAGGCCTCGTAGGTGTTGCCGGCATACTCAACCTGGTTGAGCAGCTGGGACAGGACGACGGCGCTCATGATGGCGTCGTTATCGGGGTTCTGGTGACCAAAGACAAGAACGTTTGCCATGGATATCCTCCACTTGATATGTGTACTTGGACGTAGCTATGGTAGCACGCCGATGCCGAGCCTTCGCAGACGGAAGGGTCACGGCATATTTTGGGGCAGGCATGGGGGCCAAGACTGTCCCTTTTGCACCGTGTTGGTGCAAAGTAACCTGACCCCCTTGCACCAGCTATTTACCGGCGGCGCGCAGGGCTACGTAAGCGGCACCGATGATGCCGGCGTCGTTTCCGAGCGAAGCGACCTTAATGGGCGTCTCGCGCGAGGCAGAGAGCGCGTACTGCTTAAAGTGCTCGCGAACCTTGTCGAGATAAACATCGGCCGAAGCGGACGCGCCGCCACCGATCAGGAACATCTCGGGGTCGACCACGTTGGCGATAAGCGCCAGGGCGCGGCCAAGGTAGTCGGCCATGGTGTCGGCTGCGGCCAGCGCGAGCTTGTCGCCCTCGCGGCAGGCCTGGAACACGTCCTTGGAATCGGAGGGGCCGGTGAGCTCAATGGGCTCGACGCCCGCCTTCTTGCACTCGGCAAGGTAGTTGCTCACCACGCCGGTGGCGCTGGAATACTGCTCCAGATGGCCATGGCCGCCACAGCCGCAGGTGCGCTCCTCGGCCGGGTTCAGGCACATGTGGCCAATCTCGCCGCCGGCGCCCACAACGCCCGATACCACGTCGCCGTTAACGATAACGCCGCCGCCCACGCCGGTACCGATGGTGACCATCACCACGTTCTGCACGCCCTTGGCAGAACCGAGCCAGGCCTCGCCCATGGCAGCGGCGTTGGCATCGTTCTCATACTTAACGACCGCATCGGGGCAGTGCTTCTGAATGGCGACCCTCAGCTCGGGCAGGTTAATGGCAATGTTGGCCTTGACCTTGGCATCGCCCGACGCCGGGATGGGACACGGAACGGCCAGGCCAATGCCCGCCACAAAGGCACGCGGAATCTGTGCCTTGGCGACCACCTGGTCGATAGCCTCGGTCACCGCGGCAAAGCCCGCGGCGTCAACGATAGGAGGCGTGGGCACGCTGGCCTTGGCAAGCAGGTTGCCGTCCTCGTCGAACAGGCCCTCCTTAACCGAAGTGCCGCCGACGTCGATGCCGATGTAGTACTGCTTAGGTTCCATGGGAGCCCACCTTTCTCGTTTAAACATTGCCTGTATGGTACCGCTCTCAAGGCAAAAACCTACCAAAAAGGGACAGGTTTGTTTTGGCAGGTTTTATCTGGGGTAACGCAATTGGCCGCTTAACACGACATTACTCATATGTCTATCTATTTAGAGCGCTCTGAATTATATGCAAAGCGACTTTTAATTATATCTTTCTCGAACTTTTTCAATATATAATAGGGATGCTTAGGTGTTAACTATACTTTCTTTTATACTCAATCAAGTTGGAAAGGAGGTTCCATGATTCCCAAATACGAGGCGATAGCTGCAGATATTCGTCGAAGCATCGAGGATGGCACTCTTAAACCGGGCGACAAGCTTCCCACCGTCGTTGAGTTCTGCGAGCTCTATAGCGTTTCCAAAATCACCGTCAAACGAGCTATCGAGCAAATCACCGAGGAAGGTCTTATTACCAGCCGACGCGGATCGGGTACCTACGTTAAGGACACGGCGGGACTTCCCGGTCAGGCGTTTTTCCAGGGCAAAAACGACCGTGCCCAGGGCTTTTCGTATGAGCACCGCGGGGAGAAGGTGACCTCGGTGGTCTACGATTTCTCGATTGTTAATCCACCAGCGGACATCGCAGCCCAGCTGGGAATTGCCGAGGATGACTTTGCCTATCACATCGTGCGCGTGCGTCAGGCCGATGAGAAGCCCATCGTTATCGAGTACACCTACATGCCCCTCGAGCTGATTCCAGGCCTTAAAAAGAAGGACCTGTACGGATCGGTCTACCACTTCATCCGCGAGCAATGTGGGCTGAAGATTTCGAGCTTCCACCGTACCATTCGCGCCGTGGCAGCAACCGAGGAAGAAGCCGAGCGCTTGGACACCAAGCCTGGCTCTCCCCTGCTCGAGCTCACCCAGATTGGCTTTTTGGACAGCGGCGCCGCCTTTGAGTATTCGGTCTCGCGCAACGTTGGCGACCGCTTTGAGTTGCACAACGTAACGTTGGCATAGGTTTTTGTAGTCATCCGGGCGCTCGCTTTGAGCTGTTTTGTGCAGCGCCCGCGCAACACAATGGGGGTATGAACATGTCCGATTTGATTAAGCTGACGCCGATCTTCCACGAGAAGATCTGGGGCGGTCGCCAGCTCGAAACCGTATTTGGCTACGACATTCCCGATGGACCCATCGGTGAGTGCTGGGCCATCTCGGCCCACCCCAACGGCGACTGCCAGATTGCGGAAGGCCCGTATGCAGGCCACACGCTGTCGTGGCTGTGGGCCGAGCACCGCGAGCTCTTTGGCAACTGCGAGGGCAAGGAGTTCCCACTGCTCATTAAGATTCTGGACGCCAAGGACGACCTTTCGATCCAGATTCATCCCAACGACGAGTACGCCGCCAAGCACGAGAACGGCAGCCTGGGCAAAACCGAGTGCTGGTATGTGCTGGACTGCGAGCCCGGTGCCACGATCATTGTCGGCCAGCGCGCGCACGACCGCGCCGAGGCCGCACAAATGATCGAGGAAGGACGTTGGGACGACATGCTCAACGTGTTGCCGATTCACAAGGGCGACTTTTTCCAGATTGATTCCGGTACCGTGCACGCCATCAAGACCGGCACGCTCATTTTGGAGACGCAGCAGTCGAGCGACGTGACGTATCGTCTGTACGACTACGACCGTCCCGACACTGACGGCAACCTGCGCCCGCTGCACATTGAGCAGAGCCTCGACTGCATCGACTTTGATGCTCAGGCTCCGACCGACGGCACGGTGACCGCGCCCGAGGTGGACGGCGTGACCGAGCTCGAGTCCAACCCCTGCTACACCGTCGATCGCGTGCGCGTCAACGGCAGCAAGACCCTCGACCAGCGCTGGCCCTTCATGTGCCTGTCGGTCATCGACGGCGAAGGCACCGTCTGCGGCGACCCCGTCCACAAGGGAAGCCACCTGCTGGCCCCGAGCACCGTCAGCTCCATCGACCTCGAAGGCAAGATGGAACTGATCATCAGCCACCTGTAGGCCACCGGTCCCCAAGCGCTCGCCGGGACGGGGCGCGGGGGTTGGTCGCCAGCTCGGGCAGTCCGGCTCGCACGGAGAGCACATTAAGTGCTCTCCGGCTCGTGCGGAACTCGCGATCGACCAAACCCCGCGTCCCGTCCCGGCGAGCCTCTGGCTAGTTACGACAATCAAAAAGCAACAAGGGGCTCCCCCGCTCATCAAATGGGAGAGCCCCTCACCATACATAACGAATCAAGGTGCCTATAGGTAGACCTTTTCGAGAAACGATAATGTGTCCTGAAGACGCGCTCTCTCTTTACGATCGGTCTGCCGATTTACATAAGAAGAAAAGTCCGCAAAGAAGTCTCCGGCGTCAGCCCTCATTTGCTCTATTAGCTCCAAGCGAGCCGAAGGCGGCAACAAACCCGCAAGTCGAACAATATCCGAGCGATGCTTTCGTCGATCTTTATCGTTGCAATGGCGCCCTTCTTCATAGCTCCTATTGATATCAATGTGTGCACGCATCTTGAGGGGAATGATATGGAGCGCATCGAGCAACGTAATGCCCTCTACGTTCGTTGCGTTGTCGCGAATAAATTCGTAGTAGCCATCGTCGAGAATAATTGCCGAAAGACTTGATACGGCCCCGTCAAAGGAAAGAGGTGCCACTTCGCTCGTTTCATCTTCGAGCACAAAATCAGGATGTCGGGCGAATAGCTCAATTTGGCCGGGATAGTCTAGGACTTGCCTTGATCCTTCGGGCAAACAGAACCGATAGTAAGTGCACTTTCCATCGCCGACCTTCCCAGTCTCATATCCGACAGCTTTGATAAATGCCCACAATGCAGTGGCGAATTCAACGCCTTCCCCATCAACAATTACGACGATATCCAAGTCTTCAGTAGCTCTAAACGAATCGCCCTCATTGTCAAATAGAACGCTGCAGGCCCCTCCACCAATAAGGACGTAACCGCCTTTACAGCCGCTCATGGCATCGGCAAATCGCTCTATTCCCCTCACTTTTGACATATCGTCCTCCTGAGCTGTTCGACCGCGTCGAGCAGACGATCTTCTTTGTAATCTGCTTTTGCGCAAGCAACGTATAAGGAAAACGGGTCGACACACTGCAAACCCGTCGCGTCAAAACTAATATCGGACGGCGCGTCCACGGGATACGACCAGACCTCAATCACAACTGCCGCCGGTTCGTACCACTGAGCCTCCAGCCATCTGTCGCCCATATGCTCTTTCAAGGCCTCTAGCTGATATTTTTCGAGAGCAATGGTTGGAGCAGAGTCTTCATGGGCAAGGTCGGACATATAGCTAAGGGCAGACACACCGGAAAGCAGCGCATCAACGGCACGTAGCTCTGTTCTCTCGATAACCTTCTTGAGCCGGATTCGCTCTAAAACTGGCGTGCGAAGATAGTCCTCAAACCCATCTAGCAACGTCTCGGTCGACAGCCCGGCGTCGCACAATATACGCTTTTTGCCGTCCCGCATAATCAACCCAGGAGCTATAGCGGCGATTTCCGAAAGATAGCCGCTGACGCTTGCCGCGCTTTTGCCACACAGACGCGCTAGGTCGCCGGCGGAGCAGTCAACCCATCGTCCCGCAATGAGATTTAGGACGATTCGTTGAGATTGGGGCGAAAGCGGAGCAGCGGGAGAAGCACCCAGCACCTCATCGGAAATAACGGCTCCGATAAACGGCAGGAACGCATTTCGCTCATCTCGGATATATGCGATTCCCTCCGAAGAAAGCGCGCGCATAAAACCTAAATCCATAGCATCCCAGCAAATTACCACCGGGTGAACATCTAACTTGCGCACCGCACTGACGAGATTTCGCGCCGAAATGACACTGGGCGGTTCCTTTGGTTCCGCAACAATAAAACGGCCCTGTTTAGACATGCCGAGCCGTGCCAAGCGAAGCGAATACCGCTCAAGATACATGCGAGGAATCTGCATCTCAACTGGCTCCGGGTCGATAGCGAGCTCTAAAGAGAAGAGTCTTTTTGGGAGGCAGTTTATCAGCATGTACAATCACCGTTTTCATTTCGGTTACATTTTAGCGTCTATCTGAAATTATACTGAATCGTATAAAATCATCAATCATCAAAGCCAAGCGCACCATTCAAAACGCAACAAGGGGCTCCCCCGTTCTTTAACGGGGGAGCCCCTTGCCATGTCTAAGTATTCAGCCCACCCGGCCCTCCAGACCAAAAAGCGAACGGGCAAAGCGACGTTCGCAAGCAACGTTATCTAAGGACCTGGGCGGGCGTATGGGGCAACATCGATCGCGAGTTCCGCACGAGCCGGAGAGCACTTAATGTGCTCTCCGTGCGAGCAGGACTGCCCGAGCAGGCGATGTTGCCCCATACGCCCGCCCAGGTCCGCCGGGATTATGACAGCTTGACGATCGGAGCGAATCCCTTCATGAGCTTTTTGGTCTGGCCGGTCTTTTCGAACTGGACCTCGATCATGTCTCCGGCGACCGAGATCACGGTACCCGTGCCAAAGGTCTTATGGCTCACGGTATCGCCCGCGGCAAAGTCCTGCGATGCGCTGGCGCGATCGACCTTGCGCTCCACCGTCGGGGACACCTTGGACGACGGCTTTTTGGCTCGCGGCGCGCCCGAGCCAAAAGTCGAGGCAACACGGCCGGCGTCGGGCGAGACCCCACGATGGCGCTCGGTCCCGTAGCTGCTGCCGCCAAAGAAATCGTCAAAGCTCGATCCACCGCGCGAACCGGAACCGCCGGTCGAGCGCGTATGCGAGCCAAACACCTTGCCGCCATACATATCCGAACCCATGCCCGAGCCAAAGGTGCCGTGACGGTCGCCGCGCTTCTCCCAGCCCGTGCCTTCAAAACCGGCAGAACCGATACCGCTAAACTCGATATCCTCAAACGGAATCTCATTGAGGAAGCGCGAGCGCGGGTTGGCAGAGGTCGAGCCGTAGGTGCGACGCGTGGCCGCATAGGTCAGGAACAGGCGCTTGCGGGCGCGCGTGATGGCGACGTAGGCCAGGCGACGCTCCTCCTCAAGCTTACCCGGGTCATCGCTGCCGCCAAAGTCGTGCACGTGCGGGAAGATGCCCTCCTCCATGCCGGCCACGAACACCGCCGGGAACTCCAGGCCCTTGGCGGAGTGGATGGTCATCATGGTGATGGCATGCGTCTCGCCGGCCAGGGAATCCAAGTCGGAGCGCAGGGCCAGCCACTCCATGAGTGCCGGCAGCGCCTTACAGGTGAGCGGACCGTAGGTGCGCTCAATCTCGTCGGCATGCACGGCACCCGCCGGCATCTCCGTCGGCGCGGCATACGCGTTGCCCGCGATGGCGGCGGCCAGGGCATCCTGCGGTGAGAGCGCCGGGGCGGCTAGTCTATCGAGCGGATTGGAACCTGCAGCATCGCGCGCGCCGACGAGTGCCTCAAACGAGGATGCCGGGGCAGATGGCCCCGGTTCGGGCGCGGGCGCGCTCACCACGACGGACTCGGGCTCGGCGCCGGCAGGCACGTCGGCAACACCGGCTGCGCGCAGCTCTTCCAAGCTCTCGAGCGTACCCTCGATGTCCTCGTGCGTCTCCTCAAATTCGGCAGCGACGCCCAGGAATTCCTGGATGTTCTCGGCACGGCTCTCAGACTCCATGGTGCCCTCGGCGCGAAACGCCTGCAGCAGACCCGTCTTATCGACAATCATCTCGACGACGTCCTTGAGCTCGCCGTCCATGCGGCGGCCCTCGCGCACCAGCGACACAAAGCTTGACAGGCCATTGCGGACCTTGGCGCTAAACATGCCGGTTTCGGCACACGCAATCTCGCAAGCCTGGAAGAACGAGCAACGGTTGTCGCGCGCCAGCTGCTCGATTTTTTGGATCGAGGTGGAGCCGATGCCACGGCGCGGTGTGTTGATGACGCGCTTGACGCTCATCTCGTCGGCAGGGTTCACGATCATCTTAAGGTAGGCCATGACATCACGGATCTCGGCACGGTCGAAGAATCGCGTGCCGCCCACGATCTTGTAGGGCACGCCCGCGCGCAGGAACATATCTTCGAGGATACGCGACTGGGCGTTGGTGCGATAGAACACGGCAATGTCGTCGTAGCTCGTGCCTTTGGCATGCAGCTTCTCGATCTCGCCGGCAATCCAGCGGCCCTCGTCGCGCTCGTCGCTCGCCTGGAAGGCCTGGATCTTCTCGCCATCGCCCTCGGCCGTAAACAGGCGCTTGTCCTTGCGCTGCGAGTTGTGGCGTACCACGGCGTTGGCGGCGTTCAGGATATGACCCGTGGAACGATAGTTCTGCTCCAGCTTGACGGTCTTGCAGTTTTTAAAATCCTTCTCAAAGTCCAGGATATTGGTGATGTCGGCGCCACGCCAGCTGTAAATGGACTGGTCATCGTCGCCCACGACCATGAGGTTTTGGTACTTGGCGGCCAGCAGGTTGGCGATTTCGTACTGGACGTGGTTGGTGTCCTGATACTCGTCGACGCTAATGTAGCGGAAGCGCTCCTGATACTTGTCGAGCACCTCGGGGCGGGTGCGCAGCAGCTCGAGCGTGCGCACGAGCAGGTCGTCGAAGTCCATCGCGTTGGCGGCGCGCAGGCGGCGCTCCAGCTCCAGGTAGACTTGCGCGGCCTTTTTGTCATTGGGGCTGTCGGCGGATTTGAGCATGTCCTCGGGGCCGATCATGGCGTTTTTGGCCGAGCTAATCTTGCTGCGGATCATGTTGATGGGGAACTGCTTTTGCTCGATGCCGAGCGCCTGCATAATGTCGCGCACCATGCGCTTTGAGTCATCGTCATCGTAGATGGTGAACTGACCGGTGTAGCCCAACAGGTCGGCGTCCTCGCGCAGCATGCGCACGCACATGGCATGGAAGGTGCACACCCACATGCCACGGGTGCCGCTGGGAATGAGTGCCGCCAGACGCTCGCGCATCTCTGCCGCGGCCTTGTTGGTAAACGTGATGGCAAGAACCTGCCAAGGTTTAACACCCAGGTCGCCGAGCATATGTGCGATGCGGAAGGTCAAGACGCGGGTCTTGCCCGAGCCGGCGCCGGCGAGCACCAGCAACGGGCCCTCGGTGGACAGGACAGCCTCGCGCTGGGCGGGATTAAGGCTGTCAATGTCGACGAGCGGCTTGGCGGGCTTGGGCGCCGGCGCGGGAGCGTCGTAAATGTCGAGCGGGACGAGCTCGGGCTCCGGCGCAGCAGGAGCGGTGTATGCATCGAGCGGCACGGGTTCCGGCGCGGGCGGCACGGATACCGCGGCGTTCTTTTCCCAGGGCAAGGGCTGGGTCATGGGCGACTCCTCATCTGACGGACGGCGCGCCTGCGGGCGGCGCCATAGTTTGAGCCGTACCAGTATACCGAGCCGCGCGGACACCGACGCAAATCACACCACGACTCCGTGCGTCACCGTCAGGCCGCCCCAGCGAATTTGGCGCAATGGGGTCAGGTTGGTCTGCACCAATCAATTGACAATCACGAAACCGCCGATGTCATGGCAGCAGCAGCGAGCGGTGGCCAGGGCGAACAAATTGGCATGAAAAGGGGCGGCATAGACCTTCTGGTCATGCCGCCCCCTTTGAATGACAAGTTGTCGCCCCGGCCGCCGCGCAGCGTCGACCAAGTTACAGGCCGAGCATAGGCTCCAGGACAAAGAAGTACGCGAGCACCACGATGCCCAGGATGATGCGGTAGACGCCGAAGCACTTAAAGTCGTGACGGCGCACGAAGCCCATAAGCCACTTGATGGCAATGAGCGACACCACAAAGGCGACGACGCAGCCCACGCCCAGGATGGCGATTTCGTTGGTGCCGAACGTGCCGCCCTTAATAAAGTACTTGACCAGCTTGAGCGCGCTCGCGCCAAACATAACGGGAATAGCCAGGAAGAACGTGAACTTAGACGCCACCGAGCGCGTGCAGCCCAGCAGCAGGCCGCCGATGATCGTGGAGCCGGAGCGCGATGTGCCCGGAATCAGCGAAAGCACCTGGAAGCAACCGATACCCAGCGCGGTCTTCCAGCTCAGATCCTCGAGCGTAGTGATGGAGCCAAAGTCCAGGTTATCGTCATCGTCTGAAGCGGCAGCCGCAGCGGGAGTGGCAAAATGCGCACCAGCGGGGCGTCCGCCCGCCACCACGGCACGCGAACCAAACGAACCGGCAAGAGCGGCCTGGTCGCGCATGTTCGCGCGCCAGTTCTCGATCACGATAAACAGCACGCCGTACACAATGAGCGCCAGCGCCACGACGGGAGCATTGTAGAAATGCTCCTCCATCCAGTCGTTAAGCGGCAGACCGATCGCCGCGGCGGGAATGCAGCCGAGCACAATCTTGCCCCACAGCACCCAGGTGTCGCGACGACCCTCCTTGCCTTTGCTGGGAGAAAACGGGTTGAGGTCGTAAAAGAACAGGACGCAGACGGCCAAAATGGCGCCAAGCTGAATCACGACCAGGAACATATTCCAGAACGTCTCGCTCACGTTCATCTTGACGAACTCGTCCACCAAGATCATGTGACCGGTCGACGAAACAGGCAGCCATTCGGTGATGCCCTCGACCAGGCCCATGAAGGCAGAT
>DBFOPE010000148.1:0-6774 GCA_048429085.1 Collinsella sp.
CCTTTTCGTTCTGTTCGCCGTGCACCTCGCGAGATCCTGGGGTTTCTATTCCGAAGCCGAAAGGGCCATCAGGGAGTCCAACCCGATCGAATGGAGGAGGCTCGGAGGCTCGATCCCTGTGGAGCGATGGGCCAGGATGGCGGCCTCGAGAACGGAGGAAGCGTGCTCAAGGGAGGCTCATCGCCTTGCGGATGAGCGATCCGAGCGCGATGCGCTCGTCTTATCGTGGGTGCACCACGCCAAGACACCGATCGCCGTGATTCGCCTTATTTCGGAATCCAGGGGCGCCGATGCCGATATGGAGCGCCTCGGCAGCGCGGCGAGGGAGCTCGACCGCAGCCTCGACTCCTTGATTCAGGTGGTACGCGTCGATTCCCCCGAGACCGATCTGAGGATAGGGAAGGTCGACGTCGCGCGCCTCGCCCGGAACGCCGTCAACGGTGTTCGCGATCTTTTCATCGAACGGGAGGTATTTCCCTCGCTGAGCGTCGATGGAGATGCTCTCGCCTATGGGGACGAGAAGCTCATCTCAATCATCCTCGACCAATTTCTTACCAATGCGGCGAAATACAGCCCGCGTTCGTCCCACGTGTTCGTCTCCATCGCGAGTTCCTGTGACGGAGAAAGCATCGAAGTGTCCATCGAGGATGAAGGATGCGGCATATCCCCGGAGGACGTGGGACGGGTGTTCCGGCCGTTCTTCACGGGGGCGAATGGCAGAAGAGGGGAAGCCTCGACGGGAATCGGTTTGTTTCTGGCTAAGAAGGCGGCTGACGCCATGGGGGCGGAGCTCTCGCTTTCCCAGCGCGATGGGGGCGGCACTGCGGCTCGATTGCTGCTTCCTGCGGCGAATGCGCCACAAAGGTGACAGAACTGACATGTTCGCGACACGTTCATCGATTCAAAGCCCTTTCGCCTCGGGGTAGCATGCGGTTCGTAGCTCTTTGAATGAAAGGAGTCGTAGGTGAACGTGCTGGAGGTTTCCTCCCTTTGGAAGACGTACGAGGGCGCTTCGCCTTACACCGCGCTGGAGGATGTAAGCCTCAATGTCGCCAAAGGCGAGTTTGTGGGGATAATGGGCCCTTCGGGCAGCGGAAAAAGCACGCTGCTCAACGTGGTTTCGACCGTTGACCAGCCGTCGCGCGGCACGGTGCGGGTCGACGGGGTCGATCCTCACGGATTGGGAGATGAGAAACTCGCGGAATTCAGACGCCGGAAGATGGGTTTCGTGTTCCAGGATTTCAACCTGGTCCATACGCTCACGGTCGAGGAGAACATCATCCTCCCCCTCGCGCTCGACGGGTGGCCGGCGGAAAAATCGCGCGCTCGCGCACAGGAGCTCGCGCGCGACCTAGGCATCGCATCCATTCTCGGCAAGAGGACCCACGAGATATCGGGTGGCCAGGCGCAGCGCGTCGCGATCGCCCGCGCGGTGGCGGCAAACCCGTCGCTTTTGCTTGCCGACGAGCCAACGGGAAGTCTCGACTCCGCGTCGACGGGGCAGGTCATGCACCTTCTGTCGGACATGAACAGGGCAGGGGCGACGTTGCTCATGGTCACGCACGAGCCGCTGGTCGCGAGCTACTGCAGCAGGGTCCTGGTGCTTCAGGACGGCCGCATCTACCTCGAGATCAACCGCGGCGCTTCGCAGAAGGAGTTCCATCAGCGGATCATCGACGCGATGAACCAGCTCGGAGGTGTTGAGCATGACATTGCTTGACATCGCCAGGAACAATGTTCTGAGGTCTTGGAGGGACTACGCGCTTCATTTCGCCAATTCCGTTTTCGCGGTCACGGCTTTCTTCCTGTTCGTGTGCCTCGCCCTGCATCCCGAGATGGGCAGGGCGGACGCAGAGAGCACGATCGGGATCATCTCTGCGTCGTCGGGTGCACTCGTCGCGGCGTTCTCGCTCGCCTTTATTGCGTATTCGGAGTCGTGCTTCCTGCGGGCTAGGAGCAGGCAGTTCGGCTTGATGGCGATGTCGGGCGCCTCGAAGAAGCAGTTGAGGAGGATCGTGCTCGTGGAGAACGTGATCATCGG
Source organism: Collinsella sp. (assembly GCA_048429085.1). Taxonomy (GTDB): domain Bacteria; phylum Actinomycetota; class Coriobacteriia; order Coriobacteriales; family Coriobacteriaceae; genus Collinsella. Next base: position 2,042 of record DBFOPE010000148.1, read on the forward strand.
GCTGTCCGCGATTGTCGCGGGCATCGTCCTGGGAACCGCGTTCCTCAAGCTGTTCCTGATGGCCGCGGGCAGGGCCATGGGCGTCGTCGCGTTTGGTTTCTATCTGCCTGTAGCGCCCGCTATTGCGACCGTTGCGGCGTTTCTCGCTGTATTCTTCCTCTCCGGCCTCCTTGGGGCGAGGGGACTGTCCAGGAAGAGCGTGGGGGAGTTGCTCGACGCCGATCGCATTGCGGAGGGGAAGCCCTCTGTGAAGGCGGCCGTTCTTACGGCTGTCGCATGCGCGATGCTTCTTGTTGCGGGGCTGGCCATGGGCCAAGGCGATGCGAGCATCGTATGGAGCTTCGCCCTCGTTCTGGGCGGCGTGGGCCTTCTTGCGTCGGGAACGTTCCTCGCGTTCTATCTTTGTTTCGCGGTGGGGCTCTCGAGGCGCAGATCGACAGGAGCGCATTACGAGGGGCTGTCCATGCTGAAGGCCGCCGCGTTTCAGGAGTCCCTGAAAGGGAACCTTCAGTCGATGACCGTCACCGCCGTGCTCTGCTCCCTCTCGTTCTTCGCGCTCGTCGGGCTTTTCACCCTGTCCGACGGGGCGCTCGAGAAGACGAAGGAGATAGTCCCGTATCCCGTCAGCTATATCGCGAGGGGCGACGACGTGCCCGTCTCTGACCATGTGGAGATGCTCGAGTCCGCCCTTGCGAAAAAGCCGGGACTCGTGGGGTCCGTCTTCGGATTCTCCTGGGCGGACGACGCGAGAAACGCAGTCATGAGCGAGAGATCCTACAACGAGTCCGCCGCCGTCGCGGGTCGCAATCAAATCTCCTTGGATTCCGGCGAGGCGCTTCTCCTTCCTGGTTCGAAGAGCTTCGATCCGAGCGGGGTTCCGGCGTCGGTCGAGAACGCCCTGGGGGACCTTGACGTGATGCGCGGGGAGGGGCTCGTCCTGCTCGACGGGTACGCGTCTTCGGTCGCCGTACTCGACGACGCTGACTACGAAGCGGCAGGATTCGGCGGTGATGAGACGCAGGTGCATGCATACACCTACGAGGGATGGGAGTCCGATTCCGAGTTGACTGCGGCAATCGCTGACATCGTGGACTACGCCAGGGAAGGCGCGGTTTCTCTGGTTCTCGCGAGGGGCTACTACGAGGCGGACCGCGTGCAGTTCAGCCTCATGCTGTACCTGGGGAGCATGCTGAGCGTGTCGTTCCTGCTCGCGTCCGCCAGCCTCGCCTACTCGCGCCTGAACGCGAGGGCGTTCGAGGAGGGCGTGCGCATGAGACCCTTCGTGAAGCTCGGGCTATCGAGGAGGGGACTGGAGAAGGTGTGCCGGTCGGCATCGCTTCGGATTCTCGCCGTGCCCCTCGCGGTCGCGCTCGCGTACCTCTGGGTGGGCATCGCGGCGGTCGCCCTCTCCGCCGATGTCGAGATCATCGGTCCCGGTATCGGATTTACTTTGGTCGCGCTGGTCGCGGGCTTCGTCTGCTGCGCTCTCGCGACGACCTCCTACGCGTCGTCCGTTGCGAATGCCGCATTCGGAGCGAAGGCGCGTTAGACCGTCTTTGGTAGCTTTCTGAAGAAGGGACGCCTGCCGGTTTCTGGCTGTTCCTTCCATCCAAATCGATCAGTTGATAAGGAACCGGCAGATTGGAATAAACGATGAAATTCAGGACGCTCATGTTTACATTGGCTGCATTCGCTTTAGCAGGTTCTTGCCTTTTGGTTGGTTGCGCTATCGCAAAATCGATTCCTTCGGAAAGGGAGAAACAGACGGTTGCGACGGCTAACCAAATCATTTCCGAAGAGTATGGCATTTCTTTTGATGCAAATGACTATAGTTATTCTGTAGGGGAGAAGACCTCGGAAGGAGACTATGTTCCCTTGGGGGATGCGAAAGAGGACTCGAGATCCGCGGGGCGTATCATTTCCGTTTCCGCACTCAAGAAAAACGCGCCTGAGGAAAATGAGATGCACTCCTACTCTCTGGAATACTCCCTGCGGTCAAATCAAATCCTGCATGTCAGCGTGAAATTTGGCTGAGATGGATCTGCTCCGACGAAACGATTGCGCTCACAAGTGAATCGAGGCAATCAGAGCGGGGAGCTAATATGACAATTACCGGTATATGCGATTCGGTATACGAATATCGCTTTGCTAGGAGAAGGGGATGCCTGCACACGGCATCCCCTTTGCAATCTGTGAACTCTCTGATTGAAAACAAAGAAGATTTCCTGATCTGAGCAAGTACCGTCCTCGCCTGCTTCCTCACGAAAGAGCAGGCGAGCGACCTGGCCGAAACCTGCAGGAGGATGGCGGAGGACTACGGCCCGGCGAGCCATGCGGGCCCTGCTGTAGAGGCACTCGATGTACTCGAATATCCCTAGCGTCGCCCGCCCCCTGGCTTCGAACGTGCGCGCGTGCGCGCACTCGGCTTTATGAGCGACTCCAGTTCCCTTTGGGGTGGCGGCCGTCTTTTTGTAGCGTTTAAATGTGAACGTTGTGTTAATGGGTCGGTGGGTGGTTGGTTGTTGTCGATGGGCGGCGTATCCTCTCTGCGGTTTAACTAGTGTGTTAGATGAAAGGAAGAGGGCGCTCGTCATTGTTTGAATGTGAACTGCCGTTTGACCACAAGACGTTGCATCTGGAGCTCGAGGATAAGAACTTCGCGGGTGTGATGGAAGGTCATCAAAACGAGTTTAAGACTACAAAATCGCAGGAAGAGCTGGTAGAGGAGTCGCTTGCCAACCCTTATGGCTCGCCTTCGCTCGAGGAGCTTTGTGCTGGCAAGAAGGATATCGTCATTATTAGCTCCGATCATACGCGTCCCGTTCCCTCGCGTGTGACGATGCCTATTCTGCTGCATCACATCCATTCTGCTGCGCCCGAGGCTCGCGTGCGTATTCTGGTTGCTACGGGTATGCATCGTCCGTCGACGCACGAGGAGCTCGTCAACAAGTACGGCGAGGAGATCGTTGCCAACGAGGAAATCGTTATGCACGTCGCGACCGATGACAGCATGATGAAAAAGATCGGCACCCTGCCTTCTGGCGGCGAGTGCATCATCAACAAGATTGCTGCCGATTGCGATCTGCTGCTTGCCGAGGGCTTTATTGAGCCGCACTTCTTTGCCGGTTTCTCTGGTAGCCGCAAGTCTGTTCTGCCTGGTATCGCCAGCTACAAGACCATCATGTACAACCACAACGGTCAGTTTGTGAACGATTCCCATTCGCGTGCCGGCAACCTGTGCCACAACCACGTGAGCGAGGACATGTTTGCCGCTGCCGAGATGGCTCACCTTGCCTTTGTGCTCAACGTGGTGCTCAACGGCAAGCACGAGGTCATCGGCTCCTTTGCCGGCGACATCCACAAGGCGCACGAGGCTGGCTGCGAGTTCGTGAAGAGCCTTGCCGGCGTTGAGCCCGTCGAGTGCGAGATTGCCATTACCACCAACGGCGGCTACCCGCTCGACCAGAACATCTATCAGGCCGTGAAGGGCATGTGCTCTGCAGAGGCCACACTTCCCGAGGGCGGCGTGATCATCGATGTCGCCGGTTGTGCCGACGGTCACGGTGGCGAGGGCTTCTATCACAACATCGCCGACAATGATCCGGCAGAGTTTGAGCGCGCCTGCATCGACCGTCCTAAGGACGAGACCCTGCCCGACCAGTGGACGAGCCAGATCTTTGCCCGCATCCTGGCGCATCACCCTGTGATCATGGTTACCGACCTGTGCGATCACCAGATGATCAAGGATATGCACATGACGCCGGTTAACACCCTCGATGAGGCGCTCAAGCTCGCCTTTGAGATGAAGGGTGCCGATGCCAAGGTGGCCGTCATTCCCGATGGCCTGGGCGTTGTCGTCGCTCAGCACTAGTACGCGGCCTAAACGAATCGTTTATAACCGACAAGAAAGATAAGGTTTTATGCTTACCAAACTCCTCTGCGAATTCGGCGCAACGGCCCTCATGATCATCTTTGGCGTGGGCGTGCACTGCGATACCGTGCTCAAGGGCACCAAGTATCAGGGCTCTGGTCATATGTTTGCCATCACCACTTGGTCTTTTGGCATCTCGGTTGCTCTGTTTATCTTTGGCGGCGCCGTGTGCATGAACCCCGCCATGGTGCTTGCCCAGTGCATCGTCGGCCTGGTGCCGTGGAGCAGCTGCATCCCCTTCATGATTGCCGATATGCTCGGCGGCTTTGCGGGTGCCGTGATCGCGTGGTTGATGTATGCCGATGAGTTCAAGGCTTCCGATGGTGTCGTCGATCCCATTGCCCAGCGCAATATCTTCTCGACCAACCCCACCACCGAGGGTACGAACTATGCCCGCAACTTCTTCTGCGAGGCTATCTGCACTTTTGTGTTCATCAGCGCCATCCTTGCTGCTGCTAACCGTGCTGGCGAGAACGTCCTGATGCTCGCCATCTGCGTCGGTCTGATCGTTTGGGCTGTTGGCATGGGCATGGGCGGCATCACCGGCTTCGCCATGAACCAGGCTCGTGACCTTGGTCCTCGCATGGCCTATCAGGTGCTGCCGATCAAGAACAAGGCCGACAACAACTGGAAGTACGGTCTGCTCGTTCCTGGCATCGCGCCGTTTGTCGGTGCCGCTCTGGCCGCGCTGTTTGTGCATGGTTTCTTGGGCATGTTCTAGTCTGAGGCTACATAGTTGTCCGCTGGCCGCATGGGGTAACTTCCCAGCGCGTCCTCGGACATGCAAAAAGGCTCGCTGCGC
>DBFOPE010000149.1:0-18887 GCA_048429085.1 Collinsella sp.
GCCCCATTTTGAGGGACTCGAAGGCCTTAAGGCCGGCGAAGACGTGCGCGCCAAGATTGCGGCATCACTCGAGGGCAAGCTCGAAACCGATGCCTGCACGGCCCAGCTCGAGTTTGTGCACGACGCGAACGGCGCTCCGGGAACGGCGATGGCCGAGGGCGAGGCATTTGCCGCGGGGACGTATTGGGTGCGTGCGAAAGGCCTGTTGGGCGACGCGGCGCAAAACTACACGCTTGCCACCGACGGAGCCGCAAGCTTTACTGTGACGACTTCGGGCAGTGCAGGCGGCACCGGCACCGACAGCGGTACCAACGCGGACAGCGCCGACAAGAACGGCAAGGGCAACAAGAGCAAGGGCTCGGCCGGAAAACTCGCCGACACGGGCGACGGCTCTGGCATCGCTGCCGGGCTCGCCGCTGCCGCCGTGGCGACAACGGTCGCTGGCGCGGCAATGCTTGCCAGTGACCGCGAAAACGCTGGGGACGATAGCGAATAGGCAAGCCGGCCTTTTAGACACATCGACTCAATCGGGGGCGTAGGACACCGTTCTGTGCCCCCGATTTTTACCTTGGCCCGAACGCCGCCATAGGCTACATCACTATGTTCAGCACGTTCACAAATTCCTGGGCCTGGGAGCGGCTGCTCAGGCTAAAAACACAGGCAGTCAACAGCCTGTTGCGCAGAAAAACGTCGCGGCCCTTGATCCTGTTGACCCCCGTGATGTCCTTAAGGTAGACAATCTCGGTGTGCTTGCCGCCGAAAGTGCCCTTCTTGAGTACCTCAATGCGGTTAGGGTAGATCTTGACGTCTTTAAACCTACCCGAACCCTTGTCCTGAAACAGCAAGGTGTTGTTGTCCATGCGTGTCACTCCCATGGGGTTCGCTAAAACTGCCTCTATGGTCACATTTTAGTCACCGCAAGGCTCCCATGCGAAGGTGCCAGACAGCACAGCAATTCGTGTCCGCGCGAGGCTTTAAACTAAATGCGATAAAGATGCATTCCACAAGAGGAAAGTGGGGCGACAGTGATGGGCGAACTGGTAAACCGTGGAGAATCGGCAATCGTGCCAGAAGTTTTTTACAAGCAGGTTTCCTCGATTCTCAACGCCGCTCGCGACAAGGCCTATACCGCCGTTAACTTTGCGATGGTTGAGGCGTATTGGGAGATCGGCAAGAGCATTGTTGATGAACAGGGCGGAGAGGAGCGCGCCAAGTATGGCGATGCACTGCTCAAGGCCCTCGCAATCAGACTTACCAAGGATTTTGGTAAAGGTTTTGAAGCAAGAGAGCTGCGCAAAATGCGCCAGTTCTATCTTGCATTTCCAATTCGGGACTCACTGCGTCCCGAATTGAGCTGGACACATTACCGCAGGTTAATACGCATTCCTGACCCCGAAGCTCGCAACTGGTACATGAACGAATGCGCCGATTCTCGTTGGAGCACGCGTCAGCTCGAGCGCCAGATCAACACCATGTTCCGCGAGCGCCTGCTTGCCAGCAAGGACAAGGAGGCCGTCACCCAGGAAATCCAAAAGAGCGCCCCGGCTCGTCGCCCCGAGGATATCATCCGCGACCCATATGTACTGGAGTTTTTAGGTTTCTCGGACGATACTGCGTTCCGCGAGAGCGATCTAGAGCAGGCGCTCATCACGCATCTTCAGAAGTTCCTGCTGGAGCTTGGCCGTGGTTTCGCTTTCGAGGCGCGCCAAAAGCGCATCACCTTTGATGGGCGCCATTTCTATATTGACCTTGTGTTTTACAACTATCTGATGCGATGCTTCGTGCTCATCGACCTTAAGACCGATGACCTTACGCATCAGGACCTGGGCCAGATGCAAATGTATGTGAACTACTACACGCGCGAGCTCATGAACGAAGGCGACAATCCGCCTATAGGCATCGTGCTCTGCGCGGACAAAAGCGACTCGATTGTCGAGTACACGCTGCCCGAAGACAACGACCAAGTGTTTGCCGCTAAATACCTGCCGTATCTTCCAAGCAAGGAAGAGCTGGCGCGCGAGCTGAGTGCCGAGTACCGCGCCATCAACGAAGCGACTAATGGCGAAACGCAAGGGTAGCAATGAGGCTCCGGCGAGCGCGACAACGGCAACGGCTCACTCATGCGCATCGCTCCCCTGGCGTTCACCGATACCACGACGGCTGTCGCAGGCGCCCTTGCCGGCACGGCCTACGGTATCGACGCCATTCCACGGGAGTGGATAGACACCCTGCGCGGTAAAGAATTGATTGAGAGCTGCCTGTTTTAGGACGCCATTCAAGAAATAAGGTAGGGGGCATCATAGAGAGGAAGATCGCAAATATCGATGAGTTCCAAATGGACGAAAACGAAACCCCGATACCCCCAACAAGACTGAGGGAGGAAGAAAACCTTTACGTCCTCCCCGACGGGCGTTACCTCCCCTGCGGGGTCTACAGGACCGCGGACGGCGGTTCGCTCATTTATGAGCCATCCGAACTAAGCTTCTTCGGGCAGATGCCTGCTCAATTCAAAGAGAGCTAGAGGCTTGATTGCCCGTTAGATCGACACTGTTCCGGACCATGGGATGGGTAGGATGCCTCCCACCGCGGCCTGTGAGGTAAAATCTTGCCTGCCGCGGAATCCGCCTGCGGGCAGCGCTCCGATCTCCGATTGGGGTGAAGCCTATGGACTTGTTTCTTGAAATCCTGCGCCTCTCGATGTACGTGACCGGCATTGCCCGGAACCTCTACGCGATCTGGCGGGAATATAAGCAGTAACGGATAGCGAAGGGAGTCATAGAAAAGGACCGGTTGCAGCCGGCCCTAGACGATAATACCTGCGTTGCCCGCGTCTCCGAAGTTTAAGCGCTGAGGAGCGGGTTCCGCGGCACAACTTGATTCTACCCAGTGGAAAGGCTCTTTTACAGCTGTTCCACCGATTATTTACATCTGGCACCCTCAAACAATCAGACGACAGTCCGCACTCCTGCGAGCTGCCCCGTTCCTCTAGCTATCGCATCGCAGCGCCAACCGGCTGCGCTTCCCTACTTCCCAAATAGCGCACCCAGCAGACCGCGGCGTTTGGGCTTTTCTTCTCGGTAGGAACCCTCGGCAACCGCTGCCACCTGACGCGGCTGTTCGCCGTCTCCACGACGCACGATCTGGTATAGGAAGGGCGATTTAACGTATTTGACCTCGATGGGCGTGGCGTGCACGGTGCTTTCTCCGGACAGATGCAGGCTCGGATTGAGCGACGCCACCACATGCGTCTCACGCTTGTCGCTAAACACCACCGCGGCCGCGCGGCCCGTCTGGCCGTTTACGGCAATGCGCACCTGCTCGCCATCGCGGCTGTCCGTCGCTGGGCGATCGACAAAGTAGACCGGTACCATCACCAGGCCGTCCTTATGCTTGCGAGCCTTGCGCGCCCAGGTGCGGATGCTCTTTTTATTGAGCCCCAGCACCGCCTCGGCATCGTTGCCGGCAATGTCGAGCGCCAGCTTATCAATGACCACCTGGTCCTTGGTAGACGCATCGACGGAGACAACGCGGAAGTCGCCTTCCTGCATGGCCGGGTCAAACGGCCCAACCTTGGCAAAGTCCCACGGCTCCAAAATGCCCATAAGGCGAACGTCCAGGTAGTTTGCCCGCGGATACGCCCAGTCGAGCACCTCGTAGTACACCAGGGTCTCCTTGCTCAGCCCCTTGCCCGGGAAGGACGCCATCATGCGCAAATCCGCGAGCGCCATGGGGAAGTAGAAGAGCATCATGTCATTTTGAATCGCGTCTTCCACGTCGTGCCCGGCAAAGGCATCGGGATACTGGCGCACCAACTGCAGCGCGTTGGCACGTGCCTGCTGCGGCGTTATCTCGCAAGGAATACCCTGCTCAGGCACGTACTCGGCACCAACGCCCATGGTCAGACGCTTGCTAAAGGTACCGGGCTTGAGTAGGTCGGCAACGCCGATCTTATTTCCGCAGGACGGGCACTCAAACACGCGCTGAGTGGACTCGCCTTCAAAGGACGCGCCGCAGAAGGGGCAGGGAATGCTCACGTGCGTGGCTTCTTGGAACTCCTGCGCCGTGCCGCGGTCCTCCCACAGCAGATGCTCCAGAACCGACTGATTGCGCCAGTGTGAATTAAAGAAATACCAGTCCGGGTCCTCCGGGCGCTCGAGTTGCGACACATTGGTGAGCTTAAGTAGCCCATCGACAACCGTCAGCGGCGTATGGCGAATGCCCAGGGCGCTCTTGGGCTCCCCCGCATCGGCCTGCCACGGAACGACCGTGCCGCAATAGGCGCACTCAAAGCTGCGTTTAGCCTGGTGTGAGTACATAGGGCCGCCGCAGTTTTGGCATTTAATGGCAAACATCTCGTCCATAGAAACGTCCTCCTTTGCACAGGGGCTGTCAACATTAAGTATGTCGGGCAGGCAGGCACATGCCCATACCCATGTGGCCCAAAATGGAGCACCCGGTCGGACAAGAAGGGCCGCTCGTTAGCTCGAGCAGACCATTGCTGCATTTTCTGAGCATCGGCGCACGGTGCGCTCATGCGAGCTACACTATCCCCTTAAACGAGGATGCGAGGAGATACGCCATGCTATTTGTAAATCGGCTGGTCCATACGCTTGTTCCCGGCAACGAGGACGAGCCGGTCGATACAACTTGTCGCACCAACGCGGGCTTTGCCGCAAGCCTCATCTGCATTGGCCTCAACATTACCCTGTGCCTAGCCAAGGGCATCGCGGGCCTGTTCGCCGGCTCCGTCTCGCTTATCGCCGATGCCTTCAACAACCTCTCCGATGCGTCGAGCAACATTGTGAGCCTGCTCGGATTCCGACTTGCCAGTCGCCCGGCTGACGAAGGCCACCCCTATGGCCACGGCCGCTACGAATACCTCGCCGGCCTGTTTGTCGCCGTCCTCGTTTGTGCCGTCGGCATCAACCTGGTGCTCGAGTCCGTTACCAAGATTATCAAGCCCTCCCCCACCGCCTACACGCTCGTTTCCCTTGCGGCACTGGCTACGTCCATGCTCGTTAAGCTCTGGATGGCTGCATTCAACCGCACGCTGGGGAATCGCATCGACTCCGAGACGCTCATCGCCACGGCGCAGGACTCCAAAAACGACGTCATCACCTCGGGCTCGGTCTTGGTGGCGGCGCTTATTTCGCAGACGACCGGCTTTGACCTCGATGGCTGGGCGGGCCTGGGCGTGGGCATCTTTATCTGCATCAGCGGCCTGGGCCTGGTGCGCGACGCCATCAGCCCGCTGCTGGGACAAGCGCCCGACCCCAAGCTCGTCCAGGAAATCCGCGACAGGATCATGTCGTACCCCCAGGTCCTGGGCACTCATGACCTCATGGTGCACGACTACGGCCCCGGCCGCCAGTTTGCCAGCGCACACGTGGAAATGCCCGGCGAGGGCGATGCCTTTGAGCACCACGAGATTCTGGACACCATCGAACACGACATCAAACGCCAGATGGGCATCGCCATCACGTTGCACTGCGACCCCATTGCAACAACCGGCGATGACTTGCGCGGCTGGGTCAAGCGCGGCGTAGCGCAGATCGACCCCGCGCTTTCCATCCACGACTTGCACGAGCACGACGGCTTTGTTTCGTTTGACCTGGTGCGTCCCGACGGCTTTGACATATCCGACGAGGAGCTGCTGGAGCTCGTCACGCGCATCGTGCACGAGCGCCGGCCCGATGCATCATGCGTCGTCACGTTTGACTCCGGCTTTAGCTCGCCCGAACGTCCGGCAGAGCAGTTGTAATCGACAGCAAAACGGGACGCAGGACCGCCGACCAACGCGCCTATGCGTCCGGTCACGCATTCCTGCGTCCCGTTTTTGTTTGTACCGCTAAGGCTCTAGCCGCTCGGCCGCTAGTTTCCCTGTGCGCCCGAAATGCCGTTTTGCAGCGCGTCCCAAGCATTGGTAGCCATATCGCCCAGGTTCTGCGCGGTATCGCCGAGGTTCTGAGCCGTGTCGCCCAATTGTTGGGCCTTGTCTCCTAACTCCTGCGCCTTATTACTCAGGTCCTCCAGCGTGTTGGAGCTCGAATTGTCGGTGCCGCTTTGACCGTCGGACGAGTTGCCCGAGCTGTTCTTGTGCGTGAGTTGAATTTCGAGGTTACCGCTGTCGTTATAGTAGGCAGAAGTAACAACCCAGTTGGCATCGACAACAGGCGTCGAGCCGTCGTCAGTCAGAATCACAGCATTCGAAAGATCGGCCCCGCGCGACTTGAGGAGCTTCTTGGCGTTGGACCAGTACTGCTCCGGGATATCGCTCAGATCGACGGTGCTAGACGAGGCGGACTCGGTTTGCTCGGCAGTGGTATCGGCCGTTGAACTCCCTCGCCTGTTGAGCATGCCCGACACGATGGCAAACACAATCGAGAGGGCAAAGAAGATCGCCAGCACAATGAGGATCTTCTTGATCACACTCGACGAACGCGACGGCGTCTCTTCCTCGTCCTCACCATATTGCGGAATCGACTTGGGGTACTCGCGATAGGGCTGGCGCGCATACGGATCGCGCGACTCATATCGAGGCTGGGCCTGTGCCGTGCGCGGCATATACGTCGTCTGCTGAGGCTGCGGAATGGGATTTTGCGGCAGGTTGTTATAAGCATCTGTCGCCGCATTGCCATACGGGTCCGGCGCCGCATTACCATACGGGTCCTGCGGTGCATAATCAAACGGATCCCGCGGTGTATCGCCATAGCCCATAACCCGTGTGGGTTCGGCAGAAGGCTGCGTCGCATCGGGAGCAGCATTGCCGAGATTCGGCACTATACGGGTCGCATCGGCGCTGCCGTCAGCCTGTGCGGAACCATATCCGCCCATCACGGTCGTCTTGTCCTGGTCCATGCAACGTTTCCTTTCCGTCGCCTGTAAGCATCAAGTTATCCATGCATTCTACCCGCGCAAAAGCCTATGATGGGCAAAGGCCGTCGGTATCTACAAGACATGCGCGGGCCTAAGGATCAAAAAGCCCCGCCAGGCCATGGGGGCGCGGCGGGGCAATCAAGCAGCTATGGACAGCAGGCTTAGAACAGGCCGGTGATGTTGCCGTCGTTATCGACGTCGATGTTCTCGGCCGCGGGGACCTTGGGCAGGCCCGGCATGGTCAGAACGCTGCCGGTCAGCGCGACCACAAAGTGGGCACCGGCGGAAACCTTGAGCTCACGCACGGTGATGCGGAAGCCCTCAGGAGCGCCCAGGGCCTTGGCGTTATCGCTAAAGCTGTACTGGGTCTTGGCGACGCACACCGGTAGGTTACCAAAGCCGTTTTCGCGCAGCTCGGCGAGCTGACGCTTGGCAGCCGGCGTAAAGTCGACGCCATCGGCACGGTAGACCTTGGTGGCAACGGCCTCGAGGGCGTCTGCCACATCGGCGCCGTCCTCGTAGGCAAACTTGAGCTCGCTTGGCTGCTCGATCAGGCGCATGACCTCATCGGCCAGCTCGAGCGCGCCCTCGCCGCCCTTGGCCCAAACCTCGGACAGCTTAACGTTAACGCCGAGCTTCTGGCACTCGGACTCGATGAGCTCGAGTTCGGCCTCAGTGTCCGTCGGGAAGCGGTTGATGGCGACCACACAGGGAAGACCATAGACGTTCTGGATATTGTCAACGTGACGCAGCAGGTTGGGCATGCCGGCCTTGAGGGCCTCGAGGTTCTCGTCGTTAAGGTTGGCCTTGGCAACGCCGCCGTTGTACTTAAGCGCGCGGGCGGTGGCGACAATCACGACGGCGCTGGGGCGGACGCCCGTCATGCGGCACTTGATGTCGAGGAACTTCTCGGCACCCAAATCGGCGCCGAAACCGGCCTCGGTAATGGCGACATCGCCAAAGCGCATAGCCATGCGCGTAGCCATGATGGAGTTGCAGCCGTGGGCGATGTTGGCGAAGGGGCCGCCGTGGACAAACGCGGGCGTACCCTCAAGCGTCTGCACCAGGTTGGGCTTGAGCGCATCCTTAAGCAGCGCAGCCATGGCGCCCTGAGCCTTGAGGTCGCGGGCGCGGACGGGCTCGCCGGCAAAGCTGTAGCCGACGACGATCTCGCCCAGGCGCTCCTTGAGGTCATTGATACTCGTGGACAGGCACAGGATCGCCATGACCTCGGAGGCAACGGTGATATCGAAGCCGTCCTCGCGCGGCACGCCCTGAGCCTTGCCGCCAATGCCGTCGATAACGTGGCGCAGCTGGCGGTCGTTCATGTCGACGACGCGCTTCCAGGTGATGCGCTTAACATCGATACCGAGCTGGTTGCCTTGCTGAATATGGTTGTCGAGCATGGCAGCCAGCAGGTTATTGGCGGCGCCAATAGCATGGAAGTCGCCGGTAAAGTGCAGGTTGATATCCTCCATGGGGATGACCTGGGCCCAACCGCCGCCGGCGGCGCCGCCCTTGACGCCAAAGACGGGGCCGAGCGAGGGCTCGCGCAGGGCCACAGCGCTCTTGACACCGCGACGGCGCAGGCCATCGGCCAGACCGATGGTCGTGGTGGTCTTGCCCTCGCCAGCGGGCGTGGGGTTGATGGCGGTCACGAGGACGAGCTTGGCCTGGTGATCGGTCGGCTCGTTGAGCAGCGAATAGTCGACCTTAGCCTTGTCGAAGCCGTACGGAATCAGGTGCTTTACGTCGACGCCGGCGTTCTTAGCCACCTCGGTAATGGGCAGCGGCGTGACGGAACGTGCGATTTCGATGTCAGTAGGCATGGGCGGTCCTTTCGTTACCGGATGAGAAAAAGACCAATTCAGCATAGCACGGGCGCGCAATAGTAAAACACCCGTAACCGATGAATGGCGATATGTTTATCCAATGCTCAGCGATAGCCTACAGATGCGCTAAAACAAGCCCATTACTACAGGGTCGGTTCAATACCCAAATGCTCGAATGTGCGAAGCGTTGCCTGGCGACCCTGCGGTGTGCGAATCATCAATCCGCACTGCAGCAGATAGGGCTCGTAGACATCCTCAAGCGTACCCGGGTCCTCGCCCACCGCACTGGCAAGCGTGGTCAAGCCAACGGCACGGCCGGAGAACGTCTTGGCAAGCGTCTCCAAGATTCGAATGTCCATCCAGTCCAGACCAAGCTCATCGATCTCAAAGAACTCGAGCGCCTGGCGGCAGATATCGAGCTCGATGGGACCGTTGCCGCGCACCTGCGCGTAGTCGCGCACGCGCTTGAGCAGACGGTTGGCAAGACGCGGCGTACCGCGCGAGCGCGAGCCGATCTCGAGCGCGCTGGGATGGTCGATCGTCACACCCAGAATGGTCGCCGAGCGTGTCACAATCTGGGCGAGTTCCTCAACGGTGTAGTAATCCAGGCGATATGAAATGCCAAAACGGTCACGTAGCGGGCCGGTCAACATGCCCGAGCGAGTCGTTGCCGCCACCAACGTGAACTTGGGGATGTCCAGGCGAATCGAGCGCGCCGCCGGACCCTTGCCGATCACGATATCGAGCGCAAAGTCCTCCATCGCAGGATACAGGACCTCCTCGACCGAGCGGTTGAGGCGGTGGATCTCGTCGATAAACAGCACGTCGCCCGGTTGCAGGTTGGTAAGGATGGCAGCCAGGTCGCCGGTGCGCGCGATGGCCGGACCGCTCGTCGTCTTAATTTGAGCGCCCAGCTCGTTGGCGATAACCGTGGCCAGCGTGGTCTTGCCCAGACCTGGAGGGCCCGAGAAAATCACGTGGTCGAGCGTTTCGCCACGGCTCTGCGCTGCCTCGATGAGCACGCGCAGACTCTGTTTGATGTGCTCCTGACCGCAGTAGTCATCCAGACGCTGGGGGCGCAAGGTGCGGTCGACATCGAGGTCTTCGGGCGTCAGCTCCGAGCCCACCATGCGCTCACCGTGCGCCATCGATGCCGCCGGCGAGTTGCCGGGCATCGCCCACAGGTCCTGAGAGTCATCGGCTTCCCACATCACGCATCCATTCCGAGTCGCTTAAGCGCCGCGCCGAGCAAATCCTCGACACGCATATCCTGCTCATCATACCCGCTCAGGGCAACCTCGGTCTCCTGCGGGCTAAAGCCCATGGAAAGGAGCGCCGCGCGGGCGTCATCGATTGCCGAGGGAGCGGCAGCGGGAACCGGCATCGCAACCTGACCGGGGATTACGTCGACCGGAACAAAGCCCTTGTCCTTGGCAAAGGTACTCTTGAGCTCCAAGATAAGGCGCTGGGCGGTCTTTTTGCCCACACCGGGAACCTTGGCCATGCCCTTGTCGTCCTCGGCCATCACCAGGGAATACAGCTGCCCCACGGTATAGGTGGAGAGCACGGCGAGCGCCAAGCGCGGGCCAACGCCCGAGACGGAAACGAGCCGATCGAACATCGTGCGCTCGTCCTTGGAGGCAAAGCCAAAAAGCGTCATGGCGTCCTCGCGCACCTGCATGCGGGTATAGAGGCGAACCTCACCGCCGGGCGTAGGCAGCGTGGCGGCAGTGCTGCCCGAAATACCGAGCTCAAAGCCCACGCCCGATACATCGACGACGGCCGAGCTCATCGTGGCCTCGACAAGCGTTCCATGGAGCTGAGAGATCATCAGTATCCGGTTCCTCTCTGTTGATAGAACTCGCCGCCGGTAAGCGCCCGGGTGCGGCTTAGGTTAACGTGACAGATGGCGCAGGCCAGGGCATCGGCGGCATGGTCTGGGTGAGGATCGTGATCGAGCTGCGTGAGCGTGCGCACCATGTAGGCAACCTGCCGTTTATCCGCAGCGCCCGTGCCCACCACGGCTTGCTTGATCTGCATGGGCGTGTATTCGCCAATCTCGAGCGCGCACTCCGAAAGCGCCACGAGCGCAGCACCGCGGGCATGCGCCGTGGGGATGGCCGAGCGGACGTTGGCGCCAAAGTAAATGCTCTCGATGGCAGCGGTATCGGGACGGTAGCGTTCGACGACGCCCTTGAGGTCGCGGGCGATATGCGACAGGCGCACCGCGAGCGGGCTGCCCGCGCTGGTCTCGATACAACCGTAGGCACGGCAGCGAACCTCGCCACGCCGCTCCTCGATAATCCCCCAGCCCGTATGGGCCAAACCAGGGTCGATACCCAAGATAACCAAGCCGACCTCCCCTCGCCACAAGCACAGCGCAAGGCAAGGCCCCGCGCATCATTCACGAACGTCTGTTCTAGAATAACACAACGGGGCCAAGACGCTTAGTTGAAGTATCGGGGTTGGGAGCGAATCCCATCCCATAGTTAGTTCTGCGAGAAGAACGGGAACTGTCGGGGATCCACCGGCGGATGCGGCATCGGACCTCCCTGGGGCCCACCCTGTGGTCCGCCCTGGCCGCCCATCATCTTGTCGATGGCGTCCTGAACCTCGCCCTCGAACTTTTTCATTCCCTCGTGCAAACGACGCTGACCGTCCTCAGAGCGCAGCTCTTCCATCTGCTCAGGCGAAATACCCAACAGCTCGCCCAACAGGCCCATCATCTCGCCGCGCATGCGGTCACTCGTATCGTCGTCGGCAAAGCGGCGCACCTCGGCGCGTGCCAGCGAATCAACCGTCATGCGCTCCTTACCGTTGAGCCCCAGATCGGACCACGCAAGCATGTACGGCCAGGCGCGCTCGGCAAACGAACGGGCCGAAACGATCGGCGCCGTCGGTAGCATGCGACGGGCAGCCTCACCCTGGCGCACGAGCATCAGCAGCAGCGAGCAGGCCTCGGGCTTGGCGGCGGCCATCGGGATGTCGTCAAAGGGACGGTTGCGGTCCACGTGCGACTCGAGCGCACCATCGACCTCGCCCGGCTCAAGCCCGCCAAGCAGCTGCGCCGCGCGATCGAGCATATCAACCGGACCGGCGAGCGTCGAGAGCGCCTGCGCCAGCACGCGATCCATGCAATCCTCCACCGCGTTGAGCGTCACGAGCTTTTGGGGCACCACGGCCGAGGCGCGGTTGCGCACGCGTGCCACAAACTCGAGCGTCGACAGATACACATCGCCAAAGGGCGCAAAGTCGCCCTGGTAGCCGCCGGACAGCGCGGGCGCCGCCAGCGCGTACTCAGTCTTGGAAAGCGGGCTCAGCGCCGTAGCGCCCAGCTCGAGCGCCGTATCCTCGAGCATCAGGCCCAACGCACGCGAGCGCAGACGTTCGGCGTCGCCCGCCGACACGTCGCGGTCGAGCACGCGCGCCACATCCGGCGAATCGCGCTCGACGGTGCGAATGTGCAAGCGCTCGGCGATTGAGCGAACAGCGGAACAACGGGCGGCTTCGGCCTCCTCCTGCGCCGGCGTAAAGATGCGATTGCGCCCCAGCACCAGGCCAATCACATTACGCGGACCCAAGGCATCGACGGCAAGCGCCGCCAACAGGGACGACGGCAAATCGCCCTCGAGCGCCACCACGGCACGCGAAGCGCCGCGGGCGCGGGCATTGTCGCGTACGGCAAGCACCAGCGCCTGCCACAGCCACTCCTCGGAACGAAACTCGGGCAGCTCGTGGTCCTCCAGGGCATCGAGCATCACGCCGCGCTGAATCTCCTGAACCAGCAGGCTCTCCTCAAAGCACGGCGCCTGGGCCACCACGCGGCCGCAATCGTCGAGCACAAACGATCCGCCGGTATACACCGACTCGTCATAGGCACCAATCGGCGCCATGCAGGCAAACCATACGCTGCGCTTGGACGCGATCTTGCGGTAGGCACCGCTGCGCACGGCGGCAATGGCGGCCGTCTCGCGATCGGTCATGTCAAACGCGTTGAACTGGAAATAGGCGATGAGGTCGACACCGGTCGGCAGCATTTCGAGCTCGCGGTCCAGGTCAAACACCACGGCGATGCGCACGCCGTCCACGTCAAACACCGGAGGCGCCCAACGCGCGTCGTTGCTCTCGCCACGCTGCAGGGCGATGCTTGCGCGCGCAGGCACCACGCGGCCATCCTTAAGCATCATGTAGTCGAGCAGGGGCTGGCCCTCAAACGAAACCGCAGAGGGCACGATGCAGATCATGTCGAGCTCTTGGATGCGCTCGGCAACGCCCGTCAAGCCCGTCAGCATATCGTGCTCAAAATCGGCAGCGCCCACCAGGCTGCCCGGCATGGCACCCATAAAGAGCGGAGCCGGAACGCACAGCACGCGCGCGCCGCGCTCATGAGCCAGGCGAGCCTGGTCCTCGATGCGGCCGCAAATGCCCTCGATGTCACCCAGGCGCATATCGATCTGTGCAAGTGCGAGCTTCATGGCCCAGCCCTTTCCGTCGTAAATCGTCGTTGTCGTAGTAAAAGCGCCGGCCGCATAATGCAGCCGGCGCTCGCATGTGCATATGCTAGCTATGATACCCCGAGCGGGGGCGCGCTCCTAGAACGTCGCGGACCACAACCCGTGCAGGTTGCAGTAGGCATAGACGGTACCGGTCTTGGAGCCGCCAGCGAAAAACGTCGTGGGCTTCATGCCGGGCTCAAGGTAATGGACCTCCAGGCGGCCCTCGGCCTCAAGCGCGATCCACTCGATGTAGTGCTCGGGCAGCATGGGGTGCTCTGTCGAGCCCACGCGTGCGCGAATGACGTGGCCGTCGCGCTCGATCTCGACAACAGGCACGTGCTTCTCGTGTGCCGCATCCTCGGTGTTTGCGGTCAGCTCCGTGCAACCGGCAGGGGTCGCAACGCCGTCGCCAAGGGCAGCGATGAGCTTACCGTCGGGGTCCTTAAAGAATTTCGCCATGATGTTCTCCTTTGCTGATGTGCCAATATTCCTGATGCTTCTTATGCCCAAAGGCAGGCGAACCATCCACGGCATGGCAAATGAACACATAACGGGCGGGAACGGTGGGGCGGCGCGTACTATCCGCCCTGGCGGCCCCACTCGAGCGGGCTAGCGACCGTCGCCGCCGAGCAGTGCCAGAACATCCTCGCGTGTGAACAGCGCCGACGAGATGCCGTCGCCGCCGAGCACGCTGTTGACCAGATCGCGTTTGGACTCCTGCATCTGCATGATGCGCTCCTCGATCGTGTCCTTGGCAATGAGCTTGTACACGGTCACGGTGTGCTGCTGGCCAATGCGGTGGGCGCGGTCGGTCGCCTGGTCCTGCGCCGCCACGTTCCACCACGGGTCGTAGTGGATGACCACGTCGGCAGCCGTCAAATTAAGGCCCACGCCGCCCGCCTTGAGCGAAATCAAGAACACCGGCACCTCGCCCGCCTGGAACTGCGCAACCATCTTGGCGCGACTCTCCTTAGACGATGCACCCGTAAGCTTAAGAAAGGCGATATCCTCCTTGACCAGGCGCTTGCCAATGATATCGAGCATGCCCGTAAACTGGCTGAACAGCAAGATGCGGCGACCGCCGTCAAGCGCGCCGTGAACGAGCTCCATGCACGTATCGAGCTTGGCGCTTCCCGCCTTGTAGTCCGCATAGTGCAGATGCGGGTCGCAGCAGATCTGACGCAGCTTGGTGAGCTCGGCAAGTACCTTGAGCTTGTCTTTCTTAAACTCCCCGGCCTCGCGGTGCTGCACTTGCTGGGCAATGCGGTCCTGGTTGGCCAGGTAGAGCTTGCGCTGCTCGCCGGTAAGCTGCGCCATCACCGTATCCTCGATCTTCTCGGGCAGATCGGCCACCACCTCTTCCTTGACGCGACGCAGCACAAACGGCGATACGAGCGCCTGCAGACGAGCGGCACTATCGCCCTCAGCATGCTCGACGGGACTTTCAAAGCGCTTGGCAAATGAGTCGCGCGTGCCCAGAAGGCCCGGCATCAAAAAGTCGAAGATGCTCCAGAGCTCGGACAGGCGGTTTTCGATGGGCGTGCCCGTCAGGGCAAAGCGCACGCCGGCCGGCAGGCGCTTGGCGGCGCGCGCCACCTGGGTGAGCGGGTTTTTAATGTACTGGGCCTCGTCGAGCACCACGCGGGTAAAGTCCTGCTCGATGTATTCGTCGATGTCGCGGCGCATGAGGTCATACGACGTCACGACCACGTTGTGCTCGGCTGCGCCGGCAATTTGCACGCGACGCTGGGCTTTGGCGCCCACGATGGCGCACACATCAAGCGAGGGGGCAAAGCGCTCCAACTCGGCAGCCCAGTTGTACACGAGCGACGCGGGGCATACCACGAGCGTGGGCTTGGTATCCCCCGCCTCCACGCGCGCCAGGATATGTGCGATCATCTGCAGCGTTTTGCCCAAGCCCATATCGTCGGCCAAGATGCCGCCGAGGCCCAAGTGCTCAAGCGAGCCGAGCCACTGATAGCCGTCGACCTGGTAGCCACGCAGCGTAGCCTTGAGCGAGGCGGGCACCGTAAAGTCCATCTTGCCGAGCGTGTCCAGACGCTCGACGGTGCGGCGGAACGCGGCGTCGCGATCGGCCTCGAGCGCCGGCGTGCGCGCGAGCATGCTGTCGACAAAAAGGGTGCTCGAGGCGGGAAGCGACACGCCGTCGAGCAGGTCGACGGCATCGACGCCCAGGTCCTCGGCAAGACCAAACGCGGCACGAGCGCCCTCGTCCAGGCGAACGATGTCGCCGGACGTAAGGCGCGCAAACGTCTGGTGGCGCTTATACGAATCGAGATAGATGGCAAGGTCAGCCGCTGAAAGCCCGCTCGCACCCAGCTCGACGTCGAGCAAGTTGCTCTTGACGGTCGCACGCACCGAAAGCTTGGGCGCAGGACGGACCGAGATCTGGCGCAGGCGATCGCTGAGCATGATCTCGCCCAGTTCGGACAGGGCAGACAGGCCCTCGGTCAGCAAGTGGAACAGGCGGGCGTCATCGCGCTCCTCAAATGCCAGGCCGCCCTCGTAGAAATCGAAGTACAGGGCAGCCGTGTCCATAACGCGAAACTCCGCCACCGTATCGCGGGGCGGAACGCCGGGGCGTTGTTCTTCGAAGGGACTGCCCGGAGCACCAAGACTAAAGAGATCTGCCGACCAATCGCCGTAGGTCACCGTAATCTTGCAGGTCACAAGACCATCGTCGACGCCGATCGCCATGGCAAAGCTCGGCTCGGGCGCCACGGCGTCGAGCGCGGCGGGAGCGGTCAGGTCGGTGTAGTCGCGCAAGATAGGCAGCGCCATGCGGCAGAACTCGCCCACCTGGTCGGCGGCGATATGGACCGGCGTGCGGCAGGGCAACAAGTGCGATAGGAACGGTGCCGCATGCTGGGCAAACGCCGTGTCGCTACGGCGTGCGCGGCGCGTATCGACCAGATAGGCTGCGTCACCAGCGACAAAGCAATACGTATCGGCCGGCAGACGCAAGTCGTAGCTGCCTCCCGCCGCCGGTGCAATCTTGGCGGCAAGGAGCGGCGGGCGCTTGGCCGGGACTTCGCCCTCCCCCTGCGGCGACGGCTCGACCGCCACCTCGTAGGCGCGATGCGTCGTCGTCCCCCGCGACCAAGCAGGCTCAAAGGACAGGGTCCTGCCACGCAGCAGGTCCAGCACGGACACGACGGAATACTCGGATACCGGCAACTGACGCTCGGCGACAAAGCCGCTGCGGGCAAAGTCGTACGATGCCGAGCGCGAGCTCGTAATATCACCTAGGTAGGCGACCGTCATTGCAACAAAGTCAAGCAGCTTTGTCGACACGTCATCGAATGCCTCGGGCACATGGACAAACGTAAGCTTCTTGCCATAGGAGAACGTACCGCCGCGCACATAGGCATCGGCCATGCCGTCGATATCCTTAACCACGTAGGACACCGAACCGCAGCGAATGCGAAACTCGAGTGCCCAGTTAAAACGATCGGCAAACAGCGGATTGTAGTACGGCACCAGCGAGGGCTCCAGCACTGCCTTGGGCGCATCGGGGTCAATGGTGCTGGCGAACTTGCGACGCATAGCCACGAGCTCGTCCATGCGCGCGTCCGAAAGATCGGAAAGCGCCGCCACAAGGCTCGGGCTCGTGGGGACGGGTGCCGGGAAGGGAAAATTGGGGTTGACCGCAGATGCGGTGGGCGCGGGGTGTGTGGGCTGCTTTGACTGTGCGGGCGGTGCCGTAAACGTGCGGACCGGCGTACGCAAGCCCTCGACGGGCTCGGCGCCACTGGCATCCAGATACGCCAGCGCCGTGGCGATAGCGTGCTTGCACATGCCGGAATAGCGGAAGGCGGCGGGGCAATCGCAGTCGTAGTCGACAACCTCGTGCTCGTCCATGTCGAGCGCCACGTGCGTCTTGTACAGGTCGCCGCGCGAGCCGCGCACCGTGCCCTCAATAGTCACATTTTTGGAGAAGCGCGAGCCGGAGTCCTCAAACGACAGCACGGCGCCGTTGAGCATGAGCGAGCGCCCCTTCATAAAGGTACTGCTGAGCGCCGCCTCCTTACGAAGCGCCTGCGCAAACGTCCCCTGCGCCATCACTTCCTCCAATCTCGCATGCCAAATGATTTTTCTGGGACGGGGATGAAAAAATCATTCCCGTCCCAGAAAGACTGGTCTTCCGCCACACGTCACCCAAAATGATTTTTTAATCCCCGTCCCAGAAAAATCATCTTAGATCACCGTCACGCGGCCTTGATTGCCGACGATGGCCTTTGCCTCGGCCAACAGCGGAATCGAGCGTGCGTTGACCTTGGCCGGCACCTCGGCACGCAGCACACGCCCGTCCACCTGCTCGATAAAAATCTCCACGCGGTCGCCGCCCGGGTTGGCGGTAAGCACCGTGGCAAGACGCGCCATATTGCCCTGGCTAAAGCGGCTGTTGGGCACCATGACCTCAAACACCTTGGGCTTGTTGTTCTCCTCGTTGAGCTCCAGCGGCACGATCTCCTGCGCGATGATCTGGTCGCCGCGGTCCGAGCGCTCGAGCTTGCCCTTAATGCGCACAAACGCATCGGACAGCTGCGCGCCGGTCTCGGGATCGACCTCGCCGTACAGGTACCCCTCGGCCTCCTTGTAGGTCTTGGGGAACACCACGACCGTGGCCTCGCCTTCCATGTCCTCGAGCTGCACAATACCCATGGGGTCGCCGTTTTTGGTTACGCGCTTGGACACGCTCGAGACCATACCGGCCCACCACAGCGCCTTGCCCTCGGGAATCTCCTGGTTGATGGTACCGCCCGTGGGGTTTTGCACCTCGTAGCCGGTATCGATCTGCGAGAACGAGAAGTCGCGCGCCTTACTGAGCGCATACTCAAACGGGCGCAGCGGGTGGTCCGAGACATAGATGCCCAGAACCTCCTTCTCCTGGCTCAGCTTAAGGTGGCGGTCCCACTCCTGGCCATCCGGATCGGGCACGCTCACCTCAAAGCCCGAGCCCTCAACGTCGCCAAACATATCGAAGAACGACGTCTGACCGCTCGCACGATCCTTCTGGCGCTTCACAGCGGCATCGATGATGTTCTCGGGGTTGTTCTTGTCCACAAAGTGCATCATCTGGCGACGCGGATACCCCGTGGAGTCGAAGGCGCCTGCCTTGATGAGCGATTCGATCACGCGACGGTTGGCCTGGCTCGAGTCCACGCGCTCGACAAAGTCGTGCAGTGTCTTAAACGGGCCGCCCGCCTCGCGCTCGGCGATAATCGCCTGCGCCACGCCGGTGCCCACGCCGCGAATGCCGGCCAAACCAAAACGCACGCCTTCCTTGGTAGCCGTGAACTCGGTACCGGACTCGTTGACATCTGGCGACAGCACGGGGATGCCGTCGTGACGGCACGCCGAGACGTAGTGAACGATCTTGTCGGTCTTGCCCGTGTAGGACGTCAGAACGGCCGCCATGTACTCGTGCGGATAGTGCGCCTTAAGCCATGCCGTCTGCATAACCAGGATGGCGTAGCCGGCGGAGTGCGACTTGTTAAAGGCGTAAGATGCGAACTCGAGAACATCGTCCCAAATCTTCTGGGCGACCTCGCGCGTGTAGTTGTTCTTGATAGCGCCGTTCATCCAGTGGTCGTAGGTGGTCTCGTCCGAGCCATCCTCCCAGTGGAGCACCGTCGACGTGAGCAGCTTGATCTTTTTC
>DBFOPE010000150.1:0-3714 GCA_048429085.1 Collinsella sp.
CACGCCAAATGAGGTCTGCATAAACCAGCCCACGAACACCTCAAAGCTCGCGCCGAGCACAGCGCTTACCAGGAAAATGATGATGGGGTTCTTTTTATAGAAGCGGTTGAGCACCATGGTCATGAGTACGGCGCCAAAGCCATAGATGGGGCTGAAGGGACCGAACAGCATGCCGGCGCGGTCCTGGTAGACGCCTGGGTCGTCGACCGTCATGTGCCAGATGTCCTCGGCAATCAGGCCGAGCACGCAGCAGACGAGGAATACCCAGAACAGGTTGAAGTAGTTGAGCTTGATGTAGCCTTCGCCGGTCTCATCGCGGCCGAGCATGCCCTCGGCGGCGGCGTCGCGATCGAGCATCTCCTGCAGGCGGCGCTGCAGTTCGCGCTCCTGACGAAGCGTGGGGTCGACGGTGGCCGAAAGCGCAACGAGGATGCCGAGCTGGATGGCGGGGCGCAGCAAGAACGGCCCGATACCCTGGAGCATCACGTCGACCAAAAGCTCGACGACGGTAAATGCGATAAGGATATAGGACAGGCGCGCGGCGTTGCGGCGCTGGTTCTTGATGAGGTCCAGGCCAAAGATGATCAAGATGACGGCACTGGCAGCCGAGAGCATGATGCCGGCGACAATCAGTCCGACCGCGACGAGCGTGTTGTCGCCGAGCTTGGCGGCGGCGTTGCCGTTGATGAGTGCGGTGATGACCTGCCACATAAAGGCGCCGACCGACGGGAGCGTGCCCACGCCGGACAGGATGCACAGGACGGCGTATACCTTAATGATGAGGGGGATCTTCTTGACCTCCGTGGCGCTGGGGACGCTGGGGTCGAGTTCGTTTCGATCCATACATAACCTTTCTCGTTTTGCTGTAGGTACAAGGATACGCCGCCGACCTGCCAAAAGACAGGACGAACGTCCCAATTGCAACAATGTAAGTCCTAACGGCGGGCGAAGCGTGGCGTAGTGAGGGTCGGCGTGGCACTGCCACCCACGTCGTGAAGCCAAATAAATGTTTGGCAACAAAACTGATTATTAGCTCGGTGGGCTTTTAAAAAGCGCTGCTCATGCGCTGGGGAGCGCGTCGCGCCGTGCGTATAATAAGGCGGGTAACGCCAAAATACGAGGCTCTGAGGGGATGCCATGTCTCAAGAAACCATCCGTGCGGCCGAGCGCGCCGCGGGACAGGTGAAGACCATGTCGACGTATGATCCGGACTCCGACCAGCTGCATGAGGAATGTGGCATTTTCGGCGTATGGGCGCCCGATCGCGATGTGGCTCGACTGACGTACTTTGGCCTGCGTGCGCTGCAGCACCGTGGCCAGGAATCGGCGGGAATCGCCGTGGGTGACGGCGGCACGGTTATGGTCCGCAAGGATCTGGGCCTGCTCGACCGTGTGTTCTCCAACGCCGACCTGTCGACGCTCTCCGGCCAGCTGGCCGTGGGCCACGTGCGCTATGGCACCGCCGGCGCCAAGAGCTGGGAAGCCTCGCAGCCGCATCTTTCCACCATCAACAGCGTCATTATCGCGCTTGCTCACAACGGCACTCTGGTCAACACCGACGAGCTACGCCGCCAGCTGATCGAGCTGGGCGTGCCGTTCCTCTCCAATTCGGATTCCGAGGTCGCGACCAAGCTTATCGGCTACTTTACCCAGCGCACGGGTCATCTGCGCGAGGGCATTCGCAAGACCATGGAGCTCGTGTGCGGCGGCTACGCCATGACGCTCATCAACGAGCAGGCGCTCTACGCATTCCGCGATCCGCACGGCATTCGCCCGCTCGTGCTGGGCAAGCTGGTGGACGAAGGTCTGGACCAGGCCGATGCCGCTTCTGTTTCGCAGCTGCCCTCGCAAGACGGTGCCTCGACGGTCGACTCCGCCGTCCATGTCACGCGCGCCGGCGGCTGGGTCGTTGCCTCCGAGACGTGCGCGCTCGACATCGTGGGCGCCGAGTACGTCCGTGACGTCCGTCCCGGCGAGATTTTGCGCATCAGCGCCGAGGGTCTGGTATCCGAGCAGGGCGTGCCTGCAGCCGAAGAGCCCGCAAACTGCATCTTTGAGCAGGTCTACTTTGCCCGCCCCGACTCCATCATGAACGGCAAGAGCGTCTATGCCTGCCGTTACGACATGGGTCGTCAGCTGGCACACGAAGAGCCCGTCGAGGCCGACCTGGTCATCGGCGTGCCCGACTCCGGCCTGCCGCCTGCGGAGGGCTATTCGCACGAGAGCGGCATTCCCTTTGGCGAGGGCCTCATCAAGAACCGTTACGTGGGCCGTACGTTTATCGAGCCTACGCAGGAGTTGCGCGCCATGGGCGTGCGCATGAAGCTTAACCCGCTGCGCGACAACATCGAGGGCAAGCGCCTGGTCGTCATCGACGACTCCATCGTGCGCGGCACCACCATGGTGCAGCTCGTCAAGATGCTGCGCAACGCTGGCGCCAAGGAGATTCATATCCGCATCAACTCGCCCGAGGTCATCTGGCCATGCTTCTACGGTATCGATACCGACGTGCAGTCGCAGCTTATCAGCGCCAACAAGACGGTCGACGAGATTTGCGAGTATATCGGCGCCGATTCGCTGGCCTTCCTTTCGGTCGAGGGCCTGCTTAAGGTCATGCCCAAAGGCGGTTACTGCGATGCGTGCTTTACCGGCCGCTACCCCGTGGCGATTCCCGAGAGCTTTGGCCGCGACAAGTTCATGGAGGGCTTTAAGCCCCGCAACCTGGACAAGCCGCTGCATGTTGATGACGACGCCGTGGTCGAGAAATACGACGACCGCAGTTGGGAAGAGGAGCACGGCGAGGCCTAAAACCTGCCATGTAGGGACAGGTTTATTTTGGTAGGTTTTACCTGCTGTTTTGTTGATATGGCGGCGCGTGCTGTTATGGCGCGCGCCGAAATGAACGCAACTATGAGCACCGTTTGGCGCCCGCGCGGCGGACGGTAGTGGGAGAGGAAGGCTCAGATGAGCGACAGCAAGCATGTGACGTATGAGGATGCCGGCGTCGATACCGCTGAGGGCGGCCGCGCCGTCGACGCTATTAAGCAAATGGTTAAGGACACCAACCGTCCCGAGGTCATCGGCGGCATCGGTGGCTTCGGTGGCTTATTCTCGGCCGCCGCGCTTAAGGATATGGAAGACCCGATTCTGATTAGCGGTACCGACGGCGTGGGCACCAAGCTCGTGCTCGCCCAGATCATGGACCGTCACGAGACGGTGGGCCAGGACCTGGTCGCCATGTGCGTCAACGACATTTTGGCTTCGGGCGCCGAGCCGCTGTTCTTCCTGGACTACGTTGCCATCGGCCACATCGAGGCCGAGCACATGGCAAAGATCATCAAGGGCGTGGCCGACGGCTGCAAGCTCGCGGGCTGCGCGCTCGTGGGCGGCGAGATGGCCGAGCACCCGGGCGTCATGGCTCCGGCCGACTACGACCTTGCCGGCTTTACCGTGGGTGTCGTCGACCGTCCCAAGATGCTCGACCCCGCAAACGTCCGCCCGGGCGATGTGATCCTGGGCCTGCCTTCCACCGGCGTGCACTCCAACGGCTACTCGCTCGTGCGCAAGGTCATTGGCGTCGACGGCATTAAGCCGGGTACGCCCGAGGCCGCCGCTAAGGCCGAGGAGCTGAGCCGTCCGCTCGAGGAGCTCGGTGGCGCTTCGCTGGCTGACGCCCTGCTGGCCCCCACGCGCATCTACGTCAAGCCGGTTCTT
>DBFOPE010000151.1:0-3740 GCA_048429085.1 Collinsella sp.
ACGGAATATGATCCTCTACGTGCTCATCGCCTTCGTCGTCTACCTCGTGCTCTCGACCGTTCTGTTCCCCAACATCGGTCACACGCAGCAGATTACGAAGACCGATTACTCGACGTTTGTCAAAGCGCTCGATAAGAAGAGCGTTGACAAGGTTGAGTACAACACGGACGATTACACCATTTATTACACCAAGAAGGGCGAGGACGAGAACATCGCCTACAAGACGACCGGTGTGCCGAATGATGCGGGCTTTACCGATCGCGTGCTTGAATCTGGCGCCTCGCTTGAGTCGGTCGTTCCCGATAAGGACTCGGGTCTGATGACCTACTACCTGCTCACCCTCATTCTTCCCATGGCGATTTTCTTCCTCATCGGCTGGTGGCTCAACCGCCGTATGAAGAAGGCCATGGGCGATGACGGTCCGTCGATGAACTTTGGCGGTGGTGGCTTTGGCGGCGGCGGACTGGGTAAGTCCGGCGCTCGCGTTATCGCCTCCAAAGATGTGGGCGTGACCTTTAAGGATGTTGCAGGCCAGGAAGAGGCCAAGGAATCCCTTAAGGAGGTCGTCGACTTTCTGGAGAAGCCGCAGCGCTACGAGGAGATCGGCGCCAAGCTGCCGCGCGGTGCCCTCCTTGTCGGCCCTCCGGGTACCGGTAAAACCTTGCTTGCCAAGGCTGTTGCCGGCGAGGCGGGCGTTCCGTTCTTTAGCATTTCGGGCTCTGAGTTCGTCGAGATGTTTGTCGGCCGCGGCGCCGCTAAGGTTCGCGATCTGTTTAAGCAGGCCAAGGAAAAGGCCCCGTGCATCGTGTTTATCGACGAGATCGACACGATCGGCAAGAAGCGCGATGGCGGCGGCTTTAGCGGCAACGACGAGCGCGAGCAAACGCTC
Source organism: Collinsella sp. (assembly GCA_048429085.1). GTDB lineage: Bacteria > Actinomycetota > Coriobacteriia > Coriobacteriales > Coriobacteriaceae > Collinsella. Next base: position 890 of record DBFOPE010000151.1, read on the forward strand.
AACCAGTTGCTGACCGAGATGGACGGCTTTGATAACCACAAGGGCATCGTCGTCCTCGCCGCTACCAACCGCCCCGACAGCCTTGACCCGGCCTTGCTGCGCCCCGGTCGTTTTGACCGCCGCATCCCCGTCGAGCTGCCCGACCTGACCGGCCGTAAGAACATCCTCGAGCTGCATGCGAAGAGCGTGAAGACGCAGCCACCGATCGACCTGTCCGCGATTGCCCGCGCCACGCCCGGCGCCTCGGGCGCCGACCTGGCCAACATCATCAACGAGGGCGCCCTACGTGCCGTCCGCGAGGGGCGCAAGCGTGCCACGCAGGACGATTTTGAGGAGTCGGTGGAGGTCGTTATCGCCGGACAGCAGCGTAAGTCCACGGTGCTGTCCGACCACGAGAAGCAGGTCGTTTCCTACCACGAGATCGGCCATGCTATCGTCGCCGCCCGCCAGAAGGGGTCTGCGCCGGTCACCAAGATTACCATCGTGCCGCGCACGAGCGGCGCTCTGGGCTATACCATGCAGGTTGAGGAGGATGAGCGCTTCCTGACCACACGCCAGGAGGTCCTGGACAAGCTCGCCGTCTACTGCGGCGGACGTGCCGCCGAGGAGCTCATCTTTGGTGAGATGACGACCGGCGCCGCCAACGATATCGAGCAGGCTACCAAGCTCGCCCGCAACATGGTGACGCGCTTTGGTATGTCCGATGAGTTTGGCATGATGGCGCTCGGTACCGTGCAGAATGCGTATCTCAACCAGGACACGTCGCTCACCTGCGCCCCCGGTACGGCCGAGCGCGTGGACGCAATTGTCGCCAAGCTGATCGAGGACGCGCACGACCGCGCTCTGCAGATCCTGAAGGAGAACAAGTTCAAGCTCCACGAGCTGGCTCGTTATCTGTACAAGAAGGAGACGATCACGGGCGAGGAGTTTATGAATCTCCTCACGCGCGAGAATCCGCTGATGCCGAAGCAGCAGTAATACTGGTTGCGCAGTCTCAATCGCCCCATTTGAGTGTCCATCTCAAATGGGGCGTTTTGCGTAGGGAGAGTTGTATATGAAGATCGTGGTAAGTGCCTGCTTGATGGGCGAGAGCTGCAAGTATAACGGGCTCGACAACTATCATCGAGAGTTGGTCGAGGCCTGCGAGCGCACGGGGACCGAGGTCCTCTTGGTGTGTCCTGAGGTCTTTGGGGGTCTTCCCACGCCGCGCAAGCCGTCCGAGATTGTGAACGGCGAGGTTCGTACCTGCGAGGGCATCTCGGTTGATCGCGAATTTCGCCTGGGTGCCCAACGTGCGCTCGATATGTGCGAGCAGGCGGGCGGACCGGAAGAGATAGTCGCGTGCATCCTTCAGGACCGCAGCCCCTCGTGCGGTGCGGGTCACATCTACGACGGCACCTTTAGCGGTACGCTCACCGCGGGCAACGGCGTTTTCGTTGATCTGTTGCTGCGTCACGGCTACCGCGTCATTCCGGCGAGTGAGTTCGACCCCAGCATACTGGAGCAATAAAAAACCACCACAAAGGTGCCTGTGAACTTTGTGGTGGTTTTGGGCTAGACCTAGAGGGTGTGGCCGTAGGCGTTGGCGGCCTTGATGGCGGCGGCGAACTTCTCGTCGGTGAAGGGCTCCGGGTTGCCTTGCTTCCACTCGTTGGTGGCGTGCGCGTACTCGCACAGGGCCGGGATATCGGACTCGGAAAGCCCGACCTGCTCAAGTGTCACGGGCAGCCCCATCTGCTTGTTAAAGGCAGCATAGCGCTCAAGGTTCTCGGTGTCGCCCGTATAGGCAAACAGCACGAGTACGCCCAGGCTCACGACCTCGCCGTGCAGGTAAGTGCCCTCACGCGGAATGCTGCAGGTTGCGTTGTAGAACGCGTGCGCCACGCTCGAGTTGTAGTAGTAATCGTTCTGGTTGGTCAGGTTGGAGACGTAGCCCGTGTTGACCACGATGTCGAGCGCGATCTGCTTGACGGCCTCGCTCGACAGATTCTGACGCACATCCTCAAGACCCTGCACGCCGTAGGTAAACAGCGGTTCGGAGCAGGTGTGGGCGAGTGCCAGGCCAAGACCGGCGGTGTGCTCCAAGTTGCCGGCGCTCGTGGCGTACTCGACCTCGGGCTGTTTGGACAGGGCATCGCCCACGCCGGCCCAGAAGTACTCCGCTGGCGCCTCGGCGATGATCTTGGGATTGATGAAGATGTGCGCGGGGCGGTTGGGGTACGAATAGCCCTCGAGCGAGCCGTCGTCATTGTAGACAACGGCAATGGCGGTAGCGGCGGAGCAGTTGGAGCAGATCGTCGGCACCGTAAAGACGATCTTCTTGAGCTCGATGGCCGCCGTCTTGACGGTATCGAGCGCCTTACCGCCGCCGCAGGCGATGAGTGCGTCGGCTTCCTGGCAGGCGGTGGAGTTTACGACCTTGGCGATATTGGCACGCGTACTGTTGGTACCGTAGACGCGCGTCTCCAGAATCTCGACGTCGGTACCTGCCAGTGCAGCTTCGATGCCGGGAAGTGCTGCGGCCAGTGCTCGCTTGCCACCGATGATCGCGACCTTGGTCGCTCCGTACTCGGCCAGCGCGCCGGGCAGCTCGTCAAAGCAGTCTTCGCCGACGGTATAGTCGCTCATTCCAATTGTGCGCATAGGTACCTTCTTTCGTGAGATAGAGTGCTTTCAGGTATTTTGCTCCTAGAGAAGGGCTGTAATAGCGAGAAATTTCGAACGTATAAAACCAGTGTTGAGGGTTTTTCGCCGGCGCGGAACGTGCTAGCATACTCCGCATAAGCGTTGATGGGGACGAGTAGTCGGCCGTCCGCATGCTACAGAGAGCGGGGAGCGCTGAGAACCCGTG
>DBFOPE010000152.1:0-6116 GCA_048429085.1 Collinsella sp.
GGGCGTCACACCCGCAGTCATCTCGATCATCCGCAGCAAGGTAACGGCCGAAGGAGATACAGCGGCAATCTTTGCCCGTGCCATGAGCGCTGACGGCAAGACAATCGGCACCATCAAGATTGAGAACGCCGCCATCCAGACGCCCGAAGGCGGCAAGGTCATTGACTATCGCAAGCTCCGTGACGGCATCTACGAGGCAGGCCAAGCCATCGGCACGGGCGACGCCACGGTCGACTCCCTCTATATCAAAGCAGTCGCCAAAAGTACGACCATCGCACCTCCCGAGGTAGCCAAGCCGGAAGACCCCAAGCCCGACGAGACCAAGCCCGCAGAAAGCAAGCCCGCGGAGTCCAAGCAGAACCCCAAGCCTGAGGGCTCAAAGCCGACCAAGGCCGTTGCGGCTTCAACCACGAAAGCCAAGACTACCGGCGTGCTCGCGGCAACCGGCGACACCTCGGGTGCGGCCATCGTGGCAACCGTCCTTGCGGGAACAGCCGCTATCGCCGCAGGCACCATGGCGAGCCGTAAGCGTTCTTAGACGCCTCTGCGCACATGGCAGCTCCCGCGAAGGCCCCGAGCCCCAGCACCGTTTAACAACGCCACCGCCGAGCTCCCCTCCGGCGGTGGCGTTTTCCATATGCGTCCGCAGGGGATGCACGAGATTGTCTTTGGTCTAGCCCAACCGGCATACGTTGGCGTGCGACAATTGGGGCTGCCGATATCACAACACTGAGAGAGGCCCGTCATGGAAGCGCATCAAAAGCAGATAACCGTTTATTCGAATCATACGGAAAGCGCGCCTGTCATCTACCTTCCTGTGGTCGTGGGCGACGGCAGCGAGGTTTATAAGTGTTGCCGAGAGCTCGACTGTCCGCCATTCGTCCTCGTCACCATTGGCGGGCTCGATTGGAATCGCGAGCTGAGCCCCTGGGCATGCGACGGGACCGTACGCGATGCCGAGCCTTTCGGCGGCCAAGCTGCCGATTTTCTTGATGAGCTGCTGAATCAGATAATCCCCCAGGTCGAGTCGTCGATTCCTCAGCCGCCCACCTGGCGCGGCATTGCCGGCTACTCGCTCGCGGGCCTCTTCGCACTCTGGTCCCTCTGGCAAACCGACGCCTTTGACCGCGCCGCGAGCGCATCGGGGTCGCTATGGTTTCCCGACTTTGTCGACCGTGCCAGCACGGCCCCTTTTGCCGGCAGCCCGCAAGCCGTCTACCTGTCACTCGGCAAAAAGGAAACCAAGACGCCCAACCGCATGATGCGGCATGTACTCGACGACACACGCGCGATGGAAGCGTTGCTCGTCGAGCGCGGCATTCCAACAACGCTGGAGCTCAACCCCGGCAATCACTTTGCCCAAACCGACTTACGCATGGCCCGCGGCATCCACTGGATACTGACACATTAAAAATGGTGCCCACACGCATATACGCATGGGCACCATATCTTGTTTTAGCTGAACGCAGCTGCTACTCAGCAGCCTCCTCAAGCTCGGAGACATCAAACTCAAAGTCGTTACCCGGCAGGATGGCGTTGAGCACAATGCCCACCAGTGAGCCCACGGCAATGCCGGACAGCGAAATGGTCACGCCGCCCAGCTCCAACACGATGGCGCCGGCGGTGCTGTACGCGATGCCGAGCGAAAGCACGAGCACCAGCGCGGCAACCAGCACGTTGCGGTTGTTCTGGAAATCGACCTGGTTCTCGATGAGGTTGCGGACGCCCACAGCGCTGATCATGCCGTAGAGCACGAGCGACACACCGCCGATCACACACGCCGGCATGGCCGCAATGACAGCCGCGAACTTGGGGCAGAACGAAAGCACGATGGCGCAACACGCGGCAATTCGAATTACGCGCGGGTCGAACACGCGCGTCAGGGCGAGCACGCCGGTGTTCTCACCATACGTAGTGTTGGCCGGAGCGCCAAAGAGCGAAGCCAGAATCGTGGCAAGGCCGTCGCCGAGCAGCGTGCGATGCAGACCGGGATCGGCAATGTAGTTGCACTCGCAAGTCGAACCGATAGCAGAGATATCGCCGATATGCTCGATCATGGTCGCGAAGGCCAGCGGCATGATGGTGATGATGGCCGTCGTGGCAAGACCGCTATCGAACTGCGGCCCAAAGAGTGCAAACACGGTGTTGTCCCACACGATGGGCAGACCGACCCACGGAGCGGCGGCAACGCCCGAGAAATCAACCCCGCCGAGCGCAGCCGCAACGGCATAGCTCACCACAACGCCCAGCAAAATCGGCACGATCTTGACCATGCCACGGCCCCAGATGTTGCAGATGACGATAACGGCAACGCCAATGACAGCCACAAGCCAGTTGGTCTGGCAGTTAGCAATAGCGGAACTTGCCAGGATCAAGCCGATGGAAATGACGATGGGGCCAGTCACCACCGGCGGAAAGAAACGCATGACACGCTTGGCGCCAAACGCGCGGAACAGGGCCGCCAGCACCGGATAGAGCAGACCGGCACAAGCTACGCCCAGGCAGGCGTAGGGCAAAAGCTCGGTCTCGCCGTTGGGCGCGATTGCGGCATAACCGGCAATAAAGGCAAACGATGAGCCCAAAAATGCCGGCACCTTACCGCGCGACAGGAAGTGGAACAGCAGCGTGCCCAAGCCGGCAAACAAAAGCGTTGCCGATACCGAGAGGCCGGTGAGCACGGGCACCAGTACCGTGGCGCCAAACATGGCAAACAGGTGCTGCAGGCCGAGCAGGAACATGCGCGGGCGGCCAAGCGACGATGCATCGTAGATGGCATCGGTGACGGCGGGCGTCGAAGACTGGGACATGGATGTCCTTTCGAATGGAAGGGCGATCGGGCATATCGGATAACCTGCCCGAACGATACAATCCGAACCATTGTACGCGATACGCCATGCCTCGCACGCGCCGTCACCTGCGAACGTTACCGCTATTTCCAAACGCGCTCGGCAACGCGCTTGACCAGCGCGATCTTTGCCCATTGCTCGTCCTCGGTCAGCTTGTTGCCAATCTCGCAGCTGGCAAAGCCGCACTGAGGCGACAGATACAGGTTCTCGAGCGGCACGTACTTTGCGGCCTCACGGATGCGCTCGACGATAACATCCTCGTTCTCGAGCTCTGCCGCCTTGGTGGTTACCAAGCCCAGCACGACCTTCTTGCCCGGGGCAACGTACTTGAGCGGCTCAAAACCGCCGGCGCGCGGCGTATCGAACTCCAGGTAAAATGCATCGACATCCTCGTTTGCGAACAGGTACGGCGCGATGGGGTCATAGCCGCCCTCGAAGGCATAGGTGGAGTGGTAGTTGCCGCGGCACACATGCGTGTTGATGACCAGATCGTCGGGCTTGTCCGCGATGGCGGCATTGTTGAGCGCCACGCCCAGCTCGCTTACCTTTTGCAGGTCGACCGGGCTCATGCCGGTTTTGGCGACAAAATCGGTGTCGCAGTAGATGCCCCAGGTGCAGTCATCAAACTGGATGTTGCGGCAGCCTGCTGCGTACAGGTCGGCGATCACCGTGCGATAAGCGGCTGCGATGGCGTCGGCAAGTTCCTCATCGGTCTTATAGACAGCGCGCAGGCTCTCCTGCTGGCCGTCGCAGCGGTCGAGCGTGACTTCGGAGAACGTCTGGATCGGCGCCGGGATGGTCTGGCGTGCAACGTGGCCCTCGCCCTCGAGCGCTTTGACAAACTTAAAGTGCTCGACAAAGGGGTGGTTCTCGCCGCTGATGGGGCCGGTCACCACGGCGGTATCGGCCGTCGTCTCCTCATCATGGAACATATAACCCGTACGCGAGGTACGGCGCTCAATGCCATTGAGGCCCCACATAAAATCGAGGTGCCAGTAGCTGCGGCGGAACTCGCCATCGGTGATGACCTGTAGGCCGGCGGCCTTTTGCTTAGCCACCAAGTCGCGAATGGCCTCATCCTCGACGGCCTTAAGGCCGTCGTCATCGAGCGTACCCGCGACGTAGGCGGCACGGGCGTCCTTCACGGCCTGCGGACGAAGAAAGCTGCCGACGATATCGGCGCGAAACGGCGCGTTCGGTTGAATCGAAGTGCTCATAGATATCTCCCTTTGCATTGGTTGCTTTACCGAGACAGAGTATGAGCGCTTATATGGCCATCGTAAAATATACGTTTATAACAGTTTGATATAGATGCTTCCTATATCAGTCTGGACTGCCATAAAGAGACTTGAACCGTGCGGAGCACAGCAGCCTAGATATGCTGACGAATCGCGTCGATATAGGCTTGGCCGTAGCGCGTGAGCGTCGTGTTCTTGCGCGTAATGATGCCGATCTCCATGTACTCGTCCACATCGAGCGGAATCGAGATAATACCGGGGCCGTTAAGTTCATGGCTGATCACGCCCGAACACACCGTATAGCCGTTAAGGCCCATAGCCAGGTTGAACAGCGTCGCACGGTCGCGTACGCGGATATTCTTGCGGCGCTCAAACGTCGAGGTCAGTTCCTCGGAATAGTAGAACGAGTTGTAGCTGCCCTGCTCATAGGACAGGAACGGGTAGTCTTCCAAGTCCTCGAGCGTCACGCTGGAACGGCCAGCCAGCGGATGGTCTGCACACACAAAAACGTGCGGCGCGGCGCAGAAGAGCCCCTCGAATACGAGCTCGTTGGCGGCGAGCATGCGCTCGATGACCTCGCGATTGTGCTCCGACAGATACAGGATGCCCAGCTCGCTTTTCATATGCGCGACGTCCTCGATAATCTCGTGAGTCTGCTCCTCGCGCAGGGTAAAGTCGTAGCGCGCTGCATCGAACTCACGGATCACATCGACAAACGCATTAACGGCAAAGGAATAATGCTGGCAGCTCACACTAAAGTGCGGCACCTGCTCGGACGCGCCCTTATACTTGCCTTCGAGCAGATCGGCCTGGTCGAGCACCTGTCGAGCGTAGCCCAAGAAGGTCTCGCCCTCCTCGGACACAATGACACCCTTGTTGGTGCGCTCAAAGATGTGCACACCCATCTCGTTTTCGAGATCGCGGATCGACGCGGTAATCGAAGGCTGCGACACAAAGAGTCGGCGCGAGGCCTCGGTGATGCTGCCGCATTCGGCAACTTTGACGACATATCTGAGCTGCTGGAGCTTCATGGCTGTCTCCTTAGCTGTTCGCGAGATTCGCGTCGGCCGCACCCTCCTGGCGCATAAACGGCGGCATCTCCCCCGTCGCGGCGCAGGCGGCAATCTGATGCAGGGCCCCGGCGACCGCATCATCTGCCGCAGCGCCAATATGCCAGCGCGCGGCAGCCGTGACGGCCTCGTTGGCATTGGCGACTGCAACGGAGTTGGGAACGGCATCGATCATGGGCAGATCGTTATCGGAATCGCCGAATACGGCCACCTCGTCGGGCGTCAGGCCCAAAGCGCGCGCCAACTCCAGCGCAGCGCAACCCTTGTCCCAACCAGCCGGAAGGATGTCGAACAGGCGCACTCGGTTGTTGGGAAACACGAGCGAGAGTTCCGGCACCTCAGCGGCAACGCGCTCGCGTAGCTCCGCGAGCTCCTCACGCGAACGGGCACTCCAAATATTCGCCTTGAACACCGGCGCGTCATCGACGACGGGACGGCACGGGGCCTCTTCGCCTTTGAGCCACGCGTTGCCGCCCGACTCCATGGCGCGACGAACGCGCTCGGGGTCGCTCGTCACACAATAGGCATCGTTGCCCCAAAAGTCATCGCCCAGGCTATAGACCTTCAGATAGGTATCGTCGGTCTCTTGCTCCAGATAGTCGGCAAGACGCATGAGGGCACCGTTGTCGCTCGCACGGGAGGCAACAACCTCGCCGTCAACAAACATCACCTGGCCGTTACAGAACGCGCCAGTCGAAAAACACTCGGAACGATTTTTGAACATCCAGCCCATCGCGGACGGCTGACGACCCGAAACCGGGCCAAAGTGCAGGCCCGCCGCCTGCATGGCATGAATGCCCTCGATGGCGTAGTCGCTGGCTCCGTCATGCCCGGCTGGAATCAGCGTATCGTCCATATCGGTCAGCACAAGTTTAATCATAAGGCCCCCATTCGTATCGGTCCTACCTATTGTAACGACCTGCCAAAATAAACCTGTCCCTTTTTGGCAGGTGCGTTAGTAT
>DBFOPE010000153.1:0-3998 GCA_048429085.1 Collinsella sp.
GGTGGGCTTGGGAATCTGAGTCTTGGTCTCGTCTGCCATTAGCGCTCGCCTCCTTCCATGACGGCTGCAATTTCTTCTTGGGTAAGCCCCAGCTCCTCGGCGGAAAGCTGCGACTGTGCGATCTCCAGGTACGCCGGGCAGTTGTGCAGCAGCTCCTCGTGCGTGCCGGTGCCCACCACGTGGCCGTCATCGAGCACGATGATCTGGTCGGCATGCATGATGGTCGCGATGCGCTGGGCCACGACCACGAGCGCCGCGTCGGTGACGTTTTTGGCCAGTTCCTCGCGCAGACGAGCGTCGGTCTTGTAGTCGAGGGCGCTAAACGAGTCATCGAACACCACGACCTCGGGCTTTTTGGCCAACGCGCGGGCGATGGCCAGACGCTGGCGCTGACCACCCGAAACATTGGAGCCGCCCTGGCTGATGGGGGAGTCGTAGCCGCCCTCGCGCTCGGCGATAAAGTCCTCCGCCTGGGCGACGCGTGCCGCCTGGCGCATATCCTCGTCACTCACCATATCGCCGGCAAACTTGAGGTTGCTCTCGACGGTGCCCGAGAACAGGCGACCCTGCTGCGGGATGTAACCAATGCGGCGGCGCAGCTCGGAAAGAGTCATGTCGCGCACGTCGATGCCGTCGAGCGAAATGCTGCCGCCCGTGACGTCGTACAGGCGCGGAATCAGCTGCACGAGCGTGGACTTGCCCGAGCCCGTGGAGCCAATGATGCCGAGCATCTGACCGGCATGCGTGGTGAAGTTCACGCCGCTGATGACATCGGCGCGGGCATCGGGATACTGGAAGCTCACGTCACGGAAGGTGAGCTCACCACGCGGCGCGCTGGCAGCAGGCAGTTTGGGCGAGGAGGGGTCGTTGATGCTCGTGGGGCAAGTGATGACCTCTTCCACGCGCTCGGCTGCGACCTCGGCGCGGGGCAGGATGACCGAAACCATGGTGAGGATCATAAACGCCATGACGATCTGCATGGTGTAGGAGATAAACGCCATCATGTTGCCGACCTGCATCACGCCGTCGGACACGCCCTGCGCGCCAAACCAGACGATAAGCACAGTGACGCAGTTCATGACGAGCATCATGAGCGGCATCATAAAGCTCATGGCTCGGTTGGTGTAGAGCTGCGTGGTCATCAGGTCGAGCGAAGCCTTGTCAAAACGCTCGAGCTCATGCTCCTCGCGGTTGAACGAGCGGATAGGCATAAGGCCGTCGAGCAGCTCGCGGGCGGTAAGGTTCACGCGGTCCACGTAACTTTGCATCTTTTTGAACTTGGGCATGGTGAGGCCCATGAGCACGCCGACGACGGCCGAGACCGCGATGATGGCAACGGCGATGGTCCACTCCAGGCCGGTATGGTTGGCCAGGACGCGCATGACGGCGACGATGCCCATGACGGGGGCCATCAGACACATGCGGATAAACAGGGTTGCGGCCATCTGGATCTGCTGAATGTCATTGGTGCAGCGGGTGATGAGCGAGGCCTGGCTAAACTTGCCCACCTCGGCCGGCGAGAAGTGCATAACCTTGTTGAAGGTCTCGCGGCGCAGGTCGCGGGCGATGGAGCAGGCAGTGCGCGAAGCAACGGCACCGGTCAGGATGGTGGCGACCAGCGACACCAGACACAGCCCAAACATCGTGGTCGCCATGCGGCCCAGGTAGGCGTTCTGCACGTCGGCGGGGTCGATGCCCTGTGCCTTGTACTCGTCCTGCACATAGCTCACGGCGCGTTGGGTCACGATGGAGCCCGACATGGAGCCCATTTTGTCCGCCATATCGTTGGCGCCCTCGACGAGCTTGCCCTGGTCGATTAGGCCGCCTTCAACGCCTAGACGCAGACCCTTCATGGTGATCTTACCGCCGTCGGCATCAATCTGCTTTTGCATATTCTGCGCCGCTGCGGCCTTCTGCTGCATCTCGGCGAGCTGCTCGGGCGTCATAGCTGCCATTTGCTCGGGCGTGGGCATGGCCTGAGCGGCGTCGCTGTCTTTCTCGCTGGACGTGCCGGTCATGTCGCCCATGGAGTCGGCGTCGATGCCCTGGTTGAAGGCGAGCACGACGGTCTCAGGCAGGCTCATAATGTCGGCAATCTTGCTGCCGTCGGCACGCTCTTCCTCGGTGCCCTTGTACGTTCGAATGCCGTTCTTGTCTGCCTTGCCAAACACGGCCTCCACAGCTTTGGCGTCCTTGGCGCGCATAAAGAGTTCGAGGTCGTCGAGCGATTCGGCGCGAATGGTGTCGGGCACGGGCGAGGCGATGCCGCCTTGCTGCACGCCCACGTCGACGATGTCGCTCATATAGGTAGGCAGCGCCAGGTCGGCGTTGCAGCTGATTACGATAAGTACGATAGCTGCGAACAGTGCCAGGACATGCTTTTTAAAGAGCTTGAGAATCCTCACTCGGCATCTCTCCTTTCTTGATTGCGGTCGATAATTTCGTTGGCACGTCTTAGAAGGCGCACCATCTCTTGGGTATCTGTTTCGCCGAGCTGCTCGAGGAAAGCCGCGGTGCGCTCCTCGAATTCCCGGCGTTTGATTTCGAGATCCTGGAATCCCTTGTCGGTCACTATGACGTGTACGCGACGACGGTCGGTCTTTGAGTGCTCGCGCTCAATCCAACCCTTGGCCTCGAGGGCGCGCAAGATATTGGCGATGCGGGCGCTCGAGACCCAGGCACGATCGGCGAGTTCGCTCGGCGTGAGCGAACCGCCAGCGAGCATGAGGGCGCGCATGACGGCCATCTCGCCGCTGAGAGCTTTGTCCACAAAGCGCGAAACGCGCTGGTGAATGCCGCCAAACTCAGTAAGGAGCTGACGTCCAAGCTCATGGAAATCGGTATCTTCCACCGAAAACCCCTAACACTAGAAACTATTTTCGGTGAAAGATGATACCCTTGCACGCGCACCCTATACGGTAGATTTTGGGTCATGCCTAGAAAACAACCTTTAGGCGACCTCCGTACACCGTCGGTATCAGCAAAGTAAGGGGTAGATCGTAAGGCATGTCCCAAAGCCTACTCAGAGGCACTTTACTCTGCTAAAGCTGGCATAACAGCTAGAGCGAACGTCGTACAAAGGCAAGGAAAAATACCAAACAAATCGGTGAACGGTAGTTGCTCGCGCTCGCATTTCCTGCGGATTTGTTAAAAACGCCCTAATGGTATAAAAAAAGAAACATATAACAGCCCTGATGAAGGGGGTGGCTATGTTATCCTTCTCAAACGGGTGAAATCTTGGGTTTTGGGTTGCAGTTCCAAGGTGGACAAACGTTTTTCCCTGTACCAACGTGTGGTGAAGAACGGAAGAAGCCGGTAGTGCAAGCCGATAATTCAAGAATTCAATAAGCAGCGGTGTGAGAGAGCGCCGCATTACACGTAACTAGGAGCGTGGTTACACAATGCAGGAGGCATGGGAAGGCTTCAAGGAAGGCATCTGGACGGGAGAAGTTGACGTCCGAGACTTCATCCAGAAGAACTACACCCCCTATGAGGGCGACGAGTCGTTCCTCGCCGGTCCGACCGAGCGTACCAAGGAGCTGTGGGGCGAGGTTCTCGACCTGCTGCTCAAGGAGCGCGAGCAGGGCGGTGTCCTCGATATGGACACCAAGACTGTCACGGGTATCGTGAGCCACCCCGCTGGCTACATCGATAACGCCCACCGCGAGAAGGAGACCATCGTCGGCCTCCAGACCGACAAGCCGCTCAAGCGCGCGCTGCACGTCAACGGTGGTATCCGCATCGCTTGCCAGGCTGCCAGCCAGCACGGCTACAAGGTCGACGAGAGCGTTGTCGAGCGCTACACCTTCGAGCGCAAGACCCACAACGCTGGCGTCTTCGATGTCTACACCCCCGAAATGCGTGCTTGCCGCTCGGCTCACATCATCACCGGTCTGCCCGATGGCTATGGCCGCGGCCGCATCATCGGCGACTACCGTCGTGTTGCCCTGTACGGCGTCGACTACCTGATCAAGGACAAGGAGGCCCAGAAGGCTTCC
>DBFOPE010000154.1:0-10443 GCA_048429085.1 Collinsella sp.
CGCTGTCAAGTGCGACCTGTGCGCCTTCGATCCGGACGGCCCGCATTGTGTGGCGGCGTGCCCCACCAAGGCGCTGACCGTCATGGGCGGCGCGGCCGATCGCGAGCTCGACGAGGCCAAGCGCCTGCGCTCGATCGAAAATGGTCCCGTCGTCGACGTTACCGCTGTGGCCCAGGGCCTTTCCGAGAAAGCAGAAGGGAGCGTAAACAATGGATAGCATGACGCTGTTTATCGCATCGCTTGCCGTCTCGTGCATCGGTGCGCTCGCCTCGGTTCTGCTGATCAAGGCCGATAACGCCGCCAAGACCGCCGGCTGCCTTATCGGCGCCGTCGCCGCGGTGCTTTCGTTTGTGGCCGGTATCCAGGCCGTGCTGGGCGATGTCACGTCGGTCGACACCATCGTGTTTTTCCCGTTTGCCCATTTCCAGCTGCTGCTCAATCAGCTGTCCGGCCTGTTCGTGGCGCTCATCTCGGTGCTCGCGTTTGCCGGTTCGATCTACGGTCTCAACTACTTTGATGAGTACCCGGGCAAAAAGGGCCGCGCCGGCTTCTTCTTTAACACCTTTGTGGCGTCCATGATGCTCGTCATCACCGCCGACAACGTGTTTTGGTTCCTGGTTGCCTTTGAGCTCATGTCGCTGACCTCGTACTTCCTGGTCGTGATCGAGGAGAACGAGAACTCCATCCATGGCGGTTGGCTCTACTTTGTGATCGCGCACGTGGGCTTTGTGCTTATCATGGCGAGCTTCCTCACCATGACCAACTTCGCCGGTGGCTCGTTTGCCTTTGCGGATTTCCGCGCTACGCAGTTTAGCCCCGCGGTCGCATCCGTGTGCTTCGTGCTCGCCTTCTTTGGCTTTGGCGCCAAGGCCGGTATCATTCCGCTGCACGGCTGGCTGCCCAAGGCACATCCCGAGGCGCCGTCCAACGTGTCGGCCCTCATGTCCGGCGGCATGATCAAGATCGGTATCTTCGGTATTCTCAAGGTGGGCCTCGACCTGCTCTCCGCCTCGGGCGTTCAGGTCTGGTGGGGCCTTATGGTCATGGTCTTCGGTGCGGTCTCGTCGGTCCTCGGCGTGGCCTTCGCCCTGCAGGAGCATGACATCAAGCGCCTGCTGGCCTATCACTCCGTCGAGAACATCGGCATCATTCTGCTCGGCGTCGGCGCCTCCATGGCCGCCATGGCTCTCAACTCGGTCGGCATCGCCGTCCTGGCTCTGATGGCCGCCCTCTACCACACGTTTAACCACGCGATGTTTAAGGGCGAGCTGTTCTTGGGCGCCGGTGCACTGCTGTACTCCACGGGTACGCGCAATATGGAGAAGATGGGCGGCCTGTTCCGTCGTATGCCGGCAACGGCCATCTGCTTCCTCATTGGTGCGCTGGCCATCTCGGCCATCCCGCCCTTCAACGGCTTTGTGTCCGAGTGGTTTACCTACCAGTCGCTCTTTAACGCCGCCATGCAGGGCGACAAGGCCGTCATGATCGTGGCCGTGTTCGCTGCCGTCGCGCTTGCCATTACCGGCGCGCTGGCTGTCACGTGCTTCGTCAAGGCCTATGGCGTCTCCTTTGCCTCCGCGCCCCGCTCAGAGGCCGCGGCCAATGCCAAGGAGGCTCCCGCCCCCATGGTGTTTGCGCAGGGCCTGCTCGCGGCCATCTGCGTCGTGCTGGGCATTGGCGCTCCCGTGATCGCGCCCGTGCTGGTCGATGTTGCCGCGTCCGTGCTGCATCCGTACGGTGGCGTGTTTGCCGCCGAGGGCATGGAGCTCATGAACCAGTACTCCGGCGCTGCCACCTCCACGCCCGCGATCGCTATAGCGCTCGTGGTGCTCGTCGGCCTTGCCTGCGGTTATCGCAAGCTCAAGACCGTCGGCAAGGTGCAGAAGTCCCAGCCGTGGGCATGTGGCTATGCTCCCAACGAGCATATGCCCGTCGTGGCCACGACCTTTGCCTCTGAGGTGTCCTGGTTTATGCAGCCGCTCTACACGCTGCGCGACCGCTGCACGGCCGTCTGCTGGTCCATCGCGCACTTCTTCCAGAAGCTCACCGGTGTGGCCGAGGCTGTGGAGCCCGTACCCGACAAGGTCCTCGTCGATGCCCCGCATAAGGGTGTCGAGAAGCTCGCCGACCTCGCGACTAAGCTCGAGGGCGGCAACTACAGCATCTATATCTGCTACATCGTCGCGGCACTCGTGGTGTTCCTCGTGCTCGCCGTGCAAATGGGTTAAGGAGGGGAGAGCATGAACAACATCGTACTTGCCGTTCTGCAGGGCGTGGTCGTTATGGCCGTCGCGCCGTTCTTCTCCGGTCTCGGTCGCGTTATCCGCGCCAAGATGCACAACCGTCGCGGCCCCAGCATCATGCAGGACTACCGCGACCTGGCCAAGCTCTTTGCGCGCCCCGAGTCCCAGAGCGAGGACGCGAGCTTTGCGCTGCGCATTATGCCGCCGCTGTTCTTCGCCGTCGCCTTTATGCTCGCGATGGGTCTGCCGCTCTTTACGGCACAAAGCCCCATCCCGGTCTTTGGTGACGCCATCACCATCATGTACAGCCTGGCGCTCGCCCGCTTCTTCTTCGCCCTCTGCGGTGTGGATTCGTCCAACGCCTACGCCGGTATCGGCGGCGTCCGCGAGCTGCTCATGAGCGTGCTCATCGAGCCGTCCATGCTGCTGGCGCTGTTTGCCGCCGCCCTGGTGTGCGGTTCCACCGACATCGCCACCATGGGTCAGCACGTCATGACGGGCGCCATCGACGCGCCGGTCGCCGTGATCCTCGCCGGCATCGCCTTTGCGATCGCCTGCTACATGGAGCTCGGCAAGCTGCCGTTTGATCAGGCCGAGGCCGAGCAGGAGCTCCAGGAAGGTCCGCTCGCCGAGCTTTCCGGCCCGTCGCTTGCGATGGCCAAGCTCGCCATGTCCATGAAGCAGGTCCTGGTCGTCGCCTGGTTCTGCGCGATCTTCGTCCCCTGGGGCGAGCCCGCGGCCGTGGGTATCGCGGCCGTTCTGGGCGCGGTCATCTTCCTTGTTAAGTGCCTGATCGACTTTGTCGTATGCGGCGTGATCGAGAACTCCTGCTCGCGCTCGCGTTTTAAGGTGCTTGGCAATCAGACCTGGGCCGTCGTGGGCATTGCCGTTCTGGCGTTTGTCTTCGTGGTCGTCGGCGTGTAGGAGAAGGGAGAAACAATGTCATTTGCAGTCAGTCTGTCCCTTCTCGGCTTGGTCGCTATCGCGGCCCCGATGGTGGCCTCGGTGCTCGTCGCCCTGTTCCCCCGTCCGTACGCCAAGTGGTTCAGCGTTTTGGGTGCCGCCGTCTCGACGGTCTGCACCATCGCCCTCGCCGCGAATTTCGCTGGCGCCGGCATGCCCGACACGCAGGTCCCCCTGATCTCGTTTGGGCAGACCCTCGTCATGGGATTCACCTTCGATCGCATGAGCACGCTGCTCGCGCCCGCCTTTGTGGGTATCGGCCTGCTTGTCGTGATCTATTCGATTCCCTATATGAGCGAGAATAACCGTGAGCATCCCGACGCACCGCGTCGTCGCTTCTACGCGTACCTCGCGACCTTCATCGGCGCCATGGCCGGCCTTGTGTACAGCTCGACCCTTTTGGGCCAGCTCGTGTTCTTTGAGATCACGGGTGCGTGCTCTTGGGGCCTCATTAGCTACTACATGTCGCCTACGGCCAAGAAGGCCGGCATGAAGGCCCTGATCATCACGCATATCGGTGCGCTCGGCCTGTATCTGGGCGCCGCCATCGTGTTTGCCCACACCGGCACCTTCGCCATCACCGCGATTGCCGGCCTCGACGCCAAGCTCAAGGCTATCGTCCTTCTGCTGGTGCTCTTTGCCGCTTGGGCCAAGTCCGCGCAGGTTCCCATGTACATGTGGCTGCCTTCGGCTATGGAGGCCCCGACGCCTGTTTCGGCCTACCTGCATGGCGCCTCGATGGTCAAGGTCGGCGTGTGCGTGTTCGCGCGCGCACTCGTCTCTGCCGGCGAGATTCCCGAGATCGTTGGCTGGGTTGCCATTATCGACGCCATGGTCACCATGCTCTTTGGTTTCCTTATGTACCTGCCGCAAAAGGACATGAAGCGTCTGCTGGCCTTCTCCACGATCGCCCAGCTCTCCTATGTGTTCTTTGGTCTGGGCCTTTCGGTCTTTGGCAGCCAGCTGGCCTTTGATGGCGCCGTGTGCCACATCTTTAACCACGCTTTCGCCAAGACGCTGTTCTTCCTGATCGCCGGTTCGTTCTCCTTTACGCTCGGCACGCGTATGCTGCCCAAGCTTCGCGGCATCGTAAAGAAGTACCCGATCTCGGGCGTGGGCTTCGGTGTCGCGGCGCTCGCCATTGCCGGCGTGCCGCCCATGAACACGTTCTTCTCGAAGTTCCAGATCATCGCCGGTGGCTTCTCTGTGGGTGCCGGCAACGTTGCGATCCTGGTGCTCGTGTGCATCATGGTCGCCGAGACCGTCGCCACCTTTGCCTGGTTCCTCAAGTGGATGGGCTATTGCCTGCCCGGCGAGCCGAGCGAAGAGGTCGCTGCGGGAGCCCCGCTTCCCCGCGCGATGGCGTTCGTGTTCATCGTGCTCATCATCATGGTTATCGTCAGCGGCCCGCTTTCGGCCAGCTGGATCGGTTAGGAGGTAGAACGACATGGGTTATTCGATCGTCAACATCCTTGGCGGCCTTCTGATCGTCACGTCCACCATGGTGGTCGTCTCCAAGAACATCAAGCATGCCATCAGCTGGTATGCAGTGCAGTCGCTGGTGCTCGTGGGACTGCTCGCCACGCTCGGTGCCACTACCGGTGCGCAGGAGCTGCTTATGTGGGCCGGATCTGCCTTTATCACCAAGGTCGTCCTGGTCCCTTATATCCTCAACCGCGCATACAAGAAGATGGGCGAGCCGAGCGACGCATCGCTCAAGGCCGGCCTTAAGCCCGCGTGGGCCATTTGCATCATCGCCGTCGAGGTTGCGATTTGCTTTGCCGTTGTGACGCAGATCAGCCTGCCCACGGCCGAGGTCGCAACGCCTGCGCTCGCTATTAGCTTCGCTCACTTCTTTGTGGGCCTCACCTGCATCATTTCGCAGCGCAACATCATGAAGCAGATCTTTGGATACTGCCTTATGGAAAACGGCAGTCATGTGACGCTCGCGCTTTTGGCCCCCACCGCTCCTGAGATCATCGAGATCGGTATCGCCACCGACGCCATCTTTGCCGTCATCATCATGTCCATCGTCGTGCGTCGCATTTGGGACGACTCCCACTCGCTCGATGCGCGCGACCTGTCCGAGCTGAGGGGGTAGTCCATGGAAACGTTGATTCTCGCCCTGCTCGCGACCCCTTTGGTGTTCTCGCTGGTCATGGCGTTTTTGCCCAAGAACACGTCCTATAACGTGTTTGCCGGTCTCAACCTGGTCTCCGTCGCAGCCGTCCTGGTGCTGTCGATTATGACGGCCGGTGACGTCCTTATGAGCGGCGACACCGCGAGCGCTCTTGGCCTGTGGTTCCACCTTGATTCGCTGGGCGCCATCTTTGTGCTGCTCATCGGCTTTATCGGTTTTCTTACGGGGCTGTTCTCGCTGCCCTATGTAAAGGCCGATATCGAGGAGGGCTCCATGCCCGCCGAGCGCGCCAAGCAGTATTTTGCGCTGTTTAGCCTGTTTGTGTTCACCATGCTGCTCGCGTGCCTGTCCAACAACATGATCCTCACGTGGGCCGCCGTGGAGGCAACCACGCTTTCCACCGTGTTCCTCGTGGGTATCTACAAGAACAAGACGGCCCTCGAGGCTTCTTGGAAGTATGCGATGGTCTGCACCGCCGGCGTGGCCTTTGGCCTGTTCGGTACGCTGCTGATCTACGCCAACGCCGCCGACGTGATTCCCAACGCCCACGAGGCCGCATTCCTGTCGTGCGTGCTGCCGTATGCCGACCAGTTCGACCCGACGCTCATGCGCCTCGCCTTTGCGTTTATCGTGATCGGCTTTGGCACCAAGGCCGGCCTGTTCCCCATGCACACTTGGCTGCCCGATGCCCACTCCCAGGCCCCGAGCCCTGTCTCGGCCCTGCTCTCGGGCGTGCTGCTTAAGTGCGCCATGCTTGTGATCATGCGCTTCTACGGCTTTACTATCCAGGCCGTGGGCGCCGAGTATCCGCAGCTTTTGCTGTTGATCGTCGGCACGCTGTCCATTTTGGTGGCGGCACTTTCGATGTTTCGTCAGGACGACCTCAAGCGCCGCTTTGCGTATTCGTCTGTGGAGAACGTGGGCGTTATCGCCCTGTGCCTGGGTATCGGTGGCCCGCTGGGTATCGCCGCGGCCCTGCTGCACTGCGTGTTCCACGGCTTTACCAAGACGCTTGCCTTCTGCGTGTCCGGCAACATCCAGCACGCCTTTGGCACGCGTAGCCTGGCCAAGATCCAGGGCGTCGTCGAGGTTGCACCCGCAACCGCCGCGCTCGCCATTCTGGCGCTTCTCGGCCTTGCCGCCTTCCCGCCCTTTGGCATGTTCATCTCTGAGTTCCTGACTTTTGTCGCCGGTGTTACCGCCGGTCCCATGTGGCTGGTCGTCGTGGTCGCCCTCGGTCTTACCGTGGCCATCTCCGCGCTCACCCGCATCGCACTCAAGTCGGTATTCGGCCATGCACCACAGGGCATGGGCAAGCATGAGGCCCCGGCGCTCATGCTTATCCCCGAAATCATCCTGGCCGTCATGATCTTGTGGTTTGGCATCGCCACCCCGCTGCCCCTCGTGCACGGTGTGGAGACCGCGACCGGCATCGTGCTCGAGCAGAGCACCGAGGAGCTTCACGCGACGCCGATGTACCGCGCTGTGTTCGGTACCGAGACCGCTCAGAGCGAGGTGGAGTAACGAATGATTGAAACTGAGAACAAGGTGTATGCCCGTCGCTGCGAGAGCCATGTCGAGGCCCTGCGCCGCGCCGTTCCGGGCTGCATCGAGAAGGTCGAGTGGCAGTGCGAGGACCAGCTGACGATTACCGTCAAGCAGGACAAGCTGCCCGAGGCCGTTCACTACCTGTATTACGAGCGTTACGGCTGGATTCCCGTGATCATCGGCAACGACGAGCGCAGCCTGTGCGGCCGTTACGCCGTGTACTACGTCATCTCCATGGAGGGGGAGGACCCCGGCTGGGTGACCGTGCGCACCGAGGTCGATCCCGCCAAGATGACGTTCCCGTCCGTGACGCCGTTCGTCCCCGCCTGCGTGTGGGGCGAGCGCGAGCTGCGCGATATGTTCGGCCTGATCCCCGAGGGTCTGCCCGATCGTCGCCGCCTGGTGCTGCCCGATGACTGGCCCAGTGGCCTGTACCCGCTGCGCAAGGACTCCATGGACTACCGCTTCCGTCCCGCTCCCGCGAGCGACATGGAAAACTACGAGTTCTTGACCGACACCAAGGGCAAGGAGACCACGCTCGTTCCCATGGGACCGCTGCACATCACCTCCGACGAGCCCGGCCACTTCCGCCTGTTCGTCGAGGGCGAGACGATTGTCGACGCCGACTACCGTCTGTTCTACGTGCACCGCGGCATGGAGAAGGTCGCCGAGACGCGCTTGAACTATGACGCCGTGACGTTCCTCGCCGACCGCATCTGCGGCATCTGCGGCTGCGCCCACTCGGTGGCCTATGCCGAGGCCGTCGAGCGCGCCCAGGGCATTCATGTCCCGCCGCGCGCCCAGTACATCCGCGCCATCATGCTCGAGGTCGAGCGCCTGCACTCGCATCTGCTCAACATTGGCCTCGCATCGCACTACACCGGCTTCGATTCGGGCTTCCAGCAGTTCTTCCGCGTCCGCGAGAAGTCCATGGACCTGGCCGAGAAGCTCTCCGGTCACCGCAAGACCTACGGCCTCAACGTGATCGGCGGCGTGCGTCGCGACATTTTGGCCGAGCAGAAGCTCTCCACGCTCACGACCATCCACCAGCTGCGCTCCGAGGTTCAGGAGCTCGTCGACGTTTTGCTCTCCACGCCCAACTTTATTGAGCGTACGAGCGGTATCGGTATCTTGGACCGCAAGATCGCACGCGACTTCTCGCCGGTCGGCCCGCTCATGCGTGGCTCGGGCTATGCCCGCGACGTGCGCTTTGACCATCCCTTCGACGGCTACGCCGATCCGGACATCCAAAAGATGCACGCCGCTACGGCCGATACCTGCGATGCCTTCGGCCGTACCGCCGTTCGCATCCAGGAGGTCTACGATTCGATCGACATGATCGAGACCATGCTCGAGAACTGCCCGTCGGGTCCCATCCTCACCACGGATTGGGAGTACACCCCGCACAAGTACGCCATCGGCGCCACCGAGGCTCCGCGCGGCGAGGACGTGCACTGGGCCATGCTCGGCAATAACCAGAAGTGCTACCGCTGGCGCGCCAAGGCGGCCACGTACAGCAACTGGCCGGTCCTGCGCTACATGTTCCGCGGCAACACCGTGGGCGACGCTGCGCTGATCGTCGGCTCGCTCGACCCGTGCTACTCCTGCACCGACCGCGTGACGGTGACCGATGTCGCCGCCAAGCGCGACCACGTGCTCGACAAGGAGCAGTTCGAGAACGTCTGGCGCGACAAGTCGCCGCTTGCGGGCGAGGGCACCATGGCCGCTCCGCTCGATGAGGAGGCGCTCTAATATGCTGAAGCTTTGGAAGGTTAACGCCAAGGCCGGCGACGCGACGGTCAAGTACCCGTTTGCGCCGTTTCCCACCAACAAGGACATGCGCGGCAAGCCCGAGCACAACGCCGAGCTCTGCATCGCCTGCGGTGCCTGCGGCGTGGCGTGCCCGGCCGATGCCATTCGCATGGACACCGACCTTGCGGCCGATACCATTACCTGGTCGATCGACTACGGTCGCTGCATCTTTTGCGGCCGTTGCGAGGAAGCCTGCCCCATGGAGGCCATCAAGCTCACCGAGGAGTTTGAGCTGGCCGTCATGAGCAAGGACGACCTCACCAGCAAGAGCGTCTACACGCTCGAGCATTGCTCGCGTTGCGGCAAGCCGTTTGCCCCGCACAAGGAGATCGACTACGCCAAGCGCCTGCTGCAAAAGGCCGGCGGCATGGAGGCCGAGCAGGCCGCCCGCACCGTCGGTATGTGCCAGGAGTGCAAACGCGAGCTCGACGCCCTGCGCGCCGCCTCGGCCGTAAAGACCGGCAACGCGCACGGCATGGCTGCCAACGAGACGCTTGCGTCCGGTGAGCCTCAGGGCCCCGGCATGGAGTATCTGGGCGGCCACGGTGTGAACCCGGAGTATATCGACCGCGAGCTTAACCCCGATGCGCCCGAGATTCCCGCCGGTCCGGCGCCGGTCGAGGGCATCATCATGGATTTTGAAACGAAGGAGGAGTAACCATGGCCGAACCCACGCTTTTGCCCGAGCGGCTCCAGTACCGCCCGACCAAGATCGAGCTCGACGAGAGCATCGAGAAGGCCAAGGCGACCCTTCTTAAGAAGATCAAGCGCTCGGTGTACGTCTACCGTGTTGACTGCGGCGGCTGCAACGGCTGCGAGATCGAGATCTTCGGTTCCATCACGCCCGTCTTCGACGTCGAGCGCTTTGGCATCAAGGTCGTGCCCTCGCCCCGTCACGCCGATGTGCTGCTGTACACCGGCGCCGTGACGCGTGCCATGCGCATGCCGGCCCTGCGCGCCTTTGGGGCCGCACCCGATCCCAAGATCGTGGTGTCCTATGGCGCGTGCGGCTGCACCGGTGGCATCTTCTACGACAACTACTGCGTCTGGGGCGGCACGGACAAGATTCTGCCGGTCGATGTCTACATCCCCGGCTGCCCGCCCAGCCCCGCGCAGACCATCTACGGCTTTGCCATGGCGCTCGGTCTGCTGGACCAAAAGCTCCATGCCGAGACCACGGTGGAGGCCGCCGGCGAGCAGGCCGATATCCTGCACCCCGGTGTGCCGTACAAGCTGCGCGTTGCCATCGAGCGCGAAGCTCGCGCCATGAGCGGCTACCGTTACGGCCGCGACCTGGCCAACGAGTTTATGGATACGCTCGAGGGCGCACCCAAGGGCGATATCCGCGGTGCCATGGCGCTGCTCATCGACAAGCAGGACGATCCTCGCCGCGTTGAGGTCTACTCGGCGCTGCAGGATCTGGTGCTGGCCGGAGGTCGCTAGATGGAGCTCACGGACCGCTCTGGTTACTTTGCGGGCCCCGGCATGCTCGGCGGCTCCTTTGGCGATGCCTCGCGCGCAAGCGACGAGGCCGCCGAGGGCGTCGCCGACCCCTGCCTGGGCCATGCGCCCGACCAGGTGGTCTTCTATGAGCTCACGCGTAAGTTTGTGGAGACCGAGGAAGACGTTCCCCAGGAGGCCTGCGACGTGCTGTACTACACGCTCGCCGTGGGCCACCACACCGGCGTGCTCGATTGCTTTGAGCCGCGCCTGTCGGTGCCGGTGAACGTGTTCTAT
>DBFOPE010000155.1:0-5772 GCA_048429085.1 Collinsella sp.
GACGGTTCCTACGGCGAGCAGGGCGTTGTCACCGCTCCGCTGGAGCGCCTGCTGCAGGACAAGGCCGTGAGCCAGGTCTTCTGCGTCGGCCCCGTTCCGATGATGAAGTTCTCGACCCTCACCGCCCAGAAGTACGACACCCCCATCACCGCGTCGCTCAACCCCATCATGGTTGACGGCACCGGCATGTGCGGCTGCTGCCGCGTCGAGGTGGGCGGCGTGACCAAGTTCGCTTGCGTCGACGGCCCCGACTTCGATGCCACCCTGGTCGACTGGGATGACCTTCGTGCCCGCCAGGCCGCTTACCGTTCCGAAGAGGGCGAGTCCCTCAAGGCCTATGAGGAAAAGAGCTGCGCATGCCACTAGTTAACGGTCGTTTCGTTGCCGATATGAAGTCGCCCCGCACCCCCGATAACGAGGAGCCGGCTGCCGAGCGCGCCTGCGACTTCCGCCCCGTCGACAAGGGCTTCACCGAGGAGATGGCGCTGGCCGAGGCCGAGCGCTGCCTCAACTGCAAGAAGCCGTTCTGTGTTGAGGGCTGCCCCGTCAACATCAACATCCCCCGCTTTATCGAGCAGATCCGCGCGAAGGATTTCGGCGGCGCTCTCGATACCATCCGCGAGGACTCCATGCTTCCCGCCATCTGCGGCCGCGTCTGCCCGCAGGAGAACCAGTGCGAGGGCAAGTGCATCCGTGGCAAGAAGTCCGAGCCCGTGGCCATCGGCCAGCTCGAGCGCTTCCTGGGTGACCGCCCCGAGCTCGCCTCCACGCCCAAGATGGCACCCAAGAACGGCAAGAAGGTCGCCGTCGTCGGCTCCGGCCCGTCCGGCATCACCTGCGCCGGCGAGCTCGCCCGTAACGGTTTTGACGTCACCGTCTTTGAGGCCTTCTTTACCGGCGGCGGCGTGCTGGTCTACGGCATCCCCGAATTCCGTCTGCCCAAGGCGGTCGTCAAGCGCGAGATTGACGGCCTGGAGGACATGGGCGTCAAGTTTGAGTACAACTCCGTCGTGGGCAACATGGCCACGGCCGAGGAGCTGTTCGAACAGGGCTTCGACGCCATCTATGTGGCGACCGGCGCTGGCCTGCCCAAGTTCCTCAACGTCCCCGGCGAGAACCTGCCCAACGTCTTCTTCGCGAACGAGTACCTCACCCGCGTGAACCTGATGAAGGCCAACAAGTTCCCCGAGTACGACACCCCCACCAAGCACGGCAAGAACGTCGTTGTCTTTGGTGGCGGCAACGTGGCTATGGACGCCGTCCGTACCGCCAAGCGCCTGGGCGCCGAGCACGCCATTATCGCCTACCGTCGTACCGAGGATGAGATGCCTTGCCGTCGCGCCGAGCTGCACCATGCTAAGGCCGAGGGCGTCGAGGTTCTGCCGCTCGTCTCCCCGCTCGAGTTTGTCGCTGGCGAGGACGGCTCCGTGTGCGCCGTCAAGGTCCAGAAGATGGAACTCGGCGAGCCTGACGAGTCCGGCCGTCGCCGCCCTGTGCCCATCGAGGGCGCCATCGAGGAGATCCCCTGCGACGTCGCGATCTCGGCTATCGGTACCAACGCCAACCCCTTCGCAAAGAAGATCGGCGGCAAGATGGAGCTCAACAAGTGGGGCTACATCGTTGCCGACGAGGAGACCGGCCAGACCACCGATCCCCGCATCTGGGCCGGCGGCGACATCGTCACCGGTGCCGCTACGGTCATTCTGGCGATGGGCGCCGGCAAGAAGGCCGCTGCCTCCATCACCAAGAGCCTGCTGGGCGAATAATCACCCGCACCGCTAGCCATCAAACGGCAAAGTCCCCGTCGAGCACACGCCCGGCGGGGACTTTTTCTATATCGGCCGCCCCGACCACCACGATGGGGACAGGCACCTTTGTGGTGGTCGGGGACTTGGCCGGCAAACCAATTCCGGCGTTTGTCTCAATCTGTAACAGCTGGAGCCCGTTGAGCCTTGTAGTTGTTACGGATCGAGATATTGCGCCAGCCGCCTCCGTTTTATCTCAATCTGTAACAGTTAGAGACCAAATTCCCCGCTACGTGTTACAGATCAAGACGTTAGGTTGGCGGCCGAACGGTTCATCTAAATCTGTAACAGTTAGAGCCTTTTTCGCTGGCTTGGTGTTACAAATCGAGATTTGGCAAAAGCCGAGGATAGGCACTGCCGCCAAAGCCTTCCCCTCCGCCTAAAACAAAAACCACCACAAAGGTGCCTGTCCCCTTGTGGTGGTTTCGACCGGTTAGCCTTCGAGCTGAGCCACCTTGTAGCGGT
The DNA here is from genome assembly GCA_048429085.1 of Collinsella sp. Lineage (GTDB taxonomy): Bacteria > Actinomycetota > Coriobacteriia > Coriobacteriales > Coriobacteriaceae > Collinsella. Next base: position 2,271 of record DBFOPE010000155.1, read on the forward strand.
AGGCAGCGGCGATGACGTCCTTGCAGCCTTCGCGGCCCAGCTTGGCGCGGTTGACGACGATGTCCTTGCCGCTCGTCATCTTCCACTTGCCGGCGCTGTAGCGCTTATAGAACGCCTCGCGCGCCTTCTGCTGCTGTTTGACCAGCTTGGCGCCCTTCTTTTTGTTGAGGCCACGCTTCTTGCGTACGATCTCGACGCGGTCCTCAAAGGGAGCGGTCACCAATACGGCAATGTGATTGGGGTTGTTGCGCAGCAGGTAGTCGGACAGACGGCCTTCGATAATGCAGCTCTCGGTCTCGCCCAAGTCCAAAATCACCTGGCTCATCTTTTGGAACAACTTGTCCGAGTACGAACGCGCATCGTAGCGGTCGGGCAGAAACGCCATGTTCTCCACAGCCAGGCGCTCGTCATAGGCGGCCATCTTATCGAGCGACTCACCTGTACGCAGCGACGCGCGCACCAGTAGCTCGTTATCGTACAGCGGAATCCCCAGCTCATCGGCGAGGATACGGCCAATCTCGTGGCCCTCGGCACCAAAGTCGCGCGCGATGGTAATGACCACAGGACTCTTCTTGTTCACCAGATCGCTCATCGCGATTCCTTTCTAACAAATGAGAAATAGGCGATTCCTGATTCCCATTTTGTCACTTACGACCGTCCTGGTTTCCCAAGTGCGGCAGATTGCCCCGAAAGAGGAGCACCGCGTACTAAATGTACGCAAGCGACGATTGAGGGGCAAGGTGCCGTGCTTGGGGAAGCAGGACTATGCGGCTACGATGCGGCGCTGATACGCTCGGACCAGCAGCGAGATACCAAAGTTGAGCACAAAGTACATCGCAAATACCAGGCCGTAGAGCATAAGCACCTGCGACAGGTCGACCGCGTGGGCCATCACGACGTTTGCCGTGTACATGAGCTCGGCCACGTTAATGCCCGAAAGATACGAACTGTCCTTGATGACGGTCGTGCACTGGCTAAACAGCGCCGGAATGATCGTCTTAAACGTCTGCGGCAGAATGATGTAGCGCATGGTGGCAAAGAAGCCAAAACCCTGGCTCTGCGCTGCCTCAAACTGGCCGCGCGGAATCGAGTTGAGGCCGCCGCGCACAATCTCGGCCATAACAGCGCTGGTAAACAGCGTAAAGGCGATGGTCGAAATCACAATGTCCAAACCCTGCACCGTAAAGTAGATAAACAGGATCCACAGCAGGTTCGGCGTGCAGCGGAACAGCTCGATATAGGCGCTCACCAAAATACGGAACGGGCGGGGCGCATAGCTCTTGACGAGCGCCAGCACCGTGCCAAAGATGAGCGAGAAAAAGATCGACAGCGCCGAGATCTCGATCGTCTTAACAAAGCCGCCCCAGATGTAGAGCAGGTTGGTCGCGTTAAAGATTTCCATGCGCTAGGCCTCCTCTACGTTGTCGAGCCCCAGCTCGGCCAAGCTCACACCGCGCGGACGCTCCTTGGAGCGACGCTCGAGCCACTGCACCAGCATGGCGAGCGGAAAGCAGATGATGAAGTACATAAGGCAGCAGACGATGTATCCCTGCAGGTAACCGTACAGACTCACAAAGTTGTCGGAACGGTACATAAGGTCGCCGCCGGCCACAAGTGCCAGCACCGACGTGTTCTTGACCAGGTTGAGCGCCTGGTTACACAGCGGCGGCAGAATGATCTTGAACGTCTGGGGCAGCACGATGTACCAGTATGCCTGCGCACGGGTGAAGCCCTGGCTCCGGGCCGCCTCCATCTGGCCGCGCGGAACCGCCTCGATGCCAGTGCGGATGACCTCCGAAATGTAGGCCGCGTGATACAGGCCCACACCCAGGAAGCCCAGCACGAACGGCGCGATGCGCACCGGCTGGTCGGCACCGGTTATGACCTGCAAAAACTGCGGACCGGCCATGTACATAAAGAGCACCTGCACGGGCAACGGGGTGTTCTGGTAAAACTCCACGTACACGCGGCTTATGGCGCGCAGCACGCGCGAACGAGTGGTAGAGAACACGCCCAGCAGCGTGCCCAGCACCAGCGACAGCAGCAGACCGGCAACGACCACCTGCAGCGTCACGCCAAAGCCCTCCCAGAAGGGCCCCATGTTTTGAAATGTCGTCGACCGGCGGTCGGCGTCAAACAATCCTTCGAGCATTTGATTCCTTCCTTGGACGATGCGCCTATACAAGACCCCAGGTCTTGACCTCTTGGTCGAGCCAGCCATCGGCCAGGCGATCGCAAACCACCTGATCGACCACAGCCGAAAGGTCGCAGCCCTTCTTGGTCGCCACGCCGTAGCCCTGCTCGCCAAACTTGACCTCGGGCTGCAGCAGCTCAACGGTCTCGTTCATGTAACCGGCCAGCGTGGAGCGGTCCATGGCAAAGACGTCGATATTGCCGGCATCGAGCGAACTCTTGATGATGGGGTAGCCGCTAAAGGCCCTAAACTCGGGCTTGCAGCTAAAGCCGTTGTCCTTGATCATCTGCTCGATCAGGCCCTGCGTGGTGGCACCCTGGCTCACGCCAATAACCTTGCCGTCCAGGTCCTCAATCGAGGTAAAGCCCGAACGCTTCTTGACCATGAGTCCCACGTAGTCGGTGCGGTACGGCGTCGAAAAATCCCAGCTCTTCTTGCGCTCGTCGGTGATGGTGTAGGTCGCCGCGACCACGTCGAGTTGGCCGTTATCGATCAGCGGGCCGCGCGTCTTGGGCGTTACGTCGGTAAACTCGACGAGCTCCTGGGCGCGGGCTTCCTTGTAGCTCACGCCAAAGACGGCAGCGGCGATCTGGTAGCACAAATCGACTTCCATGCCCTCAAAGCGGCCCTTGGCGGTGTCGTAATAGCCATAGCCGGGAACGTCCTTCTTAACGCCGGCATTCAGATGGCCACGCGACTTGATGGCCGCAAGTTCGGACCCCTTGTCGGAGCCCTCGCCGCTGGTGGAGTTGCCGCAACCGGTAAGCGCGGTCCCCGTCAGCGCAAGCATGCCGGCACCCGCCAGCTGCAAAAAGTGACGGCGCGACACGGCCGCCCTCGTCATATCCGTCATGTCCACCACCGCACCTAGTGCAGAATCTTGGACAGGAACTCACGGCAGCGCGGGTTCTCGGGATTATCGAAGAAGTGCTCGGGCGTGCCCTCCTCCAGGATGCGGCCGTCCTCCATAAAGATGACGCGGTCGGCCACCTGGCGCGCAAAGCCCATCTCGTGCGTCACGCAAATCATGGTGATGTCCTCCTGCGCGAGCTCAATCATAACGTCAAGGACTTCCTGGACCATCTCGGGGTCGAGCGCCGAGGTCGGCTCGTCAAACAGGATGATGGGCTGCTTGGTGCACAGGGCACGGGCGATGGCGATACGCTGCTGCTGACCGCCCGAGAGATTCTGCGGATACTCGCCGGCCTTATGCGCCATGCCGACGCGCTTGAGCGCGGCGATGGCGATCTCGGTCGCCTCCTCCTTGCTCTTCTTTTGCAGCTTGATGGGCGCGAGCGTCAGGTTGCC
>DBFOPE010000156.1:0-5442 GCA_048429085.1 Collinsella sp.
CGACCTTTCCGAATTGAATATCGAGACCATCGAGCAGATTTCCCGCCTTGAGCCGTTTGGCCAGGGTAATAAGGTGCCGCTGCTGGCTGCCGAGGGCGTGACGATGTGTGATCGCGCCGTGGTGGGTAAGACCGGCGAGCATATGCGCTTCGTGGCAACGGATGGAGCCGCGAGCGTGCCGGCAATCATGTTTCGCGTACCGCAGATCGACAGGCTTATCAATTGCGACAGCGCCGTCGACTTGGTGTTCGAGGCCGTTGCCGAGCATTGGCAGGGGCGCGTGAAGCCCAAACTCATGATCAAAGATGTCTTGGTGCGCGATGCCACGGCGCCCAATATCGACGATCCGGCATGTGAGCTTCGCCGCGGCGTACAACCGGCGGATTCTGGCCTGCGCCTGGAGTCGCGTAAACGCGAAACGCTTGCTCAGCTTTCCTATACCGAGCTCACGCGCTCGCTCATCCACAGCTTTATCGGATCGAACCAGCCGCACCGCGCACAGGTCGAGGCGCTTGACGCCCTGGCCGACCACCAGAGCGTTTTGGCCGTTATGGGAACGGGTCGCGGCAAGTCTCTGATTTTTCATGTACATGCCGCACGCGAGGCGGTCCTTCGCGGGCGTGCGAGCATCTTTGTCTATCCGCTGCGCGCACTCGTTGCCGACCAGGCCTATCACCTTTCCTCGACGATGGCCGCGCTCGGCATTGGCGTTGGCGTGCTGACCGGCGAGACCGTGGAGGCGGCGCGCGATGACGTGTTTGCCGGCCTGGCTTCGGGCCGCACCGGCATCGTTCTCACGACGCCGGAGTTCCTGTCTATCCATCGCGATCGCTTTGCGCGTTCTGGACGTATTGGCTTTGTCGTTATCGATGAGGCACACCATGCCGGTCTTGCCAAAGGCGGCGATCGGAGCGCCTACCTCGACATGCCCGATATTCTCAAAGCCCTGGGCGATCCCGTTGTCATGGCGGCAACGGCTACCGCGACGGCTCCAGTCGTGGCGGAGCTTGCTCGTGTATTGCCGATTACCAGGACGGTGGTCGACGAGACCGTTCGCGAGAACCTACAACTCGAGGACGACCGTGACCTTGCGAGCCGCGAAAATCGCCTGGTGTCGATCGTGGCGACGGGGGAGAAGACCGTTATCTACGTGAACTCGCGCGACCAGTCCGTGGCGCTTGCCAAGACGTTGCGCAAACGCGTGCCCGACTGCGCGACCCATATTGCGTTCTATAACGCCGGGCTTGCGCGCTCCGATCGCCGCCGTGTTGAGGAAGCCTTTAGAGACGGAAGTCTCAGCTGCATCGTTTCGACTTCGGCCTTCGGTGAGGGCGTCAACCTGCCCGATATCCGTCATGTCGTGCTCTACCACATGCCGTTTGGTGCGATTGAGTTTAACCAGATGAGTGGTCGTGCCGGCCGCGATGGACAGCCCGCCGTGATTCACCTGCTCTATTCGTCGCGTGACGCTCGTATTAATGAGCGCCTGCTCGATTGTTACGCGCCCGAGCGCGATGAGCTTGTCACGCTCTATCGAGCGCTGCAGACCATGTGGCGCTCCAACCGTGGCAAGACGGGGGACGATTCATTCTGCGCGAGCGATATCGACATTGCGCAGATGTGTCTTGCCATCGATGCCCGCACGCCGGTCGACGAGCGCTCGGTGGAAAGCGGCCTGGGAATCTTCGAAGAACTCGGTTTCTGCCGCGTTTCGGGGTTTGACGATACGCGTCGCATCGCGATGGCGGAAAACCCCGGTCGCGTGCAATTAAGCAGGTCAATTCGCTATTTGGAGGGCTTGCGCTCGCGCATGGAGTTCACGGCTTTTCGGAGCTGGGCACTCGATTCGTGCGCTTCTGATATGCTAGCCAAAGTTAACCGCCCGATCGTACCGCGGGCCTAGGGGAAGGGGACCTCGATGGACGCCGCAGCCCGTACCGCCCATGATTCCACCCTCCAGCCGTTTTCGGAGATGGAGCACTATAAGCATGCCGATGAGCTGCCGCCCGAGATTATGGCGGACAGCTACGACAAGCTGGAGCGTCTGTGCCTCAAATATATGAACGAGGACGACTTCTCCAAGGTGGAGCAGGCCTACTGCTTTGCTGCCGAGAAGCACTGCAATCAAAAGCGGCGCTCGGGTGAGATGTACATTAACCATCCCGTCGAGGTAGCTATCATTCTGGCTGACCTCAAGATGGACTGCGATGTGGTGTGCGCCGCATTACTGCACGATACCGTCGAGGACACCGAGACCTCGCTTGCCGATGTTTCGGGTCTGTTTGGCGAAACCGTGGCAGGGCTCGTCGACGGCGTGACCAAGCTCACCAACATCGAAGTCGACAGCATGGACGAGAAGCAGGCCCTCACGCTGCGCAAGATGTTCCTTGCCATGTCCAAGGACATTCGCGTCATCATCGTCAAGCTCGCCGACCGCCTGCATAACATGCGCACGCTTGCCGCCCTGCGCGAGGACCGCCGTCTGTTTAAGGCGCGCGAGACCATGGACGTATACGCGCCTCTGGCCGACCGCCTGGGCATGAGCTCAATCAAGTGGGAGCTCGAGGACCTGTCCTTCTTCTACTTGGAGCCCGATGCCTACCAGCGCATCTCGCGCATGGTATCCGAGTCGCGCGAGGTTCGCGAGCGTTATCTGGCCGAGACCATCAAGACGCTCACCGATGAGCTCAATCGCATTGGTCTTGAGGGCTTTCAGATCAACGGTCGTTCCAAGCACTATTGGTCCATCTATCAAAAGATGAAGCGCAAGGGCAAGGAGTTCTCCGAGATTTACGACCTGGTGGCGCTGCGCGTCATCACTCATTCGGTGCGCGATTGCTATTCCACGCTTGGTGCCGTGCATACCCTGTGGCATCCCATGCCCGGTCGTTTTAAAGACTATATCGCCATGCCCAAGGTCAATAACTACCAATCGCTTCACACGACGGTTATCGGCCCCACGGCCCGTCCGCTCGAGATTCAGATTCGAACCTACGAAATGCACGAGCAGGCCGAGTACGGCATCGCTGCCCACTGGCTGTATAAGAAGTCGGGCGGATCGTCTGCCTCCAAGACTAACGATGCGCAGCGTCTGGACGACCAGATCAACTGGCTCAAGCACTCACTCGACTGGGCGGCGTCTGACGAGATCACCGATGCCAAGGAATACCTGCATTCGCTGAAGGTCGACTTGTTCGACCAGGAAATTTTTGTCTTTACGCCCAAGGGCGAGGTCATGGCGCTTCGTGCCGGCTCTACACCGCTCGACTTTGCCTACGCCGTTCATACCGAGGTCGGTAACCACTGTGTCGGCGCCAAGATCAACGGTGCGGTGGCGCCGCTCACGCACGAGATCAAGACGGGTGACCGTGTCGAGATTCTTACTAACAAGAGCTCTAAGCCGTCGCGCGATTGGCTCAAGATCGTCAAGACACCTTCGGCCAAGTCAAAGATTCGCCGTTATTTCGCCGCCGCGACCAAGGACGACGACGCTGCCGCCGGCCGCGATATACTGGCCAAGGACCTGCGTAAGCGCGGGTATGGCATCTCTACGCCACGATCCACGCGTGCGCTCAACGCCGTGGCGGAGCAGTTTAACTTCAAGCAGCTCGAGGACCTGTTTGCAGCCGTTGGCGCGGGCAAGGTCGCCCCGCGCGCTGTGGGCAATAAGGTCGAGCAAATCTTGGACCCCAAGCCCGAGGAACAGCTCACCAAGGCCGAGGCTATCGCCGAGGTCGTCAAGCAGCCCGCCCGCGGCTCCAACCGCAAGCCGCAAAAGCGCGGTAAGAGCGCCAGTAACGGCATTATCGTCAAGGGCGAGAGCAACAGCGGCCTGCTGGTCCGTCTGGCTCATTGCTGCAACCCCGTGACGGGCGACGACATCGTCGGCTTCATCACGCGCGGTCGTGGCGTTTCGGTGCATCGCGCCAACTGCCCCAACGTCAAGGGCCTTATGGAACATCCCGAGCGCATGATTGACGTAGAGTGGGATGGTGCTGCCGATACGCTTTTCCAGGTCGAGATTGTGGTCGAGTGCCTGGACCGCATGGGCCTGCTCAAGGACGTCACCATCGCCATTGGCGATGCAGGCGGCAATATTCTTTCCGCCGCCACCTCGACTAACCGCGAGGGTATTGCAACCCTGCGCTTTATGGTCGAGATTTCGGATGCGAGCGGCCTGGATCCGCTACTGGCATCCATTAGCAGCGTCGACTCGGTCTATGACGCACGCCGTTTGATGCCTGGCGAGGGTGGGGCTCAGCTCAAGCGTCGCGTATAGGCGTAACGAGCGCGCGACAGTAATGATATTGGCTACGTTCGAGGCATCGTTTGGTGCCTCGACGTTTATAGAAGGAGGGCGCACGCATGGACGCTGCGGCTTTGGACTTAACCCCTCGGGGTACGGCTTCGATTGAGGCGCTTGTAAACGGCCCCATCCAGACCAACAGTTACGCCGTTATTTCGAGTGGCGAATGCTTGATTATCGATCCCGCTTGGGAAGGCGAAAGCCTCGTTGCGCATATCCGAGCCGAACGCCCCGATGTGCAAGTGCTCGGTTCCGTCTGCACGCATGGTCATGCCGACCATGTTGGCGGTGTCGCTGGAGTTCGTGCCGCCGTTGGCGCTGACGCCCTGTACGAACTGTGCGGCAAGGACGCAGCTGTGCCGCATGCGAATATCGAGGAACAGCGAGCGATGTGGGGCATCGAGACGCCCGATCCGGGCGAGCCGACGCGGCTGCTTGCCGAGGGCGATACCATTGAACTAGGCGACATTTGTCTGCAGGTTATCGAGGTGCCTGGGCATACGCCGGGCGGCATCGTTCTATTCGCCGCAACAGAGCAGGGAAATATTGCTTTCGTGGGGGACACGCTCTTTCCCGGCGGGCACGGCCGCACCGATCTTTCTGGAGGAGACGAGGCGGCGATTCTGCGCTCGCTCTCCAAGCTCGCCCGGCTTCTCCCGCCCAATACCGTTTGCCTAACCGGTCATGGCGATTCGACCACCATGGCGCGCGAGCTCATGCAGAACCCTTTCATGCAGGTGTAGCTTTATAGTCAGCTTCCGAAGCACGAGGAACGTCCAAACGTCAAGCTATTTTTCCCCAACGGGTCGATTCCGTAGGGCAAACGGTTAAAAAAAGTCTGTTTGGACGATATTCGTGAACAAACGAACGTTTATGCTCGGGTACACCGTGGTAAAATCTCAGGCGTTATCGGAGCAACCTTACAGGAGGTTTCTTTTATGCTCGTCAACGCAGCAGACATGCTCAAGAAGGCCGAGGCCGGCAAGTACGGTCTTGGTGCCTTCAACACCAACAACCTCGAGTGGACCCTGGCTATTCTCCAGGCCGCCGAGGAGGCCAAGTCTCCGCTGATCCTTCAGTGCACCGCTGGTGCCGCTAAGTGGATGGGCGGTTTCAAGGTCTGCGCCGACATGGTC
>DBFOPE010000157.1:0-39150 GCA_048429085.1 Collinsella sp.
CATTCGAGCTATACTTGAGCCCACCACATAAACGGGGAGCTTGCAGGACAAGACGGCAGGCTGAGACTGGGCGCGCCCGCCCTGACCCGCAAACCTGATATGGGTAATGCCAACGAAGGGAGCCGTGCCAATGAGCACACAAACCGAGCCCACGCTCGTCACGCAAATCGACTTCGCCCGCGCCGGGCAGATCACACCGCAGATGAAGGAGGTCGCCGAGCGCGAGCATCGCGACCCCGAGTACATCCGCGAGCGCGTGGCCGACGGCCGCATCGCCATCCCCGCCAACATCGTGCATATCAAAAAGGGCATGCGCGCCTTTGGTGTCGGTGAGGGCCTGTCCACCAAGGTCAATGTCAACCTGGGCATCTCGGGCGACAAGGCCGATGCCGCCGAGGAATGGAAGAAGGTCAAGATTGCCGAGGACTACGGCGCCGACGCCATCATGGACCTCTCCAACTCGGGCAAGACGCGCCAGTTCCGCCAGCAGCTCATCGACGAGACACCGCTCATGGTGGGCACCGTCCCCATGTACGACGCCATCGGCTACATGGAAAAGCCGCTGGTCAAGCTCACCAAGGACGACCTGTTCGAAGTCGTGCGCGCGCACGCCGAGGACGGCGTGGACTTTATGACCATCCACTGCGGCATCAACAAGTCGGTCACCAAGACCTTTAAAGAGACCGGCCGTCTCATGAACATCGTCAGCCGTGGCGGCTCGCTGCTGTTTGGCTGGATGGAGGTCACCGGCAACGAAAACCCCTTCTACGAGTACTTTGACGAGCTGCTCGAAATCTGCCACGAGTACGACGTGACGATTTCGCTCGGCGACTCCTGCCGCCCGGGCTGCCTCTACGACTCCAACGACGCCACCGAGACCGCCGAGATGATCGAGCTGGGCAAGCTGTGCAAGCGCGCTTGGGCCGCCGGCGTCCAGGTCATGGTCGAGGGTCCGGGTCACATGGCGCTCGACGAGATCGCCGCCAATATGAAACTGCAGAAGCGCCTGTGCCACAACGCCCCGTTCTATGTGCTCGGGCCACTGGTGACCGATATCGGAGTGGGCTACGACCACATCACCGCCGCCATCGGCGGCGCCATCTCCGCCAGCTCCGGAGCCGACTTCCTGTGCTACGTGACGCCGGCCGAGCACCTGTGCCTGCCCAACGCCCAGGACGTGCTCGACGGCCTCATGGCCACCAAGATCGCCGCACACGCCGCCGACATCGCCAAAAAGGTGCCCCACGCCCGCGACATGGACGACAAGATGGGCCAGGCACGCCGCAAGCTCGACTGGGACGCCATGTGGAAGTGCGCTCTCGACCCGGTCACCGGTAAGAAGCGCTACGAGGAATCCCCCGCTGCCACCGAGGGCACCTGCACCATGTGCGGCAAGATGTGCGCCGTCCGCACCGTCAACAAGGTGTTCGAGGGTACGACGATCGATCTCGGCATGGAGGACTAGCCTTATCGCCGCGATCGCCTATGGGCTCGCCGCAGCACCTGCCAATTGTTAACCTGTGAACATTTGCTTGCATTTGCGTAAAAATTGCATCTCGCGCCCGGGTTCGGCATATCGCCGGCCTGGGCCTCTTTATAATGCGGGGTAAAAGACCCATTTGAATCCGACCAGACAAGGGAGCGAACATGGATCGCAGCAAGGTACCTGCCGTTCTATCCATCGCGGGATCCGATTCCAGCGGTGGCGCCGGCATTCAGGCCGACATCAAGACCATCACGGCGCACCGCCTGTATGCCGAGACGGCCATCACTGCCATCACAGCGCAAAACACACTGGGCGTTACCGCCGTGCAGAACATCTCTCCGGATATTGTCGCGGCGCAGATCGATGCCGTTTTTGACGATATTCGACCCAGCGCCGTCAAGATCGGCATGGTTTCCTCTGCCGAGATTATCGAGGTTATCGCCGACCGCTTGAGCGCCTGGGACGCACAAAATATCGTCGTCGACCCCGTCATGGTCGCCACCTCGGGTGCTCGCCTCATTGCCGAGGATGCCGCTGAGGCACTCATCCGCCGCCTGTTCCCGCTGGCGACCGTTATCACGCCCAACATTCCCGAGGCCATGGCGCTGCTCGATTATGAGGTCGATTCCGAGCGCACGCAGCAAAATGCCGCCATGCTTCTCACCCGTCGCTTTGGCTGCGCGTCTCTCGTTAAGGGCGGGCATTTTGTCAACGAGGCCAACGATGTGCTAGCAGAGCCCGCGCCGCTCGATGACGAGGGCAACCATCTGGGCGATCCGCTCACCACGTGGTTCCGCCACAAGCGCATCGAGACCGGCAACACGCACGGTACTGGCTGTACGCTTTCGTCCGCCATCGCCTGCGCGCTGGCCCAGGGCATGGATCTTGCCGATGCCGTCAACGCCGGCAAGGCCTACCTAACGGGCGCTCTCGCCGCTGGCTTTGACATGGGCAAAGGCTCCGGCCCCGTCAACCACATGTGGCAGTACTAAGCCCCATCCCAAACCACCACAAAGGGGACAGGCACCTTTGTGGCGGTTCCCACAAACATCTCGATCTGTAACAGTTAGAGTCCATTTTTCGGCCCACCTGTTACAGATTGAGACATTCAAATTCCGCTGAGAAGAAAATCTCGATCCGTAACAGTAACTCGGCGAAATCGACCCTAGATGTTACAGATCGAGACAAACGACCGATATCGACCTAAATAATCTCAATCTGTAACATCTAGCCCGTTTTCGGCCTTACAACTGTTACAGATCAAGACAAACCAACGAAACAAGCCGCCGCAAGGGGAACTTTTGTAGCGCTTTGGGCCGCGCTACTCTCCGAGCATCTCTTTGAGCTTGGCTGCCACGGCGTGGCCCAGGCTCTCGTGGCTTTCGGGCATCATGTGCAGATAATCGATATCGCCCGGCTCGGCAAAATCAGCGGCATTCAAAAAGTCGCAGCCAAACTGTTCGGCAACATACTTATAGTATTCGGCAAAATGCTCCGAGGCCTCGACGGAGTGCTCGTCAAAGTCGGTCATATACACATCGGCGATCTGCGGTCTAATCTTGATAGGCGCCATCAGCAGAATACGCGGGCAGGGCGCGGCTTCGGTCCAGGGAAACGCGCGGACGGTGCGAATCAGCGCCATGGCACCGTCAGCGATATCGGCAGCCCCCACGCTAAAGACCGTCTTGCAGTCGTTGGTGCCCAGCATAATCACGATCGCGTCCAGCGGCTTATGGGACTCGAGCAGCATCGGCAACGCGCGGATGCCGTTGAGATTGGTGTCCAGATGGCACATGTCGTCGCGCACCGTCGTGCGGCCATTTAGGCCTTCCTCAATCACGTGCCAGCCCTCGCCCAGGTCGCGCTGGGCCACGCCGCACCAGCGCACATCGTGCGCATAGCGCACCGCGGTGCCGTCGCGCATGCCCGCCGGATCATAGCCATAGGTATTGCTGTCGCCAAAGCACAGAACGTTTTTCATCGTAAGCCCTTCCTCTAGTAAAAAGCCGGCGGGAGCAGTCTCTCCTGCCGGATCGACCTATCTGTCAGCACATACCGATTACAGGTATTTGCGCCAGTCGTCGTCATCCTCATCGTCCTCAGCAGCGGCCTGAGCCTGCTCGGCGGCACGGGCGGCCGCGGCGCGGGCGGCCACCTGAGCATAGGACTCCTCGTTACACTCGGGGAAGCTTGCCAACACGTGCTCAAACTTGGCGAAGTCCTCATCCCAGCGCGTAGAGGGCACGGCAAAAAACACCTGCTTGACCTTAAAGTCGCCCGACGCGAGCTCCTTACGGAAGAGCTCGGCCACGGCCTCGGCATCAAAGCCGTTGTTGTCGCAGCCCCAAGCACCCAGCACGAGCTTCTCGCGACCCAGCTCATCGCAGATGGCAAGCACGAAGCGGATGCGATCGCGCAGGACGTCCAGCAGGGCATCGTCACCCACGCGATACTCCTGGCGAGCGCGCTTGGCGTTGGGCGCGGCGGCAACGATCACGTCGGCGTATGCGTGCACGTGGTTGCGGTCGAAGCGCACCGCAGGCACCACCAGCGCACGGTTGCGGTAAAGCTCGCAGTTGATGTTGCGGCGACGGTTCTCGCCGTACCACTTGCGCTGCTTGTCGAGCACGTTGTATAGGTACGAATCGGCGCAGAGCGTCGCCTCCTGGCCCATGTAGCCCTGGATATAGCCGCCACCCGGATTGGTGAACGAGGCAAAGGCGAGCACGGCCATGTCGCAGAACTGCGCATAGCCGCGGCCGTTATCGAGGATTGCCTGCGTGACGGAGGCATCAAGCACAGTGACCTCGGGCAGGACCGGAGCAGCCTCCTCCGCGGGCGCGGACTCGGCTTCGTCAGCCGACTCGGTGGACTCGGGTGCCGCCTCGGGCTCGACCGCGGTCTCCACCTCGGCAGCCTCAACCTCGGCAGCGTCGGCCTCCACAACCTCGGCAACCGGCTCCTCGGCAGCCGCAGCTGCCTGGGCCTTGGCCTTCATCGCCGCGACAAAGCCGGCAGGCATACCGTCGAACTCGCGCACGCCGGCAAGCGAGCGCTCGATATCCTTGGCGCACGCTTCGGACACAGTCGCCACGTGACGCTCGGCGGCCTTGGCACGGGCCTCGCGCTTGGGATTGGGCCTGCGGTTACGGTTCCTGTTGTCGACGTCTGCCATAAGTGGTCACCTTTCTCGGTCTCTGCCGCTATCGGCTTTTCCCATCCATGATACCCCGCCGTGCACAAAAAAGACGGCCCCGAAGGACCGCCTTTCACATCGTTTTACCGCGTCCGACAAGAAACGCTGCAATGCCCCGCGCTAGTCGCGACGACCAAGGATGTTCAGGATGCGCAGGAACACGTTGATGATGTCCACGAACAGGTTGGATGCCATGAGCACGGCGTTGGGCAGCGTGGGCGGCACCGTCGTGGCCACATAGGTGTCGTAGCCAATAAAGCCGGCGAACACCACGATCACGATCAGGTCGGTGATGGACTGCGAGACGCCCATAAACATCAGCACGATCTCGACCAGAATCGTGGCAAGCAGGATGCCAAAACCAATGCCGTACACACGCTGGAAGAACTTGGGGAAGGTCACGCCCAGCGCACCAAAGACAAAGGTGATGGCGGCCGTGGCGATAAAGGCAGTGTTGATGGTGGGCAGGTCGTAATTGGCAAGGCCAAACGACGCGGTCAGGCCAAAGGTACTCGCAAAGATTACGTAGCCCACAAGGGACAGACCCACAGACTGCTTGCCCGCGGCGGCCGACATCATGACCATGCCGACGATGGTCAAAATAAACGAGCCAAAGACCAGCGGCAAGGCGGCGCCGCTCATCATCATGCGGGCAAACGCCATGGTGCTCGTAAAGTAAGCACCGGCACCCATGGCGCAAAAGCCCAAAAAGATCAGGGCAGACATGGCAAGGTTGTACGCACGCGGCGACATCTCCTTGGCACGGCTTGCGCCGGTCTCAATGGGGCCGTTCTGATAACCCTGGATATCGTTCATAATATCGTCCTTTCAAAAGCGCCGCGACAGCGCCGTAGGTGACAAGATTCCTGCCATTGTACCCGAATGCCGCGCGCTCTTACCTGCGGCGCCCGCTCTCGAGCGTACGGTCGAATGCCCACACCCACCAACGCATCAGATGGGCCTGCGAGCCATCCGGTCGCTCGCGCGCCTGTTCTTCCAGATACAGTTCGGTCGCATGCCCACCAAAACGAACCTTATAGGTTGCCGTACGAATGCCGTGAACCGTTAGGCCAAAACCGGTGGATGAGACAATCTCGTCGATCGTAAAACAGCGACCGTCGACCCAGCAGACGGTAACCGGCACGACTTGTCCGCCCGCGAGGATGCGGGCCACGACGTCCACATACTGCTTGTGCACGCGTCGAGTTTTACCATCTGTCTGTCGATATTCCATGCCTCCTATTATCGAACGCATGTTTGCATATTGTAAAGCGAACAGGCTGTGGTTTTGGGATGTTGGGGCGCGCACGTGTCCTCATGGCGTGCTAGCAAAAAGAACACCCGCGGTCAACAGGGCAAATATTCAATGTTAGTGCCAAAAAATTCACTTCTCCCATCAGAACTCGGTAAAGAAACCCGCAGGAGGTGATACGATTTATCATGTTTTTGTAACGTGCCTGCAAACTTCGAGAAAGCCCATATATGGACGTAACGTTCTCAGCCTTCCTCGGCCAAATTGTGTCGAACCCAGTCCTTGCCGTCACCGTGATCCTCGCGCTCGGCGCTATCTTCGTCAACGGATGGACCGACGCGCCCAACGCCATCGCGACCTGTGTCACCACGCGCTGCATGCCCGCCCGCGCAGCCATTCTCATGAGCGCCGCATTCAACTTCCTCGGCGTGCTCATCATGACGCACTTTAACGCGAGCGTCGCCAACACCATCTCACATATCGTCGACTTTGGCGGAAACAGCACCATGGCGCTCGCGTGCCTCTGCGCGGCGCTGTTCTCCATCGTCGTCTACGGCGCCACGGCATCGCGTTTTGGCATCCCCACCTCGCAAAGCCACAGCCTTATCGCCGGCCTAACCGGTGCCGCAATCGCCCTCGGCGGCGCGAGCAGCGTCAACGTCCACGAGTGGATGAAGGTCATCTACGGCTTGGCGCTCTCCATCGGCCTGGGCTTTATCATGGGCTGGGTCCTGTGCAAGCTCGTCTCGATTCTTTTCGCCGCCGCCAACAGGCGACGTGCCAATGTCTTCTTTAAATATGCTCAGATCGCAAGTGCCGCGGCCATGAGCTTTATGCACGGCGCGCAAGATGGACAAAAGTTTATCGGCGTGCTCTTTTTAGGTGTCGCCTTTGCCAGCGGACAGACGAGCGTCGGCGACGCCGGCATCCCCATCTGGATCATGCTGCTGTGCTCGGCCACCATGGGCATCGGCACCAGCGTGGGCGGTGAGCGCATCATCAAGTCTGTCGGTCAGAGCATGGTCAAGCTCGAAAAGTACCAGGGCTTCTCCGCCGACCTGGCGGGCGCCGCAAACCTGCTGCTTGCCACGCTCACCGGCATCCCCGTGTCCTCCACGCACATCAAGACCTGCGCCATTATGGGTGTCGGTGCCGTCAAGCGCCTCTCGGCGATCAACTTCGGTGTCGTCAAGGACATGATGTTCACCTGGTTCTTCACCTTCCCCGCCTGCGGACTTATCAGCTTTGTCATGGCCAAGCTGTTCATGATGTTCATCTAGTCAAACCGAACGTCCATCCGGACCGCAATACCTCGCCCACCCGTCTTCGCCTCGAAAGGACCCACTCATGGCAAAGAAACCCGATTCGTTCTACTTTGACAACTACGTCGCCTGCGCCGACCTTGCTGTCCAGGCCGCAGAGTTGCTCATCAAGATTTTTGAGAACTTTGATCCCGCGCAGATCCACGGCATGCTCGAAGAGATGCATGCGATTGAGCATGCGGCCGACAAGAAGCACCATGAGCTCGAGGATGCCCTGCTCACTGCCTTTATCACCCCGCTTGAGCGCGAGGATCTGGACCTGATGAGCTGCTCGCTCGACACCGTGCTTGACCGTATCGAGGGCGTCGTGCAGCGCGTCTACTTCACCAACATCCAGAGCATCCACCCCGATGCCATTGTCATCGCCCACAAGGTGACCGACGCCTGCCGCGCCATGAAGGACCTTATGGTCGAGCTGCCTAATTACCGCAAGTCCAAGACCCTGCGCGAGCTGGTCATCCAGATCAACACCATTGAGTCCGAGGCCGATGAGCTCTACATCAACGCTATGCGCAACCTGCACGTCAATGGCAAGGACCCGCTCGAGGTCATCGCCTGGCGTGACGTCTATGCTTTCCTGGAGTACTGCGCCGACTGCTGCGAGAATGTGGCTGATGTCGTGGATTCGATTGTCATGAAGAACAGTTAATTGGGGGTACGTGTCCCGGCGGCGAAGGGCCGGCACCAGTTTGCGTTCTCACACCGGCTGCAAGGCAGAGTCGTTCGAAAGTAAACAGGTGCCGGCCCTTCGCCTTACATACCACCATTGGGAACTTTGGCTGATGGTTAGAATGCGATGGGGAGTCTGGCCGATACGGCCTTTTATACCCAATTGGATACTTTGGGGCTGCACTGAGCGTTTGGCTGAGCGTAGCTTTGGGTACCCTTTGGTTTGCTTTGGATTGATTCGCTGATTTTGGAGGGTTTGGTTATGGGGTATTTGGATCTGGCTCGGGGTCGGTATTCTTGTCGTGAATTTGAGGCTCGGGCTGTGGAGCAGGCTGTGGTGGATGCCATTGTTGAGGCTGGGCGTATTGCTCCTTCTGCTTGTAATAATCATCCAACCCGTGTGATGGTGTTGGATACACCCGAGCTTTTGGAGAAGGCGGCTGCTTGTCAGCCTCGGTTTGCTCGTGATGGGTCCATCTTTGGCGCTCCGCTCATCTTCCTCATTTGCAGCGTTACCGACGACGCTTGGGTTCGCCCCTATGACCAGATGAACTCCAGCGCTATCGACACCTCGATTGTTTGCGATCAAATGATGATGGAGGCCGAGGAGCAAGGCCTGGGAACGTGTTGGGTATGCCATTTTAAGCCCGAGCTAGCCCGAGAGCGGTTCAACCTACCCGAGGGCGTCTATCCCTATCACATGCTCGTCTGTGGCTATCCTGCCGACCACATCACCGATCCCGAGCATCGCGAGGCCCGTACCATTCCCCTCTCCGACTTCCTCCTCAAGTAGTAATTGGCACATGCCCTAAAACCTACCTTTTACCACGCGCCCTTCGCCGAGTTCTGCCCTATCACACGCAGAGCTCGGCGTTTTCGCGCCCAGGGCGCACGCGTTTCCCTATTGGAATACAGATGGAACAGCTTTCACGAATGCATGGCCGAGCCGTAGGCGACTAACACGGCAACCATCATTCCTCAATAAAAGCCGGCACGCGGTTAGTCCTGCGCATCTTGAAATCGCCAGTTTCGTGGGAGACGTAGAGAATGCCGTCCATCCCATCTCGCGATGCATATGAAAGGTGAACAGAACCGCAATCCGCTCCATCATCGTCGAGAAGATCGAACGAATTCGGGTCGCTCGTTGCGGCCAAACGACCACTCAGACAAGAGCCATCGTCATTACAGATTTGCCATTCCATATCTTCGCCCGCAAGAATCGCCATAGACGGCCTGATTGCATCACCGCTGGCATACATCCCGTCTATGCCAAACCCATTTTCAGCGCCATCAATAAACGACTGCTCGGACCTATACGTCGCAAACGATGCACATAGCGCCATTGCAAGACCAACTGCAAGAACAACAATTACAATCTTTACGTAGCTCTTGGCCATCATGCCATCCCTCTTTTCGCTTGCCTAAGGAAATGCGGAAGAAGCTGTTCGTCGCGGTTTGTTTGCACACCTTTCTGCCCCGGTTCGGTTACTTAGGTTACTTGAGAGATCCTATATATTCTTGTTACCCATATACGTAATATGAATTTTGGACATATCGAAATTGGTCAATATTTGTGAGAGCTTTCGCCTTCAGTGAAACGTATTGGCTTGTCTCTCAAGCAAATTAAGCCCCTGACAGGCGTTCCGAAGAGCACGATATTCTTAATTTGATAAAAGGAAGGAAATAAGATATGTCCCAAAAATCTAATAAAAAGGAGCCCGCAGGTGCGAGCTCCTCTTAAGGACACGAGATTGTAGCTCTGGCGCTAGTCCAGGTCGTCGGCGGCAAAGTTGTCGATCGGGGCGAAGGGGTCAGCCACGGGGACAACCGGATCAGCGACAGGCAGCGGCTCGGCGGCGGGAACGGTCACTGCAGGAGAAGCCGCAGAACCGACCGGCGTGGAGGCCATAAGGTCGGACGGGAAGGAATTCTGCGCATCGTCCATGAAGTGCTGGATGAGCTTGAGGTACTCGGCTTTGAACTCCTCACGGGAAGCCTTCAGACGGTCGATCTCCTCGAGCTCGGCCTGCTTCTCGGTCAGGGCCTGACGGATGACCTCGCGGGCCTTGGCGTCGGCTTCGTTGCGGATGCGCTCAGCGTTCTCGTTGGCATCGTTGACGATGCCCTCGGCGGTCTGCTGGGCAGCAATCAGCGCAGCGGAGATCTGGCGCTCCTGAGCGGAGAAGTCGGGTGCGGGAGCGGCCACAGGAGCGGCGGGAACGGCCTGAGCGGCAGCGTCCTGAGCCTGGGCAAGCTGGGCCTGCGTGTCGGCAAGCTGCTGCTCGGTGGCAGTCAGACGACCCTTAAGATCGACAATCTTGGCAAGCATAGCGTCAACCTCGGAGGACAGCGTCTCCAAAAAGACGTCGACCTCGGCGGGATCATAGCCGCGCTTGGCCTCAGAGAAAGTCTGAGCCTGGATGTCAGCAGGGGTAATAGCCATAACAAGTTCTCCTTTATCATCGCCTTGGCGCCGGGCGCCCGACGTAAGTTACTGAGCCAGTACTATACGAGTATACCTATAA
Source organism: Collinsella sp. (assembly GCA_048429085.1). Classification (GTDB taxonomy): domain Bacteria; phylum Actinomycetota; class Coriobacteriia; order Coriobacteriales; family Coriobacteriaceae; genus Collinsella. Next base: position 10,451 of record DBFOPE010000157.1, read on the forward strand.
GAAGCTGCAGAATCAGCCTCTGCACCAACTGCAACGCAATAATCGCAACGACCGGCGAAAAATCAACGCCGCCCATCGGCGGAATAAACCGACGAAACAGGTTGAGCCACGGACCGCAGACGCTATCGAGCACCGCGGCGATATCCTGCAGCAGGCCGCCCTGCTTCATGGGAATCCACGTCATAAAGCAATAGACCACAATAAGTGTGGAGTAGAAGTTGAACAGCGTGTTGACCAGCTGGACAATGGTGTAGATGTTGATGAGAATCTCCTCGTCTTGGGTTTACTTAAGGTAGCCGTCGGCGCGCAGCTTCTTGAGGTCCGAATCCTTGACCTCGCAGCCGGCGGGCAGCACCATAAACACGCGATCGCCCACCTCTTTGACCGTAGCGCCCAGGCCGCAGGCAAAGCCATAGCTAAAGTCCAGGACACGCTTGGCGACCTCGGTGCGAACGCCAACAAAAATCAGCGCAACGGGCTGCTTGGTGCGCACGCGGCGGACAACGGTCTCGACATCGTCATAGCTCTCAGGGCGCAGGACATAGGCAGGCAGCTGCGGCGTGGCGTTAATGATGTTGTTTGCATAGGCCGAGGCGTCGCTCGGCGCAGAAGCGGGCGCAGGTGCCGCGGCACGAGCGCGGGCGCTCTCGGCATAACTCGACGGCGTGTCGTAAGCGCCGGGGCGATAGCCGCCTGCGGCACTATCCTGAGAACGCGACGGCGGATTGTACGTCGTTGCATGACGCGAGTCATCGCCGACCAGCTGGCCGGAGCGCGTATACACGGCGACCGACTCGGCCTCACCGCGGCGCGTTTGGCCCAGCAGGCCGTTACTCGGCTCGTCCTGGGTATAGAAGCCCTCGCCCGAGGTACCGCTGTAGCCGTTGTTCTGATAGCCATCATCGTAGCCGTCATCGTAGCCGTAGTCGTCATCCTGGTCATAGCTCTGGTCGTAACCCTGCTGGCCGCCCAGGTGCATCTTATTTTTAATCTCGTCAAGGAAGCCCATGGTTGTGTCCTCTCACGGTTTAGTGCAGGCGCTCTGTAAACCAGTGCGCACTTCAGAGCCCTATTTTACTGCAAACTCCGGGCTAAATACTACCCTGCCCAGGCGAACGAGCGTAGAGCCCTCCTCAAGGGCAGGCTCAAAGTCCTCGCTCATGCCGCAAGAAAGCTCGGGCAGCCTCAGATCGGGATGCGCCGCCTCCAACTCATCCCTCAGCTCTCGCAGCCCGGCAAAGGTGCGACGCGCCACATCCTTGTTCCCCCGAGGGGCCATAGTCATAAGGCCCTGCACACAAATTCCCTCAAGTTCCGCAAGCTCGCCGGCAGCGCCACGAATCTCATCGGGCGAAAAACCGCCCTTGGACTCCTCGCCGCTTACGTTAACCTCGATCAGCACCTGCTGGGGGGCGGCGAGCTCGCCAGCTTCGATCTTGCGAATGGCACGGCTCGAGATCGCCTGCGCCAAATGAAGCGACCCCACCGAATGAATCAGCTCGGCCGAGCCCAACACCGCGTTGATCTTGTTGGTCTGAAGGTTGCCAATCATGTCGAAGCGCACCTCGGGCAGCTCCGGATGATCCGCCAGACCTGCAAGTTTGCGGACGAGCTCTTGCGGGCGGTTCTCGGCAAAATGGCGATATCCCACCCGGATGGCCGCGATGGTCTCATCGACGCCGACGGTCTTGGACACGGCAATCAAACGCGCGGCATCACGGGGCCTCCCGGCGCGATCGAGCGCGGCATAGAAACGCTCGAGTATCTGCTCGCGGCGAGCGCGCATTACATTCAAATAGTTATCCATTGCCAATCGCCTCCGCTAACAGCACAACAAGTAGTCCCATGCTAACGCAAGAGCGCAGCCCCGCATCCGCAAGGCCGCGCTCCCTTAGGTATTTACAATCTCTCAACGAACGGGGCACCCTACTCCTCGTCGTCCTCGGCATCATCCTCGTCCTCAAGATGATCCAACAGGTAGCGAAGACCCTCGCTCACCTCGTTAGCGGGCACCTTGGCAACAAAGCGTGCATCCACGGCGGGCCTCATAATGACGCCCTCGCCCGAAGGCACGCGCATGCTCTCGAGCTCGTCCTCATCCGTACAGGCGATATCGCCGGCAGTCATACGCTGTCCGGTCAAAAGGAAGGTCAGACGGCAGGCGGCATCGATGGAAATCGAGGCAATGCGATCGAGGTAGCGCGAAACCATGATGGCACGGCGCAGGTCGTCATAGTTGCTGTCGTCGTCCATAAAATCGCCGGTGTCCATGCGGTTAAAGGTACGGAAGAACTTCTCGTACGCCGCATGTACCGGCTCGTCCTCGACGGCCAGGTTGCAGATGATGGACATGTCGTTGGTGACGAGCGCGGACAGCGACGAGCCCAGCACCTGGTACACGGCCTCGGCCTCGGCCTCAACCGTGCCGACGAGCTCCTGAGGCAGCGAGATGTCGGCCTTGACCATGTGACGCGTGGCGCGGCAGATCTGGCGAACCTTATCGGTCATGCGCTGCAGGTTAAAGTCGACGTAGATAATCGTCTGCAGCAAACGGAAGTCGGAGGCGACCGGCGACTGCGTAGCGATCAGGTTGTAGCACACGGCCTCCAAGTTGGCGCAGCGAGCATCAATCGAAAGCGTGCGCTTCTTGGTCTTAGTGGCGAGCTTGCGGTCGTCGGTCACATAGGCCTTCACGGCGTCGTGAAGGGCAAGATCGACGGCCTCGTAGATGCTCAACATCTCGTGACGGGCCTCGATGAGCTGACGGGAAAACAGTTTGCGCATGGTTCACTCCAATCAGTTGGGTGCGGTCATGCCGCCCGCACAGTGAATACGCACCGGACCAGGTCCGATCGGCTTGGGACTAGTCGCACCGATCAGCCAAAGCGGCCGGTGATATAGTCTTCCGTCCGCGAATCCACCGGGCTGGTGAAGATCGCGTCGGTTTGACCATACTCGATGAGCGTGGCGGGCTCACCGGCAACTTCTTGCAAGAAAAATGCGGTGTAGTCGCTAATGCGAGCGGCCTGCTGCATAGAGTGCGTGACGATGATGATCGTCATCTCGGGCGCCAGCTCGGCCATCAGATCCTCGACCTTAGATACGGACGTGGGGTCGATGGCGGAGCAGGGCTCGTCCATCAGAAGGACATCGGGCTGCACCGCAAGCACACGCGCGATGCACAGACGCTGCTGTTGACCGCCCGAGAGCGCCAAACCATCCTTGTTGAGCTGATTGGATACCTCTTTCCAGAGGTTGGCGCGCTTGAGCGATTCTTCCACGATGTCGTCGAGGTCGCTTTTGCTAGTCACGCCCTGCAGACGAGGGCCAAAAGCGACATTCTCGTAGATGGATTTGGGAAACGGGTTGGGCTGCTGAAAAATCATGCCCACACGGCGACGAAGATCGACCGGGTCGACGCCCTCGGCATAGATATCGTTGCCGTCGAGCGTCATGGTGCCCTCGACGCGAGTACCCTCGATAAGGTCGTTCATACGGTTGATGCAGCGTAAAAACGTCGATTTGCCGCAGCCCGAAGGACCGATAAACGAGGTGATGGCGTTTTTGGCGATGTTGAGGTCGAGCCCCGTCAGCGCATGAAAGTCACCGTACCAAAAGTTGAAATCCTTGGCCGTGATGGCCGCTTGCTCCGGCGTGGGAGCGGACTGATAGACGGACATGGGACTCCTTAACTAGCGGCGCTTGCGCGACAGATAACGCGCAAACAGGTTGAAGGCCAGAATAATCGCCATCAGCAATAGCGCGGTGCCGTAGGCTGCGTTCATGTTGATGCCGTCATTGGCAAGCAAATAGAGGTGAACGGTCATGGGGCGACCGGAATCGAGCGGCGATATGGGCAGGTTGATGGCCTGACCCATGGTGTAGAGCACCACCGCAGTCTCGCCGATGGCGCGGCCGATGGCAAGGACGATGCCGGTGGCAATGCGGCCAAAGGCCGAAGGAAGCACGATCTTGGAGACGACCTGCCACTTGGTGGCGCCCAGGCCATATGCGCCCCAACGGATATAGCGCGGAACGGCGCGGATTGCCTCCTCGGTGGTGCGCATGACGATAGGCAGCATCAGAAGTGCCAGTGCCAGGGCGGCCGAAACCATCGAAAGACCCAGGCCCATGGCCTCAACAAACAAGGCGTAACCAAAGAGGCCCATAACGATGGAAGGCACCGAGGCCAGAGCATCGGCAGCATAGCGGATGATGTCGACAATCTTGCCCTGCTTGGCGTATTCAGCCAGATAGACCGCAGCCAAGACGGCAACCGGCGTGCAGATGAGCATGGCGAGTGCCGTCACGTAGATAGTCGAGACGATCGTGGGCCAAATGCCGCCCTCGGCGTTTACGCCCTGCGGCCAGCCGAAGATAAAGTCGAGCGAGATATGCGGAAGACCGTTAATGACCACGTAGGCGATGATGGCGAGCAACACCAGGGTGGTGATATAGGCCGCGGCGCGAAACACGCCGAGCATAATCTTGTTGGACAGGTCCTTGTTGATGCGGCCCTTCTTGCCATGGGAAAGGGCACGCTTGATGAGCTCGCGCGACGAGGTCGCATCGACCGTCGTGTCAACGGAATCGGACATAGCCTACCCCCTCTTCTTTGAAATCAGGCGAACGATACCCACCAGTGCAGCTGAGATGATAAACAGGACCACGCCCATGCCAAACAGAGCCGAGCGATGCAGGCCCGAGGAATAGCTCATGTCGAGTGCGATCTGGCTCGTGAGCGTCGAGATGGGGCTCGAGATGCTATCTGGAATGACCGGGGCGTTGCCCACGACCATCAGCACGGCCATGGTCTCACCGATGGCACGCCCCATACCCAAGACAATTGCATCGACAATGCCCAGCTTGGCTGCAGGCAGCACGACCTTGTAGATGGTCTGCCACTTGGTGGCACCCATGGCATAGGACGCCTCGCGAATGCCCATGGGGATGGAATTGAGGGCATCGATCGTGAGCGTGGTAATGGTGGGAACGATCATGATGGCAAGCACAAACCACGCCGTCAGCGCGCCAAAGCCAAGACCGCCGGTCAGCTGCGCGATAAACGGGCGGATGATGACCATGCCAAAGAAGCCGTAGATGATGGAGGGGATGCCCGCCAGCAGGTCGACGGCGGGGCTGATGAGCCTGCGCACGCGCTTGCTGGCGATCTCGACCAGATACACAGCCGTGCCCACACCCAGGGGCACACCCATGGCGAGCGCACCGACAGTCACCAGACCAGAACCCGCCAGCAGCGACATAATGCCGTAGTGGCCCTCAGAGGGTGCCCATGTAAAGCTAAAGAAGTCCGCCAGGCCGATGTCGGTAAAGACCGGCAGCGCCGAGTACGTGGTAAAGACAAAAATCAGGATGACGGTGACGACCGCCAAGAACGCGCAGGCAAAGAAGATCCACTGCAGCGCCTTCTCCTTAAGATAGGTGTTGCGCGACACCAACGCCAACTCACGCTTTTTGGGCACCCGGGTCTCCTGCTCAATCTGGGGGGTTTCCTGTGCTTCCACGCTACTCACTCCCCTTTCCGTCGTTGGTGACGGGAATAAAGCCCGCCTCGCGAATCTGCTTGTCCATCTTTTCGGACGTCACATAGTCGATGTAATCCTGCGCCTGCTGCGAAGGCGTCCCCTTCACAAAGAAGTAAAGGTCACGCGAGATGGGATAGCCGCCACTTGCGACCGTCTTCTCGGATGCCTCGACATGGTTGACCGAAACGGCCTTGACCGAGGTCGTGGCGTTGAGGCTCTCGACAAAACCCAGCGAGATGTAGCCAATGGCGCCACGCGAGCGAGACACGACATCGCGCACCTGGCCCGTGCCCGAAAGAACAGCCGAGCGGCGATCGAATGGCGTGCCGTCCATCACGATAGTGCGGAAGGCCTCGCGCGTACCGGACGCCTCGTCGCGGTTGATAACCTGAATCTTCAGGTCCTCTCCGCCGACTTCTTTCCAGTTGGTGATCTTGCCGGCGTAAATATCGCGGAGCTGCTCGGTCGAGAGATTATCGACCGGGTTGTCGTCGTTCACGATGACTGCAATGCCGTCGTGCGCGATAACGATAGGCGTCAGACCCAGGTCTTGCTCATCGGCGTTGAGGCCACGAGAGGAGCTGGCGATATCGGCGGTGCCGGCGCTAACAGCTTCGATGCCAGCAGATGAGCCAAGGCCGGAGACGAGCACGTCGGTGCCGGTCTCCTCTTTAAAGCCCTCGGCCGCGATCTCGGCAATGGGAAGGCACGTCGTAGAGCCGGCAACGGTGATGGAAGAGGTAGAAGATCCCGAGGAGCAGGCGCACAGCGTGAGCGTGAGCACTGCTGCACTCAGGACCGATGCGATCTTTCTCATAGCATCACGCCGATCGCAGCATGGCGCCCACAGGTCCCGCCCTCGTTGCGATAGGAATAAAAGCGGTCGTTTTGACGCACGGTGGAAAGTTTGGTGTCCACAATGCCATTCACATCGACACCGGCATCCACCAGCGCCTCGCGAATGGCGGCGGAAAGATCGAGCATACGGGAAGCGGTAGCATCGATGCACGCGAACTCGGCGGCAAAGCGATCCATAAGTTCTTGGGACACCTCATACTCGTCACCCAGGATATGGGGCCCAATATAGGCAGAGATGTCCTCCGGCGTGCAGTCAGCCGCCTCGCAGAGTGCTTGGCTGGCCTTGGCGGAAATGCGCGCAATCGTGCCCTTCCAGCCAGAATGCACCACGGCAAAGCCGTTGGGAGCCACCAGCACCACGGGAACACAATCGGCAAAGCAGAGCATCACGGGCACCTCATGGGCCGTACAGACGATGGCATCGCAGCCCTCTGCAATCTGTTCGCGAATGTTCTCGAGATCGTCGGCGCCGTTCGAGGTCACCGTCACGACATGGTCGCCGTGCACCTGATTGGGAACAAGCAGATTATGCTCGCACTCAGCGGCGCCCATGGCTTCGAGCGCTCGACGACGATTTTCTTGAACAGCAAAGGGGTCATCGCCTACATGCGAGCCCAGGTTGAGCGAGGAGTACGCATCTTCGGAAACGCCACCGGTGCGCTCGGTAAAGGCAAAGCGAACATCGAGCGTCGCGCCCTCTACCAACGTAACTCCATCATGGTCGACACGCGAAACGTTGTCCGCACGTGCTGCCATACTAAAGCCTCCTAATAACACAAGTATCGCGGCGACGCCGCAGCAGTCCGTGCCACACGGCTGCCATACTTCATCAAAAGGATACCCGCAGCGGTAGGGGCTAAACGTAAGGGGAACGTAAGGAGATTGGAGGCTTTCGTTTACAAAGGCAAAACACAACAAAAAGGGTGCGCCCAATCGGACGCACCCCATACAGGTCGCTGAGAAAAACGAACTAGAAGCTGCCGCGCTTGAGGAAGTCAGGAAGCTCAAACTGGTCGTTGCCAAAGTTGGGGAGCTCGGTACCACCGACGTTGCGAGTCGGGGCAGCCTGAGCCGGGCTCGTGGCAGGAGCGGTGCGCTGCGGCTCGGTAGAAGCAGCGGCCTTGCTCTGGGACTGCTGTGCAGCGAAGAGCTCGTCCTGACGGTTGACGTTGGAGTCGGAGAAGCCCGTAGCGATGACGGTAATACGCACCTGATCGCCCAGGGACTCGTCGACAACGGTACCGAAGATGATGTTGGCCTCGGGGTCGACGGCGTTGGCGACAACGTCGGCAGCGTCGCTGATCTCCTGAATACCCAGGTCCTTGGAACCGGCAATGGAAAGCAGGACACGCGTAGCGCCATCGATGGAGCTCTCGAGCAGCGGGCTGGAAATAGCCTGCTGGGCAGCGTCGACGGCACGGGTGTCCCCAGAAGCGGTACCGATACCCATCATGGCGGTACCGGCCTGCTTCATGATGGTCTTAACATCGGCGAAGTCCAGGTTGATGATACCGGGGACGGTGATGAGGTCGGTGATGCCCTGGGTGCCCTGGGAAAGGACGCCATCGGCGATTGCGAAGGCCTCAAGCATGGTGGTCTTCTTCTCGGCGATGTCGAGCAGCTTGTCGTTAGGGATAACGATCATGGTGTCGACGCAGTCGGAAAGCGTCTTAATGCCTTCTTCGGCGCTCTTCTTGCGCTTGCGGCCCTCAAACGTAAAGGGCTTGGTCACGACGGCGACGGTCAGCGCGCCGACCTCGTTCATCGCGATATCGGCAACGATGGGGGCAGCGCCGGTACCGGTGCCGCCGCCCTCGCCGCAGGTGATGAACACCATATCGGCGCCAGCGAGCGCCTCGGCGATGTCGTCGCGGGACTCATCGGCGGCCTTACGGCCGACCTCGGGGTTGGCGCCAGCGCCCAGGCCGCGGGTCAGGTCGGTGCCGATGTGCACCTTGATATCGGCATCAGAGATCGCGAGTGCCTGAGCATCGGTGTTGATGGCAACAAACTCGACGCCGCGGATACCCTCTTCGATCATTCGATTGACCGCGTTGGTACCGCCGCCGCCGACGCCGACCACCTTAATGACGGCAAGGTAGTTGTTGATCTCTGTCTCGTGCATGTCGGTCCTCCGAACAAAGGTTATTGCCATAGCATGGGTTGACCCCTGCGCACATTAACCTTCAAGTTGAAAGTAAATGCAAAGGTAAACCGTATTATGTTTGCACATTATGAACGTATCAGTCAAATAATTGACGGTGAAAACCAAACAAACCAGATAAACGGCGCGGTATGCCCCGTCAACAAAGGCCAGAAGACGCTACGAGGTCGGTGCGTTCCTAAACGTATAGTTGCCAGGAGATCGAACGTTGATATACGTCACGCCCTCCACCTGCGAAAGCAGCTTGGTAACGATACGCTCCTTTTTGGCAATGTCATCCGAATCTCCGAGCGACACCTCGATACCGTTATCGAGATTCGCCGAGATGGCCTCGACCGAGGGCGTGGAAATATCCTTGACCTGGCCCAGGAACTCGCTCGAGAATCCGCGGACGTAATCCAGGCCGGCCTTGACCGCCTTGGAATTTACCGCTTGCCCCGAAACCGGCGCGACATCGGCCGAGACATCGGTCAGCAGCACGGCTCCGTAATGTTTGGCGAGCGCCAGGGCGGCATCGATGCCGTTTAGGGTGTTGGCACCCTCCCCCGTTGTGATGACATTGCCCTGGTCGTCAACATCGACCGAGGTAGACAGCGGTGCAATCCATGTGTCATCGTCCCCGATCGCCCATGCAAGATCGTCGGAGCTAATGTAGGCAATTGCGATAACCTTGCGTTCCGTCGGCGTGATGATGAGCGTATGGGGAAATTGACGCTGAACATCCACGCCCGAAACCCACGGATTTTGCTTGAGGCCCTCGGTGATCTGGTCGGGATTCACATTGAACAGCGACGTGTCCTCGGGCAGATCGATCAGCTGGATGGCATCGTGCTTGGTCACATGCTCGCTGCCCTGGATCTGAATATCGGTAGCGGCGAACAGGCCAGAGTTAATGACGACGACGGCAACGACTGCAAGCACTGCCAGAGCGGCAAGGATGCCGCCCGCGATTTTGCCCTTGCCCTTAACGGCAGAAGCGGCACCCGCCGCATGATTTGCCAGGGCGCCGATCGATGACAACGGATTAGAGCCCTTTTTGCCCGATTGCGGTTTTGCGGAGGCCGACACCGACGTCAGCATACGTGGCTTAGATGCACCCAGCGCGCGACCGGGACGCGTCACCTTTGCCCCCAACGAGGGCTTGGGCGACGCTATGGGGCGAGAAGGTATGGCGCCCATCGCCGGTTTGGGCGTCACCGAGGGACGTGCCACCGGACGAGCAACATTTTTGGCCGCGGGGCGTCCGCCAAGCTGCGAACCGACAGTCGAACGTTTGGCAGGCCGCACGGACCCAGCAGGCTTAGAAGGCATAACGGACTTACGTTGAGGCTGAGACGGTGCGCCGGAACGCCCTCCGGCGCGGCGGAAGGTTGGTTTCGATGCTCTAGAAGCCGAGGAATTTAACTTCCGGTCTGAGCTCGATGCCATACGCCTCCCTCACCTTTCCGTGCACATGTCTGATAACCGCGGCCACGTCATCGGCCGAGGCGGTTCCGTTATTAACGATAAAATTAGCGTGTACGGGCGAAACTTCCGCGCCGCCAACCGAAAAACCCTTTAATCCACAATCCTCGATAAGCTTGCCCACGCTCGCATCGGGCGGGTTGCGAAATACCGACCCGCAGGATGCACAGCCCATGGGCTGTGTGCGCTTACGCCGCGTCAGGTACCGCTCCATACGTTCACGGATATCGGCCTTGGGCGCAGGTTTGAGCTTGAGCACGCATTCCAGAATGATCTCGTTACGCGGCAGGCTGCATTCACGGTAGCCCCAAGCGATCTCCGAGCCCGCGTAATGCTTGATGCCGGAGCTCGGGTCAAACGTAACGACATCTTCGACCAGCGAGCCAATCCACTCGGTTCGCGTGCCGGCATTCATGGACACGGCGCCGCCAACGGAGCCGGGAATACCGACCGCAAACTCAAGGCCCGAAAGGCTGCGCGACAGCGCGTCGTTGACTAGGCGAGCGAATATTACGCCCGCACCGACCGTCAGCGTACAACCGTCTTCGGCGACAACCGTACGCTGGAACTCACGCCCCAACGAAATGACGGCGCCGCGATAGCCTGCATCGGCAACAAGCAGATTAGATCCCTTGCCGATAATGACCCACGGCACCTGCTCACGATCGAGCACCGCCACGGCGCGACGCAAGGCATGATAGCTGTGACACGTCACAAAGAGGTCCGCCTTGCCGCCGATACGATAGCTCGTATGGCGCGCGAGGCGTTCATCCTCAATTACGTCCGTATCGATCATGCCCGAAAGCGCCATGACGGCGTTAAACAGACCCATGGGGTTTAAGCGTCTTTCTTGGCAGTCAGATACTCGATGAACTCGGGGCCGACCGTCGTGACGTCGCCGGCGCCCATGGTAAGCAGCAAATCGCCCTCGCCCACCATTTTCTCGAGCTCCTCATTGAGCTCAAGACGGCTCGAGCAGTACACGACCTCCTTGCCGGGATGCTTGGCACGCACGGTATCGGCAAGCATCTTGGACGTGACACCCGGGATGGGCATCTCGCCGGCAGAGAACACGTCAATCAACAGCAGCTTGTCAGCATTGGCGAATGCGTCGGCAAAGTCATCGCACAGAGCCTGCAGGCGCGAATAGCGGTGCGGCTGGAACACGACGTCGACATGTTTGTAGCCCAGCGAAGAGGCAGCAGCGAGCGTCGCCTTGATCTCGGTGGGATGATGGCCGTAATCGTCAACCACCGTGATGCCGTCGATATCGCCCACGTGGGTAAAGCGACGGCGGACGCCTTCAAAACTCGAAAGTGCCTTAGCGGCGGCGTCGATATCGAGGCCTAGGACATGGGCGACGGTCAAGACGGCCGTGGCGTTGAGCATGTTGTGACGACCGGGGTTGCTCTTAATCTCGACAGCGTGCTCGGTGCCGTCCTCAAAGCGAACGATAAAGTCGCTCTGGATGCCCTTGACATCCGGATGCACGCAGACGATGTCGTTGGTCTCGGCAAAGCCATAGGAAAGCACATGACGGCCCGTCGACTTGGCAAGCTCGACCAGATGCGGGTCCTCGCCACAGACGATGACCGTGCCGTCCTCGCCCACCAGACTCATAAACTTGGCGAAGGTGGCCTCGATCTCCTCGATACCCGAGTAATGATCGAGATGGTCGGCCTCGACGTTGGTCACGATGACCACATTGGGGTTAAGGAACAGGAAGGAGCTGTCGGACTCATCCGCCTCGGCGACAAAATAGTCGCCCGAGCCGTTCTTGCCGTTGGTATCGTAGCCCTCAACAATGCCACCGATCAGGAAGCTGGGGTCCAGACCCATGCGGTCGAGCATGGTGGCACACATCGAAGAGGTCGTGGTCTTGCCGTGAGTACCGGCGACGGCGACGGTGGTGTAGCCGTGGCCCAGAGCCGAGAGCATCTTGGCGCGAGGCCACACGGGAATACCCAGCTCGCGCGCACGGACGAGCTCGGGGTTGGACTCGGGAATAGCGGTAGAGACCACGACGACGTCGGGCTTGACCTCGTCGATGGTGGCGGCCTCATGGCCCACATGCACCTTCACGCCGGCGCGGGTAAGCTGGCGAATATAGCGCGACGTCTTAAGGTCGGAGCCGGTAACGACATAGCCGCGTTCGTGAAGGACGAGGGCGATGCCGCTCATGCCGGCGCCACCGATACCGATAAAATGGGCGCTCTTGAAATCGGGCGCGGAGGTTGCAGTCTGGGAATCAGCCATGTGCTCGTGTACTCCTTGCGTAAACACTGCCTGTAACCCGTCTACTGTACCGCACCTACCGCATCCGCGCGAGGGCGACCCGCGATATCCCGTCTAACTAACGCAATCCTTCTACCGCGTCTGCCAAAAGGACGGCAGCGCGGTCCTGGGCCAAACCGCGAGCCGCCTGACGCATGGCATCGCGCGCCTGCGCATCATCGATAAGATGCAGCAGCTCATCGGCAAACGCCCGGGTGTCGATATCGGCATCGGCGCAGAGCACGCCAGCACCGGCATCGACCAGATAGCGGGCATTGGTGGTCTGATGATCGGCCGTCGCATGCGGATACGGCACCAGTACCGAAGGTGTGGCAAGGGCCGCGATCTCGGCAACGCTCGAAGCGCCCGAGCGCGAGAGGACCAAATCGGCCGCGGCCAGCATATCGCCCATATTGTCGATGTAGGGCTGGACGCGATACCGCTTCGCCTCCTCGGGCATCAGGGCAAGAGCACGCTCGGTGTCCTCGAAGCCATCGGCGCCCGTCGAATGCAAAACATAGAGATTATCGCGCGAGAGCAACTCGTTTTTAAGCGAAGCCACGCGCTCATTAAGATGTTGAGCACCAAGTGAGCCGCCAAAAACCAGCAGGAGTGTGGCGTCCTCAGGCACGTCGAGAGCCCTGCGACCGCGAACCCGATCCCCCTCGATCACAGAACGGCGCACGGGGTTGCCGGTCATGAGCACATGGTCAGGATCGCCCTCACGCTCAAACACGGAACGTGCTGCCGGCACCGAGATGCAAACGCGGGCGACATGCGAACTCATCATCTTGTTAGCAAGGCCCGGAACGGAGTTCTGTTCATGCAGCAGATACGGAATGCCCGCGTCTTTGCACCAGCCCAGAAGCGGGACCTCGACATAGGCGCCAAAACCTATAGCGACATCGGGCTTGCAGGCTTTAGAAAAATGGCTGCCGAGCGCGCGCTTCGCCTTATAGACACGCCACAGCGAGCTCAATGCCGTCCAAGGGCGAGAGCGGTCGAAGCCCGTAACCGTAATCGGCACAAAATCGAACCCTGCCTCGGGAACCAGACGACCCTCGAGCTTATGCGACTGACCCACAAACACAACGTGGTGGCCACGGTCACGTAGCTCCTCGGCCAAGGCAAGTGCGGGGTTGATATGTCCCGCCGTGCCGCCGGCTGCGATAGCAACGGTCATCTTATCGGTCATGGTAGTCCCTTCGTACGCGCGGCCCCTGGTCGTCGGTGCGCAAGCGCGCCGACGGGTCCGAATTCAAGTCGATCCGATTATATCCGCCACCCGTATTGCGCGGCGTCGGTCGTTGCGGGCGACTCTGCGGCACCGAGCGCGGACGAGCATCCGACTCCGAAGCAAAACCGTTCAAGACGGTAAAACCGCCACGCGACGAGCGCTCCCCACGCGTATGGGGAACACCGGCAGTGCTCTCGTCCATAACGGCAAAGCTATCGCGACGACGATCGTATTCATCGCGTCGAGCGCTCTCGTGCGACACGCGCAAAATAAGCCCGGCGAGCATGAGCGACACGATAATCGACGAGCCGCCATAGCTGATAAACGGCAGCGGCTTACCCGTCATAGGAAACACGTTGAGAATACCCAGCGCGTTGATCAAAAACTGCACCGCGAGGATAACCGCAGAGCCCGAAGCCATGAGCGCCCCGCGACGATCGGCGGCCTGCTCGGCAATTCGAAACGCCGAGTAGATCAGCATCGCAAACACCAAGAAAAACAGCAGCGTCCCCAAAAAGCCAACCTCCTCGCCAATGATGGCCAGGATGTAGTCGTTGTGAGCCTCGGGCAAATACGAGTACTTCATGGTTGAGTTGCCGATACCGCGGCCGAACAGTCCGCCCGAAGCAAACGCCATAATGGCGAGCGTTGCCTGATACCCGTCTCCATATTCATCTGCCCAAGGGTTCAAGAGAACCTGAATGCGCACCATACGGTACGGCTCGACGACAAGAGCGATCACGATGATGACGGCGCCAGCAAGAATCGCACCGATAATGTATTTTGGGTCAAGGCCGGCAAAGAGCGCCATGCACATGATCGTCAACAGAATAATCAGGATGGTGCCAAAGTCGGGCTGAATAAAAATCAAGACGAGCGATATGCCCAAATATAAGCCCATGCCCTTAAGGAACTCATTGATGTTACCGCCGGGCGAAAACACGCGATCGAGCATGATGGCAGAATAGGCAATGGCAAACGGCTTGAGAAACTCCGATGGCTGAAACTGAATGCCGGCAATGCTCAGCCAACGCGTAGCGCCACGGCTGCCGCTACCAAAGAGGAACACCGCAAGCAGCAAGATCATCATAGCGATAAGGGCAAGTTTAAGCGCCCCTTCGCCAAACCAGCTATCGGGTGCAACGCGCGCGATGAACTCGAGGGCAGCAACACCGACGACAGTGAACATAAACTGCCGGAACAAAAAGTAGGTCGCGGAGTCGTTCTCGTGAAGCGCCTCGACTGAAGAAGCCGAGTACACCATAAGCAGGCCAAAACAGACCAGCGAGAACAGGCAGGTCAAAAAGACCAGGCGGGGTCGCATGATACGTGCGGGGACGCCGGCGATATAACGTTCGCCGATGCCCTGCGTGCGACGACCGGCGCGCGGCGTGATGCACTGCGAGGAAGCACGGTCCGAGTCGGGCCTCCTCATATTCTGTCGGGGGCTCTCCTCTCTCACCGGCAACCCCTATTCCATTTGCGTATTGGACGCAGCGGCAAGCTGGGCCACATAGTCCTTAAACACGCGACCGCGCTCCTCGTAGCCCGAGAACTCATCGAACGAAGAGCAGGCGGGCGACAGTAAGATCACATCGCCGCGGCTCGAGAGCGAACGGGCAACGTCCACGGCATCGCGCAGGTCGTCGGCCTGGGCGATATCGACATCACCGTCGACATCCGCCTCGTCCATAGCGGCGGTAAAGCGCTCGCGCGCGTCGCCAAAGCAGACCACCGAGCGAACGTTATCCATCACAACGCGGGCAAAGAACTCGAGCGGCGTGCCCTTATCGTGACCGCCGAGCAGCAAGATCACATCGTCATCGGGAAACGCCGTCAGGGCCTTTTCGACCGCATCGGTGTTCGTTGCCTTGGAATCGTTAACATAGCGCACGCCATCGATCTCGCCACAGGGCTCAACGCGGTGCTCCAGCGGCTGGAACGAGACCAGGCCGCGACACACACCTTCAACATCGGCGCCGACCGTCAGGGCCGCCGTGGCAGCACACAGGGCATTGATTACATTGTGATGGCCCGAAATCTTAAGCTCGGACGTATCGACGAGCGGGGTCTCGACGCCCTTCAGGCGAACGACCATCTTGCCATCGCGCACAAATGCGGCGTCCTCGCCCGCAGGCTCGTCAAAAGCAACCTTGCAGATGCGACGGCCCGGAACATAGATGTACTCATCGAACTCGTGGATACCGGCATCCTCGACGTCAACAATCACCAGGTCATCGTCGACCATATTCTCGAAGAGCTTAATCTTGGCGAGCGCATAGTTCTTATGGCTCTTATGCCAGCCCAGATGGTCGGGGGTAATGTTGAGCAGCACCGCCACACGGGGGTGAAGCTCCTGGGTCGTTGCGATCTGATAGCTCGAAAGCTCCGCCACAAACCACTCGTTATGCGCACGGCCATCGATCTCGTTCACCGGAGGCTCGCCAATGTTGCCGACAGCAACGCTCGCCTCGCCCGCTGCCTTAAGCAGGTAATCGGTCAGTGACGTGGTTGTCGTCTTGCCGTTGGTGCCCGTAATGGCAATCCAATTTTGGGGAGACAGACGGTAGGCAAACTCGGGCTCACCCATAATCTGGGCAGCGTGATCACGGCCAGCCTTAAAGAATGCCGAGAACTCCGAGATGCCCGGACACGTCACGCATACATCAAACGCGCCCTCAACCTGCTCGGTTCCGTAGACAAACGATGCCCCGTGCGCCTCGAGCGAGCGCGTGGCATCGTTGGGCTCGGACGTGCCGCCACCGTAAACGGTAACGGCACTCACACGCTCGGGATGTGCAAGCGCCCAGCGAGCGACATCAAGACCGGACTTACCCTGGCCCAAAACGAGCAGGCTAAAGACATCAGCAAGAGGCATGAAAGACCACTATCCCAACTGGAAGAACAACGCGAGGCCCAGGGCTCCGAAGGCCGCGGCGACAATCCAAAAACGGATGACGACCTTGGTCTCGGCCCAGCCCTTCTTTTCAAAATGATGATGAATGGGCGCCATAAGGAAGACGCGC
The DNA here is from genome assembly GCA_048429085.1 of Collinsella sp. Classification (GTDB taxonomy): domain Bacteria; phylum Actinomycetota; class Coriobacteriia; order Coriobacteriales; family Coriobacteriaceae; genus Collinsella. The sequence continues at coordinate 27,020 of DBFOPE010000157.1, forward strand.
TTGTGCGTAAAGTGGAAATAGACAACCTGGATCATGACCGACAGGGTCTCGACGATAAACAGACCGCCGATGATGAGGGAAACGACTTCGGTGTTGGTCATGATGGAGGTGCAGGCAAAAGCGGCACCCAGGGCAAGCGAGCCGGTATCGCCCATAAAGATGCTCGCCGGATAGCAGTTGAACCACAAAAAGCCCAGGCAGGCGCCGGCGCACGCCGTGCAGAAGATGGACAGGTTCACATCGCCGTGCAAAAACGCCATGGCAGCCATGGCCAGCATGGCGATCATGGAGGTGCCGCCGGCAAGACCGTCCAAGCCGTCGGTGAGGTTTACGGCGTTGGAAAGGCCCGCGATCATCAGCCAGCAAAAGACAAGGTAGAGCCACGGAAAAGAGAGGCCGCAAATGGTGGTCGAGAGCACACCAAGGTCGATCGTCAGGCCACCGGGGAAACGAATCTCGGGGGCGACGCCGCACCAGTTGACAGCAAGCACGGTAAAGGTAACGCAGATGAGGGTAAGGCCAATCATCTTGGCGTGAGGCGTCAGGCCGAGCGAGCGGCCGTGCGTGACAGAAGTCAGGTCGTCGATGAGGCCAAGAACGCCGGTTGCCAGCGTGGCGAGCAGCACAAGCACGAGCTCGGTGGTGAGCTTTCCCATCAAAAGGCAGGTCAGCGAAACGGCAACCAGGATGATGACGCCACCCATGGTGGGCGTGCCCTGCTTAATCAGGTGACGCTTGGGGCCATCGGCGCGAACCTGCTGGCCGATGCCCTCGACCTTCAGGAGCTTAATCCACCACGGCATAAGCAGCATCGCGATGACGGCGGCGATGCCCAATCCCAAAAATGCCTGGTACGTAGGATACGAAGGATTGCCGAACATGGACTAGCACACACCTTCCACAAAGCGATCGAGCTCAACGAAGCGTGAGCCCTTGACCAGCACGACATCATGCTGCTCAAGAGCGCCGCCCATACGGTCGAGCACCTGCTGATAGTCGGAGAACACCTGAATGCGGTCCTCATCCATACCCATCATGCGCGCGGCCTCGGCCATACGCTGGGCAAGCTCACCGCCGACACATGCGAGCATATCGAGCTTCTTGGCCGCCGCATAGGCGCCCACCAGCTCATGCATGCGAGGAGCCTCGTCGCCCATCTCGCCCATCTCGCCCAGAACCGCCATGCGCGAACCCGTGCACGAAAGCGAACACAGCAGGTCGAGGCCGGCTGCCATCGATTCGGCACTGGCGTTATATGAGTCGTCGATGACGCGGGCGCCGCTCTTGGCGCGCTTGATTTCCTGACGATGCCCGGTAATCGTAAGACCCCTAAAGGCGGCATCGATCTGCTCGGGCGTCACGCCAAGGCGATAGGCAACCGCTGCGGCCTTGACGGCATTGGGAACGGACTGCGCGCCGGGAATGGCAAGCAGTGTATCGATAGTCTCGCCCAAGCCAAAATCGAGCGTAAAGACCGGGCGTCCCTCGTCATCAATGCGAATGTCGCACGCACGGACCTCATCGTCGTCCGAGACGCCCGCAAGCATCACGTCGACGCCCGCAGGCGCGGCAAAGGTGTCGCGGATGAACGGGGTAAAGTCGTCCTCACCACCCAAAACCAGCAACGGGAGAAGGTCTCCGGCGGCGCACATGCCGCCAACAATCTCGGATTTGGCACGAGCGATATTCTCGCGACTGCCCAGAATACCGATATGGGAGGTGCCGATCTTGGTCACAATGGCAAGGTTGGGATTGGCGGACTGAGACATGCGCTCAATCTCGTGGAAATGGTTCATGCCCATCTCGAGCACCAGAACCTCGGTGTCGGCAGGGGCCGCCAGCACCGTGAGCGGCATACCGATCAGGTTGTTGTAGTTACCCTTGGTTGCCCAAACGCGATAACGCTTGGCGAGCACCGCGGCGAGCACGTCCTTGGTCGTTGTCTTGCCGATAGAGCCGGTAATGCCAATTACCAGGCAGCCAAGCTCCAAACGATAAGCGTGAGCCAGGCGCAGCAAAAACTCCTCGGGGTCATCGGTATGCAGGATGGCGCAGCCCTTCTCATGGGCCAGCGAAAGCAGCTCGGCATCGGGCTCGCGCGTCATCACTACGGCGCCGGCACCCGACTCGATGGCACGGGAAGCAAAGTCGTTGCCGTCGACCTTTTCACCCGGGAAGGCGACGAATATCGTGCCCTCCTCAACCTGGCGCGAGTCGATAACGCAACCGCGGCATACCCGATCGGCTTCTCCCGTCACGGTTCGGGCCCCTGTTGCGGCCGCGAGATTGTTGACGGCGATCTCTATCATTGCAGCTCCCCTGTAAACCTAATAATTGTATCGGCGTATTGTATCCCAGCGCCGCCTACGCGTGGTGCAGGGCGTGTGAACAACCCGGATTAACCGACTGGCCATTTCATAGATAGTAACCCCCTACTTGGTGCGCGGGACACCCAACACGTCAAGCGCACTGGCCATAATGGACTGGAACGGCACTGCGGCGGCATCGGAGCCTGACGGGGTTCCGTCAAGGGTGATATAGCACAGGACCTTGGGCGACTGCGCCGGGGCAAACCCCATAAAAGACGACATGTAGTTCTCTTTGAGGTAGCCGCCGTTCTCATCGGCGCGCTCGGCCGTACCGGTCTTGCCCGCCACGTCGTAGCCGTCCACCGCGCCGCCAACACCCGTTCCCTCGGCAACGACCGTCTGCATACACGATGTCACCTGCGAGGCGGCCTCCTCGGAAATCGCGCGATCCCCCTCGCCCCAATCCTTTTCATCGCCCTTGCTCGACTTATAGAAGTGCGGAGTCATCATCACGCCGCCGTTCGCGATGCCGCCCACGGCACGTGCGACCTCAATCGGCGAGACGGACAGCGCCTGGCCAAAGCTCATAGCACCCAAGGTGGCACCATCGTACTGGTCGCGCTCCTTGACGATGCCCAGACTCTCACCCGGAAAATCGACACCGGAGCTATGACCGATACCCCACTTGTCCACATAGGTGGCAAAATCATCGGCACCGATCTTGCGCCCCACCAGGACAAAACCGACATTGGACGAACGGCGCATCATCTCGCGTACGTCCATTGTCATGGTGTAGTCACGCTTGTCGGCATCGGTAACGGTATCGTCGCCCACCTTGATACTCGCGGGAACCTCAAACGATGTGCTCGGGCGCACAACGCCCAAATCAAATCCGGCGCCCGCAACCAGCGTCTTAAAGACCGAGCCGGGCTCGTAGGCATCCGTCACCAGACGAAGGTTCATGTCCTCGGTCTTGGCGTTTTCCAAATTGGTCTGGTCGTAGGTCGGATACGAGCAGGCGGCCAGGATCTCTCCAGTCGTCGGGTCGGTCACCAGGGCCGACCCGTTTTTGGCCTTCGTCTTCTCGACCGCCTCGGCCAAGGCATCTTCCGCGGCGCGCTGAATGTTGACGTCGATCGTCGTCACGATATCCACGCCATCGATCGCGGCAACCTTTTTATAGGCACCGCCCGCGATGTAGCCGCCATCTCTTGCGCGCTCGCGCACAAGAGAGCCATTCGTTCCGGTCAGAAGCTCATCGTATTGTTTTTCGAGTCCCGTCAGGCCAGCGTTGTCCACGTTCACGACGCCCAGCAGCTGAGAAGCCAGGTTTCCATACGGGTAAACCCGCTTCATCGCCTGCTCAAAGAGCACGCCGGGTAGATTCTTCTTTTCCAGGGCGGCAGCGTCATCCTCGTCGACCTGGCGCTTGATATACACCCAGGAACCATCAGACAGCACCAGCTTGCGGCAGGTCTTTTTATCAATACCGGTAGCCTTGACCAGCGCCGAGACCGTCTTGTCGACGTCCTCGACAAGCTGAGGGTTCACGGCGACATTGCGGCATTCGACTGACGACGTCAGCACGTTGCCGTTGCGGTCGTAGATAGTGCCACGTTTGGCATAGAGCGTCTGTGAAAGCAGACGACGCGCGTCCGCACGCTCGCGCAGCTTGTCAGCATTCACGATCTGGTATTCGGCAAGACGGAAGACGCCCGCGGCAAGGCCAACCCCGATACAGCCCATAACGACATCGCGGCGAGGCAGCGGCGCTCCCGTAACCCATTCAGACGACGACCCCTTGCGCGCGCCCGTATTGCGTACCCGAGGTCCGCCCGAGCCACGAAGACGCGACGCAGGGTCGTTGCCATAGGACGGCCCCGCGTTGTAAGATGGCCGACCCGTTCCTTGATAACCAGAACGTCCCCGCGAGGAGGGACGTCCAGACCCGTGGTCCCCGTCGGAACCGCGGCGATAGTCATTTGTCATACTCAGCTACCGTCTTATTTACTGAGCGGCCGCAGTCGAGCTAGCGCCCGCGGCTGCATCCTGCGAAAAGTCAAGCGTAACGCTCTCGCTGGGCTCCACCATGCCATAGGCGCCCGCAAGATCGCGAATACGTGTGTCGGCACCATAGACCGAATGCATGACCTCAAGGTTAGAACTCTCGTCGGTCGCCTTCTCGAGCGTGCTGGCAAGCTCTGCGTTGCCGTTGAGCACCTGGGCCGTGACACCGGCAAGTGCCACGCGGGCGACACCGATCGTCATGAAGACAGCCGCGATGATGCAAACCGTTTTAAGAACGCTCATGAAAACCGGGCTTACCGCCTGGTTTGCCTGACGGCCCGCGCCCGTGTAGACATCAAAACGCGGCGTGCGTTGCTCACGAGGGGCAACGGGCGCCTGCGGTGCCTCGCGGTAGGCGGTCATGGCGTTCATATCATAGGCGAGTGCTGCGTTTGAGGTGTTATAGCCCATGATATGCCGCCTCCCATCCCGAGTACGTTGGTAGTGTGTTTAAGCTTCGTTTATGGTGCGAGCGGGAGGTCCAATTTCGCGCGGTCGCGCCTACAGGCGCTGCGCCACGCGGATTTTGGCTGATCTCGCCCGAGGGTTGCGCGCAACCTCATCGGGTTGGGCAACCAAGGGTTTGCGGGTGATGACCTTGAGTATCGGCACGTTGCCACACACGCACACCGGAATCTCCGGCGGGCACGTGCACCCCTGGCTCATCTCCTTAAAGTGGTTCTTTACGATACGGTCCTCGAGCGAATGATATGAGATGACGCAGATGCGTCCGCCCGGGTTGAGCCACCTGGTGGCGGCATCAAGCCCCCTCTCGAGCACATCGAGCTCGTGGTTGACCTCGATGCGAATGGCCTGGAAGCTCTTCTTGGCCGGGTGCCCACCATGCCGACGAGCGGCAGCCGGAATGCCAGCCTTGATGATCTCGACAAACTGGCCTGTAGTTTCGATCGGTTCTTGCTCGCGACGGCGCACAATCTCGCGCGCAATCTGCGAGGCGAACTTCTCTTCGCCGTAGACGCGTAGAATCCGGGCGAGGTCGTGTTCGTTATAGGTGTTGATGACCTCAGCTGCGTTTAGGGTGTTGTTACCCGGATCCATCCGCATGTCCAATGGGGCATCTTCGTTATACGAAAAGCCCCTGCCAGGGATATCGAGTTGCGGTGACGAAACGCCCAAGTCAAACAGGAAGCCATCGACCCCGGGCACCTCGGCCGAGCAAAGCAGCTCGTCCAAGTCGCCGAAGTTGCCCTTCAGCAGCTGGTGCGGGACGCCGGGAACCTCGCGGTCCAGACGGGCACCAGCGGCCTCGAGGGCCATGTCGTCCTGATCGACGCCGAGCAAAAGGCCCGTCTCCCCCACCTGCGCGGCCATCTTTACCGAATGACCGGCACCGCCAAGGGTGCAATCGCAGACAACGGAGCCGCTCTTGAGCTGCAGCGACTCAAGCACTTCGCCGAGCATGACAGGTTCATGCCGATATTCTTGTGTCAAGATCCCACGCTCCATCCGTTACTCGTGCCTTGCCCTTACGAGAAGAAGAGGTCAAGCAGAGCCTCGTCGTCATCGTCCTCATCGGCCGCGGCGCGGTCCCAAACCTCAAGGTGGTCGTAGTTGCCCACAACCGTGACCTCGCGGTCAAGGTTCGCCTGCTTGCGGAGAGACTCAGAAAGACCGATACGACCGGCGCTGTCCACATCCATCGACGTGGTGCGCTTGTTGATCGCCCTCATGAGCTTCTGGTCGTTGATGTCACGCGGGTTAAAACCCTCGTGGCCCTCACGACCCGCGAAGAGTCCTTCGACCCACTTATCGAAGGCCTCGGCAGAGAACACGTACAGAGCATCGACATCCAGGGCTTTGAACACGCGAACGTGCTCTCCAAGTTCCTCGCGAAGGGGTGCAGGCAGGGACAGACGACCTTTTGCATCGAGATTGCGCTCGTATGCACCAGTCATTCCCATGTGCGCCCTCCCCTCGGTTACTCAGATGGCACGTACGCGGGGAACCACCCCGCCTGTCGACGTCATTAATAATATGGGGAACTGCCCCATTTTTCAACACCTTTCCCCACCCCTTCCCCCACCCTACCCCACCACTCCACCCCCTAACTATTGGGCGCCACCCCCGAGCATATGTTCGAAAACACAATATGTTGTGTTTAATGCAAAGGCGGGATGCCACCTGTAGCACCCCGCCTTTCAACCTCAACCTTCAAGTTGACCTTGAGGCGATTTTTATGTCCCTTTACATCCCGTTCACATCGCCCCCAAACTCTCCCACGCGCGGCATGTGCACCCCGCCGCGCCATTGGCCGGTGGCGCAAAATGGGACGGACCCCCGATTGCCAAAACGTGCGCAACAGCACGTTCCAGCAATCGGGGGTCCGTCCTCGGATAGCATGTAATCGCAGCTCAGCAGCGTATTAGCGATGTGCCAGCGGGTGGGCCGCCAGGTAAACCTCAGTCAGCTGCGTACGATCGACATGCGTGTAGACCTGCGTCGTCGATATATCGGCGTGTCCCAAGATCTCCTGCAGCACGCGAAGGTCCGCGCCGCCCGCGAGCATATGGGTGGCAAAGGAGTGGCGCAACGTGTGCGGATGGAGTCCCACCAACCCCACCTGGCGTCCGTAGCGCTCGCATATGACGTGAACACCCTGACGCGACAGACGCCCGCCGTTCTTGTTTAAAAAGACCGCCGGCGTCTCTGTCCCACGAGCATGAGCCGCCAGAAGTCGGCGCCCATCACATATATAGTGCGTCAGGGCACGCGCCGCGCTTCCCACCAAAGGGACCAGACGCTCCTTGGAGCCCTTGCCGCGAACCAGCACAAAGCCGTCATCGGCATGGATATCACTCACATCGAGCCCCACCAGCTCGCTCACGCGCAGGCCGCACCCATACAGCACTTCCAAGATAGCGCGATCGCGCAGACCCATCTCACCATCCGGAAAATCCTGGTCGAGCAATGCCGAAACATCCTCCACCGAAAGGCACTCCGGCAGGCGCTCGGCCTTTTTTGGCAAACGCAACGCCGCCGTAGGATTTTGGGTCACGGCCCCATCGCGCACCAAAAAGGCATGCAGGCCTTTGACGGCAGCGAGCGCGCGCTCCACCGAGGCATCGGAATAGCCCCCATCGCGCCGATCGGCGATAAAGTCCTCAATGACCCGCCGACTCACGTCCTCAAAGGACGCAATGCCCGTCCGCTCCAGATAGGCACAGTAGGTCGTCAGGTCTCGGCGATAGGCGGCAATCGTGTTACGCGCCAAGCCCCGCTCGACTGCAAGGTAATCAAGAAACTCCCCCGCCGCCACAGCGAGCGGCGAAGGAGCTTCTCCGATATGTTCCCGGTTCGCCGGCAACCTTAGTCCGTCGAACGATTCATGGGCGTCACCTGCAGGCGATCGACGCCCTCATGCTGGCCAATCGAGGCACGCACGAACTCTCGGAATAGCGGCTGAGGATTGGTGGGGCGGCTCTTAAACTCGGGGTGAGCCTGGGTGGCCACGAACCACGGGTGCACATCGCGCGGCAGCTCGACCATCTCGACCAGACGCTCATCAGGCGAAAGACCCGAGATGACAAGACCGGCGTCCTCGAGCTGATCGCGGAAGGCATTGTTGAACTCAAAACGGTGACGGTGGCGCTCGTAGACAAGCTCCTCGCCATACGCCTCACGCGCGAGGGTATCGGCAGCGAGCTTGCACGGATAGGCGCCCAGGCGCATGGTGCCGCCCTTCTCGGTCACGTCCTCCTGCGAGCTCATCAGGTCGATTACGCTAAACGGACCGTCCGGATCAAACTCGGAGGAGCTGGCACCGGCAAGGCCGACAACGTTGCGGGCGAACTCGCACACGGCAACCTGCATACCCAGGCAAATGCCCAGATACGGAATCTTGTGCTCGCGAGCAAACTCGGCAGCAAGGATCTTGCCCTCCAGGGCGCGCTTGCCAAAGCCGCCGGGAACCAGGATGCCCGATGCGTCGCCCAGAACCTCATTGACGTTTTCGGCATCGAGGCTCTCACCATCGACCAGCTGCACATCTACGTGACGATCGTAGAAAACGCCCGCGTGATGCAGGGCCTCGATAACCGACAGATATGCATCGGGAAGCTGGGTGTACTTTCCCACGACGGCAACCTTAACCTTATCGGCGTGATGGTTGGCATGGTTTTGCTTGCGCAGGAACTCATTCCATGCGCTCATATCGCGCTCGCGCGGATCGAGGCCAAGGCGCTCGCAAATGCGCAGGTCAAAGTCCTGCTCCGCGAGCAGCTGCGGCACGTCGTAAATGCTCGCGCAATCCTCGTTGGTAAAGACACAGTCGGTGTCGACGTCGCAGAAACTCGCGATCTTGCCGCGGATAGCGTCATCAATATGGTGATCGGAGCGCAGCACAATGATGTCCGGCTGGATACCAAAGCTGCGCAGCTCCTTGACGGAGTGCTGCGTGGGCTTGGTCTTAACCTCGTGGGCGGCGGCGATATAGGGAACGAGCGATACGTGGATGTAGCAGACGTTCTCGGGACCGGCCTCCTTGCGGTACTGGCGGATAGCCTCCACGAACGGCTGCGACTCGATGTCGCCGATCGTGCCACCCAGCTCGGTAATGACAACGTCGGAGCCAGTCTGCTCCTCAATGCGGCGGAATTTGTCCTTGATAGCATTGGTGACATGCGGGATCACCTGGACGGTACCGCCCAAAAAGTCACCGCGACGCTCGCGGGCAATCAGGCTCTTGTAAATGGCGCCCGTCGTAAAGTTAGAATCGCGGGTCAGGTTCTCGTCAATAAAACGCTCGTAGTGGCCCAGGTCCAGATCGGACTCGTAGCCGTCCTCGGTCACAAAGACCTCACCGTGCTGGAACGGGCTCATGGTACCGGGGTCGACGTTCAGATACGGGTCGGCCTTCTGCATCGTCACCTTGTAGCCGCGCGACTTGAGCAAACGGCCCAGCGATGCCGCGGTAATGCCCTTGCCCAAAGACGAAACCACGCCGCCGGTCACAAACACATGCTTAGTCATATTGAATTACCTGCGCTTCCCGTAGAAGTTGTCCATACACATCTTACGGGTCTTCATTGTAATACTCGAGAAAGAAGCAGTTCGCCATTTTTCACCAAAGTGCTTGCATTTCTCCATCTCGAAACAAAACGCCGCCCGGGACCCGAGCGGCGTAGCAACAACTTAGGCGGCAGATCGCTACCGATCGGCAAGCTCGTCCCTGAGCATATCCCGAACGAGCATACCCGCGCGGATGCCTTTCAGATACCACCCGCCACGCTCGGTAAGGCAAATACCATTTGCAAGCTGGCCGCCATCCTCGCTATAACGCGAAACGACCTCGATCAAACCGTCAGAATCCAAGCGCTCAATTGCGGCGCGGGCTCGATACGGAGACACCCCAACGTGCTCCGCAAGCGTTTTGCGCGAGAAGCCATATGTCCCGCCACTTTCGGATTGCTGGGCAATCTCCATCAACACCAGCACTTCGACACGCTTCATATCGTTGACACTCGCACGACCCTTGCCCGCCATGGCAGCCTCCTCTAACCGAGCACGAGCATCCAGCGCGCCGTGCACGACCGACACACCTCACGATGGCAGGTAATATCCATCATGCGGCATCCCGCTAAGGATGAAACAGTTACGATTATTGTATACCGCCCAAATTGTTTTTAGGCAGGTAAACGGCTATTTTTCGCCGAAATAGACGCTTTATTGATCAAAAAGCCGTACCGGGCGCTAACCCGATACGGCCAAAAGGCGATGCAATTACCGCGGTACTTCAAACTTAGCGATGGAAGAAACCACGACGCTCAAACTTGGGCTCGCAGCACACGTTGATGCCCAGTTTACGCAACACCGTCTCGTCCGTCGGCGAGATAATCACGCTAAAGAAGGCATCGCAACCGCGCAGCTGCTCCAGGCCCGAAAGGACACGAGCGGCCGTCTCGCTCGTAGCCGAGGTGATCGACAGCGCCATAAGCGTCTCGTCGGTGTGAAGGCGCGGGTTTTTGCTGCCCAGGAAATGCGTCTTGAGCTTGCTGATGGGCTCGATCGCCTCGTCGCTGATGACTTCAAGCTCAAGGTCGACGCCCGTAACATGCTTGAGAGCGTTCATAATGAGCGAACTTGCGGCGCCCAGGCGCGTGGAGGTCTTACCGGTCACCACGGAACCGTCCGGCATGACCATGGCGCCCACGGGACCACCCGTCAGTTGCTCCCTGGTTAAGGCCGCCGAGCGCGCCGGTGAGTAGTTCTTATCGATGCCGGCCTTCTTCATAATAATCTTGAGACGGTCGACTTGCTCATCGCCCACGCCGGTACGGCGCACATTTTCGACCGCGGTAAAGTAGCGGCGGACGATCTCCATCTTGGAAGCGTCGCGGCAGGCATCGTCATCGGTGATGGCAAAGCCGACCATATTGACGCCCATGTCCGTGGGACTCTGGTAGGGGCTCTTGCCTAGGATCTTTTCCATCAGGGCACGGACCACCGGGAAGGCCTCGACGTCGCGGTTGTAGTTGACCGTGGTCTTGTTGTAGGCCTCAAGGTGAAAGGAATCGATGATGTTGGCATCGTCGAGGTCCGCCGTGGCGGCCTCGTAGGCAATATTGACCGGATGCGTCAGGGGAAGATTCCAGACCGGGAAGGTCTCAAACTTGGCATAACCGGCGGCGGTGCCGTGCTTATGCTCGTGATACAGCTGTGAGAGGCAGGTGGCGAGCTTGCCCGAGCCAGGGCCGGGCGCCGTCACGACAACGAGCGGACGCGTGGTCTCGACGAACTCGTTCTTGCCGTAGCCTCCGTCAGAAACGATCAGATCGACGTCGTGCGGATAGCCCTCAATGGGATAGTGCAGCTTGGCGGGAATGCCGAGTGCATTCAGACGATTGCGGAAGACGTCGGCAGCGGGCTGACCGGCATACTGCGTGATAACCACGGCCGCGACAGCAAAACCGTTGCCGCGGAACAGGTCAACCAGGCGCAAGACGTCCTCGTCATAGGTAATGCCCAGGTCGCCACGGGCCTTGTTCTTCTCGATATGGTTTGCATTGATTGCGATGATGACCTCGACGTCGTCGGCAATGCTCTTGAGCATGCGAAACTTGCTGTCCGGCTCAAAACCCGGCAGCACGCGGCTGGCATGATAATCATCGAACAGCTTGCCGCCAAACTCCAAATACAGTTTGCCGCCAAACTGCGAGATGCGCTCCTTAATGTGAGCAGCCTGCAGCTCGATATACTTCGCGTTGTCGAAACCCTGGCGCATGTGTGGCTCCCGTCCCGTTTCCATTTAATGTCCTAGGCGATTATAACGGAGCCCGCCCTCCCCGATACCCAGGCTACCAACAGGCACGAACCAAACATGCCCACCGCGACCACCGGGGACCCAAGTTAGCTACCCCAAACGCACCGCCCCACCAAGCCAAGTTGGTGCAGGGACCAAGTCACTCCGCACCAACATCGGCAGCGCCGCAGGTGGAGCATAAGTCAGCGAAAGCCCGTCAGAGCGAGCAAGGTGACGTGAAAGAGGAGGGCATAGGCCTTTTGGCCATGCCCGACGATTGAACGTCAGATTGCCGCTCTGGCGGGTTTGCAGCGTCGACCGGTTCCGCGGTTTGGTAAAACCGCGGAACAAAAAAGCGCCCCCTCCCGCGCACGGAACGGGAGGGGGCTAAAGGTAGGAGTCTACCGGTGGGTTGACCCCACCGGACAGACGATGACCAGGTGATCCTTTACAGGATCGTCAAGGTTTCCGTGGGGTACCCGTTGGGTACTTAGAGC
>DBFOPE010000158.1:0-4862 GCA_048429085.1 Collinsella sp.
CCGGTCTGGCAATTCTCTCGACGGTGCTCGCCTTCACCCTGCTGGGTGACGGTCTGCGCGACGCCCTCGACGTCAAGATGAAGGACGCATAAGGATGAAGAAGAACAAGAACTATGTGGACCTGAAGGACCAGCCGGTTCCTGAGGGCCAGCATCTGCTCGAGGTCGATGACCTTAAGATGTATTTCCACACCGAGGATGGCGTTGTTCGCGCTGTCGACGGTGTCTCCTACACGCTCGATCGCGGCGAAACCCTGGGCGTCGTCGGTGAGTCCGGCTCCGGTAAGTCCGTGACCGCCATGACCATCATGGGCCTCATCTCGATGCCTCCGGGAAAGATCGAGGGCGGTGACGTTCGCTATCGCGGCCGCTCCATCCTCGAAATGACCGAGGAAGAGATGCAGCACATTCGCGGCAACGATATCGCGATGATCTTCCAGGATCCTATGACCTCCTTGAACCCGGTCTATAAGATCGGCAGGCAGGTGGGCGAGGGTCTTCGTCTGCACCGTGGCTACTCCAAGCAGGAGGCGCTCAAGCGTGCCACCGAGCTTTTGGACCTCGTGGGTATCCCCGAGCCCGAGAAGCGCGTCAATGAGTATCCGCACCAGTTCTCTGGCGGTATGCGTCAGCGAGTCATGATTGCCATGGCCCTTGCCTGCGATCCCGATATTCTGATTGCCGACGAGCCCACGACTGCCCTGGACGTTACCATCCAGGCTCAGATTATCGAGCTCATGCAGGAGATGCAGGAGAAGAACGGCAACGCCATCATCATGATTACCCATGACCTGGGTGTTGTCGCCGATATGGCCGATAAGATCATGGTTATGTACGCCGGCCGCCCCGTTGAGTTCGGTACTGCTGAGGAAATCTTCTACGAGAGCCGCCACCCCTACACCTGGGGTCTTATCCGCTCCATCCCGGAGCAGGCAATCGAAGAGAAGAAGCCGCTGACGCCGATTCACGGCAACCCGCCTTCGCTCATGAACCTGCCTGAGGGCTGCGTCTTCTCTCCTCGTTGCCCCTACGCGACGGACAAGTGCCGCAAGCAGCGCCCTGAGCGCGTTGTCACCGAGTCCGGTCACTATTCTGCGTGCCACTATTCCGGTGACCCCGAGTTCCTCAAGAACGCTCCTGAGACGTCCCGTACGCGCAAGGATTCCAAGAAGGGAGGCGAGGCGTAAATGGCAGACAATAACGAGCGCACTCCACTGCTGAAGGTCGAGCACCTCTCCAAGGAGTTTCCCGCAGAGTCCGGCATGTTCGCCAAGCGTTTTTCCAAGCGCGTCGTCTCTGCTGTAAACGACATCTCTTTTGAGATTTATCCTGGCGAGACCTTTGGTCTGGTTGGCGAGTCTGGTTGCGGTAAATCCACCACGGGCCGCACTATCATGCGTCTGACCAAGCCGACCGCCGGCAAGGTGTTCTTCCAGGGCAAAGATGTTGCCGAGATGAGCAAGCATGAGATCAAGGACATGCGTCGTGAGATGCAGTTTATCTTCCAGGATCCTTATGCTTCGCTCAACCCTCGTATGACCATCGGTGAGATTGTCTCCGAGCCCATGACCATTCATGGTGTGGGTACCAAGGAGGAGCGCATTGAGCGCGTCCGTGAGCTTCTCGACGTCGTTGGACTGAACCCCGAGCACATCAACCGCTATCCGCATGAGTTCTCGGGCGGCCAGCGTCAGCGTGTCGGTATTGCCCGCGCTTTTGCGCTGAAGCCCAAGCTGATTATCTGTGACGAGCCGGTATCCGCTCTGGATGTGTCCATTCAGGCCCAGGTTCTGAACCTGCTCAAGGAACTGCAGGACAAGTTCGGTACCGCGTATCTGTTTATCGCACACGACTTGTCCGTCGTACAGCACATCTCCGATCGCGTTGCCGTTATGTATCTGGGTAAGATGGTCGAGGTTTCGGACTGGAAGACGCTCTATAGCGAGCCTCACCATCCGTACACGCAGTCGCTGCTGTCTGCCGTGCCGGTTCCCGATCCGGATATCCAGAAGACCCGTAAGCGCATCATCCTCGCTGGCGATCCGCCGTCGCCGCTGGATCCGCCGACCGGCTGCCGTTTCCACACGCGCTGCCCGATCGCTCAGGGTATCTGCTCCGAGAAGCTGCCCGAGTTTAAGGAAGTTGCACCGGGTCACTGCTGCGCCTGCCACTTCGCGGAGCCGTTCCCGATCAAGGAATCGCACATCGACCTGTAGTCGGTTGTTCTCGTCCGGGCCCGCCCTGGTGTTACTTTTCAGTACGTCCGCGGTCATGCAAGAAACCCCCGCTGCGCACTTCGTGCGGCGGGGGTTTCTTGCGTCCTGCGGAGTGTTCTGAAAAGTAACACCAGGGCGGGCCCTACGTTAACTCGGCAGGGGGAGTGCGATTCCCTGATCGCTCGCTTAATCTGATAGGGAATTGTGTGAGGCCGGAGCTTTAGCTCCGGCCTCCTCATATTAAGGGCTCGGCAAGGCCGAGCCACTAAATTTATATCAGTCCCCAGAACATGTTTGAGAACCGTGCCTGGAGTACGTGCCCCTAGGGCAGGAATGAGGCTGCTTTCCAACGCATTCCGCAGGGGGCGGCATTATTTTGTAGCGCGAAGCGCGGATCAAAATAATGCCGCATGCCCGAGGACGCGTTGGAAAGCAACCTCATTCCTGCCCGAACAGGTCAGTTTACCTGCGCATTTACAAATTCGTAAACTTTTTTCAAAAAAGTGCTTGCACAGTTCTCGAATCATAGGTTATTATCTTCCTCGTTGAACGCGCGGGTTCAACAAAACGAACCGCGAATCAACAACATAGCATGTCGGAGTGGCGGAATTGGCAGACGCGCTAGCTTGAGGTGCTAGTGACCGCTTTTTGGTCATGCGGGTTCAAGTCCCGCCTCCGACACCATCGCATTTGAGAAGCCTCTTCGGAGGCTTTTTTGTTACCGATAGACGGTGAGGTTCACGATGGAAACGCTTGAGCGCAATGAGTGGGCGGATGTTGCCCAATTGGTCGAGATCACGAGCGATGCTGTCATTATCTGCGAGCTCGACGGAACCATTTTGCATGTAAATAATCGCTTGCTCGACTTGATATGCGAGGAGCGTTCCGATGTGATCAACGGGGACGTTAAAGACCTCTTGTACTCATCGGCTTTTGAACGCACGACAGAGCATCGGCTTCCTTTTGAGACCAATGGAACAAAGAGCGAGTTGATGCTCAAGTTAAGTGACGGATCGTTTATTCCCGTCCTGGTTTGTGCCGGCTCGGTTACGCCGCCTCGAATCTTTGGCCGCCGTGCGCCGCGCGTTCTGGTGGCACTCCATAGCATCGAAGAACAGTATTCGCACGACCGTCAGCTCAAGCGTGCGCTTTCGGAGCTTAGAGTGGCGAATAAGCGTCTCTCGGGTACATTGTCGGTCATTATGAGCACGGTGGGCTCCGATGAGCTGCCCAGTTTGTTAGATATCGTTTTGAACCAGCTTGTAGGAACGCTCGATGCTTCGGGTGCCGCTATCTATTTTTCTGAGAGCGGCGGTTTTAAGCTTCGCGGTGTCTCCAAGGAGCTGCACGACAGCTACCTGCCCGAGTTTTTGCCGTATGGCGCTGGCATTCCGACGTATGTTCTTCGCGAGTCGCGTGCCTGTCGCTTGTCGATTCAACAGGACCTTGAGGGTGATAGGGCTGCCTCCGGTATGTTCATGGACCTGGACAATCGTTCTAAGCACCTGTTGCGCGTGCAGGATATGCCTCCGTACCGTAGCGAGATCTGTCTTCCCGTTTTTTACGGTACGCAGATCCTTGGCGTGCTGGAAGTTGGTTGGAAGCGCCCTCAGGCACCGCTCGCCTATGACGTTAATGTACTCGAGGTCATTTGCGATTACCTGTCTATCCAGCTGGTCGGCATGGCATCGAGCCTTCGCTCTCGTCGCACGGCCGAGCTCGGCCGCTCGCTCAATGTCTTACGTGATGAGTTGTTTACCTTTCTAGACGATTCCGCCGCGGCTACCCAGGCTATATCGTCCGAGATTTGCAATACGCTCAACTGTCATTTTTGCCCTGTTGAGTATGACGCCAGTCTGGGCTCCTATGTCATAGATTTTGAAGGCGGCAGTCGCGTTGCTTTGCCGGACGATCCCGAGAAGCTTTTCTTTTCCACGACGGCGCCAGCGGCACGTTTGGGGGTTGGCTCTGATGGCTTTGAGACATCTGTTTTGGGCGGCACGAGTGCCGAGGATCTTAAACACGTCCGTATAACTCGCGTTGACGAATCGATGCCTATGGGAGGCTGGCTTAGGGCGCATGGTCTGCCTTGCCAGGGTCTCTACGTCGACACCGGCATTGAGGCGGGGCGCCCGCGCTCTGAGGGTGATGGCAAGCACAGCAACGACGCGATCGTTCCTGCTTCTGTTGCGAAAGGCCCGACGACGCGCGCGCTGCTGCTTCGTGACGGTAGTCAAGAGCCGATTGATGACCTTGAATATGACTACTTGGTGCACTTGGCGCATGACTTTGAACTAATCTACGAGGGCGAATCTCAAAAGCGCGAGGAGCGCCATATCGCTCAGACCCTCCAGATTGGCATGAGAAATTCGCTTGGTGACGTTCCGGGTATCGCGACCGATTCGGTATACCTTTCGGCAACGAATTCGGCGTTGGTCGGCGGCGACTTCTATACTCTTGTCCGTCTTCCCGACGATTGCGCCGTTATGATTTTGGGCGATGTATCCGGCAAAGGAATCGAGGCGGCGTCGATGTCAGCGCTCGTCAAGACGGCGCTGACGGCCTATGCCTGGGAGGGTGCTGGGCCCGCCCGTATGGCCCGCTCGCTCAATAGCATGCTCATGGGCTTTTCGAGGGTCGAGACGTT
>DBFOPE010000159.1:0-5328 GCA_048429085.1 Collinsella sp.
GAGCTGGACGGCGGCGATGGAGGCAACCTTGCCCACGAGCAGGGTGCCCGCGGTGGCGGCAAAGGCGAAGGTGACGATGAGGACCCAGAAGCGCGGGGTCTTGACCATCTCGCCCGGGGTGAGGTCGCCGAAGGTGCCGGCATGTGCGCCACCCTTGGGGGCCTCGAAGCCCTCGGGCAGCCAACCGGCCTCGGGGGCCTTCAAGAACAGGGCGGAGGCGGCGATCATCACAAAGAAGATGACGCCGAGCGCCTTAAGGGCGCCAAAGATGCCCAAGCTCGGGATGAGCAGCGAGGCGAGCACCGGGGACAGCACGGCGGGGCCGGCGGTCGAAGCGGCCAGGGTGATGCCGGAGGCGAGACCCTTCTTGTCGATGAACCACTTTTGGCCGGTGGTGAGCGCCGGGTTGTAGCCCAGACCGTTGCCGACGGCGGCGACGAGCGAGAACCACAGGTAGAACTGCCACGGCTCGGTGACGGTGCCGGACATGAACCAGCCCACGCCGTAGCACACGGCGGCGGCGATCACGACGTTGCGCGGGCCGATCTTATCGGAGATGCGGCCGGCGAAGATGCCCGTCACGGCCATGATGGTCTGAAAGACCGGGAAGGCCCAGGTAAGAGCGCTCGACCACTCGGGGTAGACGGCGAGTAGGTTCTTGCTCACGACGGAATACAGCGCGATGGAGCTGATGAAGAACATGGTGACGCACGCGGCAGAAAGCACGACGGCGCGACCCTTGTTGGAGTTGGTGGAAGCCATTGGACTCTTTCTAATCGATATGGGGGAGGAGCGGGCATGTCCGCGGGCCTCCCTGTCGGGCTTGTTTACTGGTCAGTCGGCTTGGTGACGCCGGACTCATCGGACCAGAGCTCGACACCCTTGTTCTTAAGGTAGTTGTCGGCATAGGCGCGACGGCCGCCGGGCTTGGCGGTGAGGTCGCCCATCATGTTGGAGAAGCCGCCGTCGACCTTGATGGCGTCGCCGGTGGTAAAGTCCGAGCGCTTGGACGCCAGGAACATGACGGCGTTGGCGATATCGCTGACCTCGCCGATGCGGCGCGTGGCAATGAGGCGGCTGCGGCTCTTCTCGACCTCGGGGTCGGCGTAGAAGTTGGCCGACATCGGGGTCTTGACGAAGCAGGGCTCGACGCAGTTGGAGCGGACGCCGTAGGGGCCCCACTCGGCGGCGAGCATCTTGGACATCATGTTGACGCCCGCCTTGGTGGAGCTGTACACGCCCGAGAACGTCTCGGGGGAGTGGCTGGCGACGGTCGAGATGTGCACCAGGCGGCCCTGGCCGGCCTTGATCATCTCGCGACCAAAGCGCTGCGAGGTGATGAAGTAGCCGGTGAGGTTGACGTTGAGTACCTGCTCCCAGTCGCTCAGCGGCAGGTCCTCCATGGCGGCGAAGCGCAGGATACCGGCGGTGTTGACGAGGACGTCGACACGGCCGAAGTTGGCGATGGTGGCATCGACGGCGGCCTGAACCTCGGCCTCGTCGGTGGCGTTCATCTTGTAACCCTCGGCGTGGATGCCAAACTCGGCGGCGAGGTCGGCGGCAGCGGCCTTGACCTTCTCCTCGTCCAGGTCGAGCAGGACGACGTTGGCGCCGTTGCGGGCGAACTCGCGGCAAATCTCGACGCCCATACCGCCGAGCGCGCCAGTCACGGCGCAGACATCGCCCTCGAGCTTAAGCCAGTTGCTCATAGGAACTTCCCTTCTTGTGCCTCCCGGTGGGTCGCTCCCATTAACCGACCCACGTGGTTTTCGCTGGTTATCGTATGCTTTGCATTTGCGCAGGTGAATTGCATATTTGTTAGAATGGCGTTAACCGTAGGTTTACACCGTGCGATGCAGCTTATGCTCAACTGAGCGCGTGACCTGCGAAAACAACCCCCTGTGGCACCATGTGGCCACGGGCGCGAAAACGGGAGATTGACGTGTACGATCGACGACTTGAGGCCATATCGGCCGCCGCTGAGCTGGGAAGCTTTTCGCGCGCCGCGGCAAAATTGCGCGTGTCGACCCCGGCGCTCGTCAAACAAGTGTCGGGATTCGAGGCCGAGTTCGGCATCACGCTGTTCGAACGCTCGCACTCGGGCGTCAAGGTGACGCCGGCAGGCGCTCTGCTGGTGGACGACGCGCGCTCGATTATGCGGCAGTCCGAGGACGCGCTGCGCCGTGCCCGACGCGCGACGGGCGATGGCGGTGCCGTGCGCCTGGGCGTGTCGATGATGTGCCCGGGGCGTCAGACGCTGTCGATGTGGACGGGCGTACACGAGCTGGAGCCATCGTTGCGCTTCGAGATCGTGCCGGTGAGCGACCTCTACGACGAACGTGAATCCGTCATGCGCAACCTCGGTCGCGAGGTCGATGTGGTGCAGTCGAGTTTTTCGACCCCGCGCTGGGGTGATGCCTGCCAAAAGCTCCGTATTGTCAACGTGCCGTTTTATATCGACGTGCCGCGCACGAGCCCGCTGGCGCGCAAGACACGCATTACGGTTGCCGACTTGGAGGGCATGCGCCTGCGCGTGCTCCGTCACGGCAACGACGCAATGGACAGCCTGCGCATCGACCTTCTGGCCGACGGCGGCGTTGACGTGATCGACGTGGACAGCTTTGACTTTGCACTCTTTAACGAGGCAGAGGAAAAGGGCGACGCGGTGCTTACCTGCGGCGCATGGTCGGGGGTGCACCCTGCCTTTGTGGGCGTGCCGTTCCTATGCGGTCGCGAGGTGCCAGTCTTTCTGCACTACCCGCTCGAGCCCACCCTCCAAGTCCAAAAATTCGTCAACGCCATGGCCCAACTTCTCAAGTAGCTCATTTGGGACGGGTTTTTTGACTCCTTACAAAATGAGGCCCTGGCCAAATGGCCAGGGCCTCACCACTTCTTTTCAGGCTGCGAGAAAAGACTGTGTGCGTAGGACCTCCCCGAGGGAGACGGGGTGTTTGCTCCGCGCGCAGTTTCGCAGCGAAGCGAGAATGTTTGAGCACGGAGTAAACACCCCGTCTCCCTCGGGGAGGTCCGTTGGGAGCGTAGGGGCTGTTTTGAGCTACTCCAGCTCAAACGCTCCGGTATAGAGCTGGTAGTAATACCCGCGCTTGGCAATCAGCTCGTCGTGGTTGCCGCGCTCGATAATGCGGCCGTGGTCCAGACAGATGATCGCGTCGGAGTTGCGCACGGTGGACAGGCGGTGCGCGATGACAAACGTCGTGCGGCCCTCCATGAGCTTGTCCATGCCCGCCTGCACGATGGCCTCGGTGCGGGTATCGATGGAGCTCGTGGCCTCGTCCAGGATCATCGCCGGCGGATCGGCGACGGCGGCGCGTGCGATCGAGATCAGCTGGCGCTGACCCTGCGACAGCTGCGCGCCGTTGCCGGTGAGCATGGTGTCGTAGCCGTCGGGCAGGCGGGTGATAAAGTTGTCCGCACCGGCGAGCTTGGCCGCCGCGATGCACTCCTCGTCGGTGGCGTCCAGGTTGCCGTAGCGGATGTTATCCATCACGGTGCCGGTGAACAGGTTCACGTCCTGCAGCACGACGCCCAGCGAGCGGCGCAGATCAGCCTTGCGGATCTTGTTGACGTTGATGCCGTCGTAGCGGATCTTGCCGTCGGCGATGTCATAGAAGCGGTTGATGAGGTTGGTGATGGTCGTCTTACCGGCACCGGTGGCGCCGACAAATGCGACCTTCTGGCCCGGCTTGGCAAACACGGACACGCCGTGTAGCACCTCGTGGTCGGGCGTGTAGCCAAAGTCCACGTTGTCCATGACTAGGTCGCCGCGCAGCGGTACGTACTCGATCTCGCCGGTTGCGCGGTGCGGATGTTTCCATGCCCACATGCCGGTGTGGTGGTCGGCCTCCTCGAACTCCCAGGTCTCGGGGTTCACCTGCGCGTTAACGAGCGTTACGTAGCCTTCGTCGGCTTCGGGCTTCTCGTCGATGAGCTCAAAGATGCGGTCGGCGCCGGCGAGGCCCATGACCACGGCGTTGATCTGCTGCGAGATCTGGCCGATCTGTCCGCAGAACTGCTTGGTCATGTTGAGGAACGGCACCACGACGGCGATGGACAGCGCCATGCCCGAGATGCTCAGGTTGGGCACGCCCAGCGCCAGGAAAATGCCGCCTGCCAGTGCGACCAGCACGTAGAGCAGGTTGCCCAGGTTCATAAGGATGGGCATGAGGATGTTGGCGTACATGTTGGCCTTTTGCGAGACCTCGAAGAGCTTTTCGTTGCGCTCGTCAAAATCGGCCTCGGCGGCAGACTCGTGGCAGAATGCCTTGACGACCTTCTGGCCGTTCATGACTTCCTCGATATGGCCCTCGACCACGCCGAGCTCGGTCTGCTGCGCAATAAAGAAACGCGCGGAGTTGGAGCCGAGCAGCTTGGTCATAAAGGTCATAAAGACGACGCCGGCCACAATGACCAGGCACATCCACACACTGTAGTACAGCATGATAAAGAACACCGTGACGATGACGATGGTCGTCATGAGCAGGTTGGGCAGCGACTGGCTGATCATCTGGCGCAGCGTGTCGATGTCGTTGGTGTAGTGGCTCATGATGTCGCCGCGCTGGTGCGTGTCGAAGTAGCGAATCGGCAGGTCCTGCATACGGTTGAACATCTTCTCGCGCAGCTTCTCGAGCGAGCCCTGCGTGACGATGGCCATGGCGCGGTTCCAGAAGAGCGAAGACAGGATGCCGACGCCGTAGATGCAGGCGAGGGTGGTCACAAGCTGTGCGATCTTGGGCTGTGCGGCTTCCCAATCGCCCGACTGCCACGATTCGCTAATAATCTGCAGGGCGCTCTGAAGGAAGGTCGCGCCGATGGAGTTGATGATGGCGCAGAGCACCACGCCGACGACGACGAGGGGCAAAAGCACGGGGTAGAAGCCAAAGAGCGTCTTGATGAGGCGCGACATGGTGCCGCCCTTGCGGTTGAGCGCGCGCTCGGCGGTCGTTGCCTTACTCATGTGCCTCGCCTCCTTCCTGGGTCTGGGCTTGCGTTACGGATGCCTCGGCGTCGGCCTCGACGGCCCCTTCGCCCTCGGCAGACATCTTGTTTTGCGAGGTAAAGGTCTCGCGGTAGATCTCGCTCGTCTTGAGTAGCTCGTCATGGTTGCCGATCTGTGCGATACGGCCGCCCTCCATGACGATGATGCGGTCTGCGTCCTGCACGGAGCTGATGCGCTGGGCGATGATGAGCTTGGTCGTGTTGGGCAGATAGCTTGCCAGCCCTGCGCGAATCTTGGCGTCGGTCTTGGTGTCGACGGCGCTCGTGGAGTCGTCCAGGATCAAGATCTTGGGGCGACGCAGCAGGGCACGC
>DBFOPE010000160.1:0-10132 GCA_048429085.1 Collinsella sp.
GACGGTCACGATGTCCTCGTGACCAGCGGCCTTAATGGCCTCGCGGTCGAAGCTGATGAGCGGCTGGCCTGCCTTGACCACATCGCCCATCTCGACAAAGCGGGCAAAACCCTTGCCGTTCATTTCCACGGTGCCCAGGCCGACATGGATAAACACGCGCAGGCCGTCCTCGGTGATCATGCCAATGGAGTGGTTGGTGACGGTGGTGGCACCGATGCGGCCGTTGGCGGGCGCATAGATGGTGCCGGTAATGGGCTCGATGCCATAGCCCTGGCCAAGCATGCCCGAGGCGATCGTCTCGTCGGGAACCTCGTCCAGGTTGACGAGCACGCCGTTGACGGGGGCATAGATGACGCCTTCGCGGGTGGCGAAGCTTGCTGCGGGCGGAACGGACGCCTCGCCGGTCGAGGTGAAGGTGGACTTAAGCGAATCGAGCAGACCCATAGTTGCCTCCAACTTAAATAGGCGCATATCGCGCGTTTGGTTTGCCGGAAACGTTTCGCATGTGTTTCGCGGCTTGGTCAACGCCCCTATTTTACGCTGCTCAACGATACCTCTGAACTGGGATTATGTGATATATCAGTTGAAGGGAAACTTATTGTCGGAGTGTTTCTGCGCCACGGGTTCAAGTGGGGTACGCTTGAAGGCGAAAAACAAGGGCACATAATTTGCGCGAAGGGAGCACATATGATTGTCGAGAACCATGCCCTGTGGGGCGAGGAGCCGACCGAGGAATATCCGGCGACGTTTACGTATTTGGGTGCCGAGCCGCTGCCCGATAAACCGAATGGTCGCCGCCCTGCCGTGATTATCTGTGGCGGAGGTGCGTTTACGCATATCGCTCCGCATGAGCAGGATCCCGTGGCTTTTGCGTTTTTGGATCACGGCTACCAGGCCTTTGTGCTCAACTATGTCACGAGTTCTACGGGTGACGTGAGCTTTCCGCACCCCCAGGCAGATCTTGCCAAGATGGTCGCCACGGTGCGCGCCAACGCCGACGAGTGGCATGTCGATCCTAAGCGCGTGTGCGTCGTGGGATTCTCGGCGGGCGGTATGATCTGCGCCTCGCTGGCAACACAGTGGAAGACCGGCCCCTTCGCGGCACTTGCCGGGGCGCGTCCGGACGACATTCGTCCCGATGCCGTGGTGCTGGGCTATCCGCTGCTCGACCTTGCCTATGTGCGCGACATGCAGACGCGCGATCCGCGCATTGACTTGCGCGTGCCCAAGACGGGCGGCAAGACGGGGCGCGATCTGCTCAACGACTACCTGTCGATGGTGACGGGCGGCGAGGCAACTGACGAGCATTTGGCCGATATCTGCCCCACCACACATGTTTCGCGTCAGATGCCGCCGACCTTTGTGTGGGGCGTGTCCGACGACAAGACGGCGCCGATCGCGCAGGTCTATCCGTTTGCGCAGCGCATGGCCGAGGAGGGCGTCGCATGCGAGATGCACGTCTTTGACCAGGGCGGCCACGGCCTTTCGCTCGGCAACGCCAACACCGCGGTCGACAACGAGGACAAGCAGGTGGCGGTCCGTCCTTGGATTCGCCTAGCCTTCCGCTTCCTGGAGCGTCACGGTTTCTAGTTACGCGGTTTTACCAAACGCCGTAACCACTTGACGCTGCAAGCCCGCCAGAGCGGCAATCTGTCGATTGAACATCGGTGTGTGTTCGCGCTATCATGCGTGGTTAAATGGTTAGCCATGGCAAACGGTTAGCCAAGATAAACAAAATGCAACGCCCTGTGGGCGCCGGGGGAGGAACGCGGACGTGAGACTCGATACACTCGAGATTGGAAAGGATGCCGTTGTCGCATCGGTGGCATCGGACGACCAGGCACTCCGACAGCATATTTTGGACATGGGCCTAACGCCGGGCACCGAAGTCACCATGATGAAGTACGCCCCCATGGGCGACCCGCTCGAGATTCGCCTGCGTGGCTACGAGTTGACGCTGCGCAAGGATGATGCCGCACGCATTGAGCTCGTGGATGTGCACGACACCGATACCGGTCCGCGCGCCAACGCCGCAATCGGAACGACGGAGCATCCGGCACTCGGCGAGGGGATGTATTCGCCCCGTGCGGCAAAAACGGCCGTGCCCGAGGGCGCACCGCTGCATTTTGCCCTCGCCGGCAACCAAAACTGCGGTAAGACCACGCTGTTCAACCAGCTTACGGGCTCCAACCAGCACGTCGGTAACTTTCCTGGCGTGACGGTCGACCGCAAGGACGGCACCATCCGTAACCATCCCGAGGCAAGCGTTACCGATCTGCCCGGCATTTACTCCCTGTCGCCGTACACGGGCGAAGAGATCGTCAGCCGCCAATTCATCTTGGACGAAAACCCCGACGCCATCATCGACATCATCGACGCCACCAACATCGAACGTAACCTGTACCTGACGCTGCAGCTTATGGAGCTCGACCGCCCCATGGTCATCGCGCTCAACATGATGGACGAGGTGACGGCCAACGGCGGCGCCGTGGACGTCAATCTGCTCGAGAGCCTGTTGGGCGTGCCTGTTGTTCCCATTAGCGCTGCCCGCAACGAGGGTATCGGCGAGCTGGTGGATCATGCCTTGCACGTGGCGCGGTTCCGCGAGCGCCCCGGTCGCCTGGACTTCTGTGCGCCCGATGGATCGGACGGCGGCGCACTGCATCGCTGCATCCACGGCATTGCCAACCTGATCGAGGACCATGCCGTGACGGCGCACATCCCGGTGCGCTTTGCGGCGACCAAGCTGGTTGAGGGCGACGAGCTGGTGACCGAGGCGCTTCACCTGGATCGCAACGAGCTCGACGCTATCGAGCACATCATTACCCAGATGGAGGGCGAGGCCGGCACCGACCGCCTGTCCGCGCTGGCCGATATGCGCTTTAGCTTTATCGGCGACGTGTGCGGGCGCTGCGTCGTCAAACCGCACGAAAGCCGCGAGCACGTGCGCTCCGTCAAGATCGACCGCATCCTGACGGGTCGCTACACGGCCATTCCGGCGTTCCTGGTGATCATGGGCCTCGTCTTTTGGCTGACGTTTGGCGTGATCGGCGCGGCGTTGCAGGGACTCATGGAGGACGGTATCGCTGCTATCATCGCCTCGGCCGATGCGGGCCTCAAGGCGTTCGGCACCAACGACGTGGTGCGCTCGCTGGCTGTCGACGGCGTGCTTACGGGCGTGGGCAGTGTGCTGACCTTCCTGCCGATTATCGTCGTGCTCTTCTTGTTCCTCTCCATTCTGGAAGACTCGGGCTACATGGCGCGCGTCGCCTTTGTCATGGATAAGGTGCTGCGTCGTTTTGGCCTGTCGGGCCGCAGCTTTGTACCCATGCTCGTCGGGTTTGGCTGCACCGTGCCGGCTATCATGTCGACCCGTACGCTCCCATCCGAGCACGACCGCAAGATGACGGTCATGCTCACGCCGTTCATGAGCTGCTCGGCCAAGTTGCCGGTCTATGGTCTGCTGTGCGGGGCGTTTTTCCCACAGGCGACGGTTCCCGCCATGGTCTCGCTCTATCTGATCGGCATTGCGGTTGGCTGTATCGCGGCTTTGGTACTCAACCGCACGGCATTTAAGGGCGACCCGGTGCCGTTTATCATGGAGCTGCCCAATTACCGCCTGCCGAGCGTCAAGACGACGGTGATGCTGGCATGGGATAAGGCCAAAGACTTTATTACCAAGGCCTTTACCATTATCTTTGCCGCTACCGTGGTCATCTGGTTCCTTCAGACGTTCGACATCCGCTTTAATGTGGTCGCCGATCAGTCGCAGAGTCTGCTTGCGGGTCTCGGCAGCATCATTGCGCCGGCGCTGACGCCGCTTGGGTTTGGCGACTGGCGTGCATCCACGGCGCTCGTCACCGGACTTATCGCCAAGGAGAGTGTCATCTCGACCCTCACGGTGCTTTTGGGCGCGACCTCGCCCGCGGCACTGTCGACCATGTTTTCGCCGTTCACTGCCTATGTGTTCCTGGTCTTTACGCTGCTGTACCCGCCCTGTGTGGCAGCCATCGGCGCCGTCAAGAGCGAGCTGGGCGCGCGCTACGCCGTTGCCGTGTTCGCGTTTCAAGTGACGGTCGCCTGGATCGTGGCGTTTGTCGTGCATTCGGCGGGCATATTGCTGGAGCTGACTTAGGGGCGCGTTGATGCTCCGCGCTTTTGGGCGAGCAACAATTAAACAAATATGAGCCAAAATACCGGTAATTGTCGGCCTGCGGGGACTGTCCTACGCTGCAGGTTGCCGTTCGCTGCCTATTTGCTGCCGTTTGCGGATTCGTAAATACTTGCAATCGTCGGTCGATTTAACCGCATTACGCGATGCCGATGCACATTTTTTGTGCCCCTTTCTACAATCACTTTGTGTCTATTGCCGAGCATGTCTTCCGTTTCGCCTGTGTGGGGACGTGGGGTGCAATAGTCGTTTGTAGAGGCTCATTGAGGAGGGAATTGATGAAAGAATAATTCCAATCGTTCGGAAAGGCAATGCTCGTTCCGATTACGCTCATTGCCATTTCCGGTCTCTTTTTGGGTATCGGTAGCGTTTTTACGACCGAACTGACCCTTGTGTCCCTTGGCGTTAATTGGGACTGGTATGCCGCTTCGCCGCTCTTTACGTTCTTCTCGGTATTTAAGGGTCTCGGCGAGGTAATCATTGGAAACCTCGGTGTTTTGTTTGCTGTCGGCTGCGCCTTCTCCTTGTCTCGCAAAGAGAAGGGCTGGGCTGCCTTTTCTGCCCTTGTCTGCTATCTCACCATGCTCAAGACGGTTGAGATTCTGCTTGGAGCAGCTGGCTTGGCTGCCGACAATACAACGGTGGAAGCTCTTCAGAAGGTCGGCCTTACGTCCATTCAGGCGAGTGAGCAGTCCGCACTCTACACTACCTCGCTCGGCTTTTTTGGCTACAGCTCTGGTGTCTTTGGCGGCATTATCGTGGGCTGCCTGGTCGCCTGGATCACCGGCCGCTTTTACAAGACCAAGCTTCCAACGGCGCTGGCGTTTTTTGCGGGCAGTCGAACGGTCCCCATTGTATCGCTGGTCGCCGGTGGCATCCTGGGCGGCATTATGTACTTCGTCTGGCCCGTCATCGGTGGATGCTTCTCGGGTATTGCGACGTTCGTGAAAGGCTCCGGTCTGGTCGGTACGTTTGTCTATCGCTGGGTGCTCGAGAGCCTTGTGCCGTTTGGCTTGCATCCGTTGCTCGAGACGCCCATGTATTGGACTGAGCTTGGCGGCTCCATGGTCGTCGATGGAACGCGCGTGGTGGGCAATAGCGCCATTCAGCTTGCACAGCTCGCTTCTCCCAGCAGTGACAAGCTCTTGGTTAGGGCCTTCATGGCTGGCTATGGCATTAACGATTACGCGTTGTTCCCGGGCATCGCCCTTGCTATGTGGTCTTGTGCCAAGCCCCAGAACCGCAAGAAGGTTGCTGGTCTTTTAATCCCCACAGTGATTTCGACTGTTTTCTTTGGCGTTACGGAGCCTATTCTCTTTACGTTCCTGTTTGCCGCCCCCTGGCTCTACTTTGGCGTTTACGCTCCGCTTTCCGGACTGGGTGAAGTTCTCTCGGAGGCAATGGGCGTTTCGGTGTACCAGGGAAATATCAAGGACCTGATCCCATTCTTATTCCGCCCCGAGAAGCTTAATCTGCTTCCATACCTTATCCTGCTCCCCGCCTTTTTCCTGGCAGCTTTCTTCCTCTTCCGGTTCTTTATTACTAAGTTCGATATCAAGACGCCCGGTCGAGACGATGGTGACGATATTGAGTTGATCAACAGCAGAGCCGAGTTCGAGGCAAAGGCCGCTGAGGCAAAGGGCGAGTCTGATAGCACTCCCGAGAAGGCAGTCCAGGGCCGTGCGGCCAAGGACAGCGCGCTTGCTGTTGGCATTGTCGAAGCGCTTGGTGGAGCCGACAACATTGATGATCTTGACAACTGCATCTCACGTCTTCGCGTGATTGTCAAGGATGGTTCTAAGGTTGCAGACGACGAGGTGTTCACCAAGAATCTTGAAGCTATGGGCGTTATCCGCCTGAGCGACAAGGCAATCCAGGTCATTTACGGTCCTCGTGTCGGCGAAGTCGCTTCTGAGGTGCACGAAGTTCTCGGTGACGAGTAAAACGCGCAAGTGGCTTTCAATTGCATAGCGCAATTCCAGGGCTTGGCTTCCTATCGCATGATTTAGGGGGCCAGGCCTTCTTGTTTTAGATTGTCAAGGCAGATACTCAATAGTTCTTCGAATGCGAGAATACAACTTCCGGTAAAGCAGTTAGGCTTAACGTTCTTAAGATCCATTGGGTGATCGTCATGTATCGTAAAGATCGCGTCTGCCGTCTTGGCGAGCTCGCTGTCTTCGTTGCCGGTAAACGCGAGGGTCGTAATGCCCGCGTCGTGGCATGCCCTTGCGGTTTCCAGGATGGCTTCTGTCTGGCCCGATTTGGATATGAGCATCATGCAGCTGAGCGTATTTCGGTTGGATTCGACAAACTGATCGGTTTCTAGGAAGTCCTGTATGACGGCCAAAAAGCCAAGTCCAACGAGCTTAGTCGCCATGTACTGCGCAACGATGCGTGAGAAGCCCTCTCCGTTTACTCCGATCATTCTGTTGCGATGCAGTGCGGCGATGAATACGTCTACATCTCCGGTGTGACATACGAAGTGGACGCTACTGTCTTTGAGTGATTGATTCATTTCGCGGGAGACATGCTGAAGGTGCTTGAGATCGTACATCATTTCGCGGTAGCCACGGTAGCCGAGCTTTTTCGAAAGCCTGATGACTGTCGTCATGCTGGTAAAGCATGCCATGGCGACGGGTTTTATGCCAATATCATCGAGGGTGTCGATATTGTTGAGTAGGTATTCGAGTACGCTTTGCTCGGTTTCGGATAGCTTTGCGGCTGAGTAGAGCTTGGAAATCTGCTTTTTATCAACCATCGGTGCTTCCTTCCCGCCGGACGTGTGTGGCCGCTTCCGTTGCGTAAATAATAACTCCTTGGGGAATTCCTTTCCCGCCTTGCAACCGGGGCGGGAAGCGGCCCTCCATGCTGGATACAATATCCAAACACAGGCGAACCATGCAATATTGAATGTGCTAATTGGGGGTTTCGATATGAAACTTACGGTCATAGGTGGCGGTGGCGTCCGCTCCATGTTTTTGGCAAAGAGCATAGCCCAGCAGGCGTCATCGCTTGGAATCGACGAACTTGTGTTTATGGACAATGATCCCGAGAAGCTGCGCATCTACGGTGGCCTTGCCGCCCATGTCTCGGGCATGCTTTGCCCCACGCTTAATTTTTCACTGACGGGCGATGCAGTCGAGGCCGTTAAGGACGCCGATTACGTGATCACGACGATTCGCGTCGGTGGGGACCATATGCGCGTTCGCGATGAGCGCATTGCTCTTTCGCATGGGGTTCTTGGCCAAGAGACGACTGGCGCAGCCGGCGTGTCTTTTGCCATGCGCTCCGTCCCTGCGCTTGCTTCGTATTGCGAGTTAATCAAGAAGTACGCAAAGCCGGACGTCAAGGTGTTTAACTTTACTAATCCCGCTGGCGTCGTATCTCAGGCCCTACGCGATATGGGCTATGATTTTACTTATGGCATTTGCGATGCTCCCTCGGGCATGTTGCATCAGTTTGCCGAGTATAAAGGCGTTGATCCCGCATCGGTTCAGGGCGAGTGCTATGGACTCAACCACCTCTCGTTCTTCCGCAATGTGACGGTTGACGGCGAGGACATCATGTCCGACTTGATCCACGACGACGGGGCATATGCTCATACAGATCTTAGGTTCTTCGAGAAGGACCTCGTCCTAAATCGCGGATGCGTGCCAAATGAGTACCTATACTATTTCTACTATCGCGAGCGCGCCGTTGCCAACGTTCTCTCTTCGCCCCAGACGCGCGGTGAACTAATCGAAGAAATTAATCGAGAAATGACGAGCGAGCTTGCATCTATCGATATTGAGAACGACTTCGAAAAAGGCCTCGCGTGCTTTGAGAAGTGGTACGGAATGCGCGAAAACAACTACATGGCGGCCGAGACGGGTATTCATCGCGACAAGCCGTGGACGTTTGACGTGTACGGCAAAGATGCTGGCGGATACGCAGGTGTCGCGCTCCGCTTCATGGATATTGCTCGCTCTGGCAAGACGCAGCAGATGATCCTGTGCACCCCCAACAATGGCGCCATCCCCGGCCTTCTCGATACAGATGTCATTGAGTCAACGTGCGATATCTCCACCGATGGCTGCGTGCCGCATCGCGTCGAAGCCGATTCTGTGCCCGCGGGAAACCTCGAATTGATTCGTCGCGTCAAGTACTACGAGCGCACCGTGGCGCGTGGCATCGTTAACCGATCGAAGCGCGACATTGTCGAGAGCCTCGCGATGCACCCGCTCGTTAATTCGTACTCCTTGGCGAAAGATATCGCCGCGCAGTACTTTGAGCTTAACCGCGACTACATCGACGGCTGGACAGACTAGTCTGGACGTTAAAACTAGAAATTATGGATGGGCGGACCGGCGTTTATATTGGCGCCCGTTCGCCCTGCTTAGTAAGAAAACGGGTATAGAGTGAACTTGCGAGAGAACTTCAATGTCTTTCTGGAATCGGGCGATCGGGCGAAGGAATGCCGGAGTGGCTGCACGATGGCGTTATATATCCCCTTGTTTGTTATGAGCGCGCTTCAAATTGGTGTATCAAACGTTGCAACTGAGCTCGCCTATATCAATCCGTCCATTACGCTTATTTGCACTGTGGTCGCGGCCTTTTTAAACCTGCTTCTATCGAATGTGGCTTTTTCATTATTTGCCGTCGACCGGTCCAAAGAGACGGTGCAACCTGCTCGAACCCCTCCGGTTTATCTCTTGGCCTCGACGGTTCCCCTCCAGATTTCTGGGGCGCTGCTAATTTATTTGGTTCACTTGATTTTATCGGCAATTGTAGTCTTTGCCTCGCTTGCGAGCAGTCAGCTCGGGGTGTTGTGCTCGCTTGTGGTGGCAGTAATCGTGACGCTTCTTTCCGCGTCGTTCGTATTCGTGTTAATTGAAGATGCGGACGTGGAGCAGAGGGGACTACGAGGCATTCGGTTTGCACCACGCTACATCATGCGTTCGGTCACGGTGCTTCGTTCCTCCTGGAGAGAAATCGCGCGTCCCGCAACGCTGCTGGTGGCATGGAACCTGGTTGCAAGTTGCGCTATCCAGGTTCTTGTTGGATGGGTAGTTTCGAGTGCGGCGCTGCCGTCGGCACTTTCAGTGACGGCGCTTGTGCATGAGGGACTTTATTATGGGGCGTTTGCTTATATGCTGCTTTTGCTAGTTCATTGTGCGGTTGCGAGTTGGCTCGAAATTGACGTGCTCATGGGGGTGTCCTTGTGCGTATCCGAGCAGGATCGATAGCCCGAAGATGAAGCCGCGTTTTCGACATTGAGTTCCTGCGTACCTTGCTTTCTAAGCAGAATTGGCGCGCCGTTTGTTAACAATCGTTTTCCAAGAATTCTTTTGTTGCTCATTTTATAGACTTCTCATTGCTATAATCGCCCACCGCTCAAGATAATCGGAGAGGTTTTCCTATATGGCTCAAACAAAGCAAGACGGCATCACGCTCAGGCAGTGGCTCCCGCTCATCGGGCTCACCTGCTGCGCGTTCGTGTTCAACACGTCGGAGTTCATGCCCATCGGCCTGCTGACCGACATCGCTGCATCGTTTTCGCTCACCGAGGCCCAAGCTGGCATCATGATCTCGGTCTATGCCTGGGGCGTCATGCTGCTGTCGTTGCCGCTCATGGTGTTTGCCTCGCGCTTCGAGTTCAAGCGGATGCTGCTGGGCGTGCTGGCCGTGTTCTCGCTCGGTCAGTTCCTGTCCGCTGTGGCGCCGACCTATCCCATCCTGGTCTGCGCGCGCCTGGTGGTCGCTTGCGCACATGCCGTGTTCTGGTCAGTCGCCTCGATTATGGCCTCGCGCCTGGTCGACACTCGCCACGGCGCGTTCGCCATCAGCATGATCGCCACGGGCTCGTCCATCGCGCAGATCTTTGGCCTGCCTCTCGGTCGCGCCATTGGCTTGGCCGTGGGCTGGCGCATGACGTTTGCCGTGGTCGGGGGCCTCTCAGCCATCGCGGTCGTCTACCAGGCA
>DBFOPE010000161.1:0-4279 GCA_048429085.1 Collinsella sp.
GCGTCGACGTAGGGGTTGCGCACGCGGACGGCGCAACCGAGCACGCGGCGGCGCTGCAGCGGCCACTCGTCACCGACGATGGCAAGGACCCACTTACGCGTGAGCTGCATCTCGGTGAAGACCTTCTCGGACAGATCCTGGCGATCGCCCAGGTGCAGATACATCTTGGCGATGCGCTGGTCAGTCTTGGCGATCGACATCTCGATGTTGCCGATAAAGGTACGGAAGAACGGCCACTCCTGGTAGGCAGCCTTAAGCTGGTCAAGATCGCCCAACTGCTCGCAGGCGGTGCCCAGGCCGTACCAAGCGGCCAGATTGATGCGCGCCTGGCTCCAGCTGAAGATCCACGGAATGGTACGCAGGTCGTCGAGCGACTTGGCGCCCAGACCGCGCTTGGCGGGACGCGAGCCAATCGGCAGCAGACCGACCTCGGTCAGCGGCGTCACGGTCGAGAACCACGGTGTAAAGTCCTCGGTGTTCAGCAGGTCCAGATAGCGCTCGTGGCTTGCGGCGTTAAGCTTCTCGGCCATATCCCAGAACTTCTGCGTGGTCTCGGTGTTGGTCTTCTCGACACTCGGGGCCGACTGCA
Source organism: Collinsella sp. (assembly GCA_048429085.1). Taxonomy (GTDB): domain Bacteria; phylum Actinomycetota; class Coriobacteriia; order Coriobacteriales; family Coriobacteriaceae; genus Collinsella. The sequence goes on from DBFOPE010000161.1 coordinate 590, forward strand.
AAAGCGTTGCGGCGGCAACGGACTCAACATGGCGCTGAGCCAGCGTGCGGTTGCCGTAACGGGCAAAGATGACCTCGCCCTGCTCGGTGAGCTTAAAGAAGCAGTTGACCGAACCCTTGGGCTGCGCCAGCACGGCCTTGTTGGCCGGGCCGCCGCCACGGCCCACGGCACCGCCGCGACCGTGCATGAGCACCAGGTCGATATCGTTCTTCTCGGCCCACTTGGCAATGCGCTCCTGCGCGGAGTGCAGCGCGAGCATGGCCGTGGTAGGACCGGCATCCTTGGAGGAGTCGGAATAGCCCAGCATGACCTCCATGCGGCGGTTGGTCTGGGCAAGGCGCTTTTGCACCACAGGCAGCGTAAGCATCTGGTCGAGCACGTCGACGCAGCCCTCGAGGTCCTCGAGCTGCTCGAACAGCGGGATCACGTCGAGCTCGGGGACATCCTCCTCGTGTGCAAAGGACAGGTGGGCAAGCTCAAAGACGTCGGCCACATGCTGGGCGCTCTTGGTAAACGAGATGATGTAGCGGTGCGCCATCTTCTTGCCGTAGCGCTTTTGGATGGAACCGATGGCGCGGAAGGTATCGATGACCTCGCGCGTCATGGGCTGCAGGTCGCCATGGATACCGTTCTCGTGGATATCCTTGAGGGCGCGGGCGTGCACCACGGAGTGCTGACGGAACTCCATCTCGACCATATGGAAGCCGAAGGACTCGACCTGCCAGATGATGGTTTGGACCGGACCGTAGGCGGCACGGACGGCACCGCAGGCAGCAAGCGAACGCTGGACGACGCGCAGGTCATCCAGGAACTCGTCGGCGCTGTGGTACATGGTGTCGGTGATACGACGGACGGTGGCGTTCAGGCGGTCGGCCATGACGAGCATGACGGCGCGATGCGGCTCGTGCTCGGAGATCAGCTCGGCGCGGGCCGTGTAACGAGGGCTCATCTCGACCTGATGGTTCCACAGGTTAATGAGCTCGGCCGACGGCTTGCTGTAGGTAGCCTCGAGCGTGAGGTTGCGGCCGATGTGGCGGCACTTGTCCTCGAGCTTGAGCACCATGTGCGTAAAGTACTTGGCGGCGACCTCACGGCTCACCTTGGCGGTGACGTTGGGGTTACCGTCGCGGTCGGAACCGATCCAGCTGCCGGGATGGAAGAACGCCGGGCACAGCGGCGGCACAGTACCGGCCTTGTCGCCCAGCACCCAATCGTCAAAACGACGATAGATAACGGGGATAACGTCGAACAGCGTGTTATCGAAGATGTCGATGATGGTATCGGCTTCCTCGACCGGCGTGGGCTTCTTGAGCGCGATGGGACTCGTACGCACCAGGGCGTCGATCTCCTGCAGCATATGGCGCTCGTTCTCCACCAGGTCGGAGCCGCCCAGACGCGGACGCTCCTCCAGCAGGTTGGAGATACGGCGGATCTTGCCCTCGACGGCCTTACGACGGGCCTCGGTGGGATGTGCGGTAAAGACAGGGTGGAACTCAAGCTTGTCGAGCAGCTCGTTGGCACCCTCGACACCCAGCTCATTCACCAGCTGGTGATAGGCAACGGTAAGCTCGTTGGCAGGATCGACCTCGGTATCGGTCGACGCACCGGCCTCGCGCTCGCGCAGCTGCGCCACACGGTAGTTCTCCTCCGACAGGTTTGCCAGATGGAAAAAGCTCGTAAAGGCGCGAACGATGACCTGCTGCTTATCGAGCGGCAGGCTGTCGATCAAATCGACGACCTCACGAAATGCCACGGCAGTGGGCTCGTCGGCGGTGGGCACGCCCTGCTCGTCGACGGCTTCGTCGGCAGCGCAGGTACCGGGGTTGCCGGCATTGACCACAATCTCGGCTGTCAAAATCTTGTCGAACAGGTCCGCGATCTCGGGATCATACTCGCTAAGCACACGGCGCTCCAGGCGCAAGAACAGCGCCAGATTGTCGCGCAGCTCCTCGGGGATCTCGATCTCGGCGAGACGCTCCCTGGACTCGGCATTCGAGCCGATTCGGTTAACGAGGCGGTTGACCACGGCAGCGACGCGCGCCGCGGCTTCGGGTACAGACTGGTTGCTTAGGTTCTCAGCCACGTTTCCTCCCATTCCTCCTTCTATGCACGTAACATGCGGTATTCATTATAGGCGCTTGAGAAATACTTTCGACACTGATTGCGCTTTACCACACAAAAGTATTTTCTGCATTGCAAAGGTTTTTGCCCTAAATGGTCGTATTTCTCGGTGGGCGGCATACGTAAACGGGGGCATTCCGCATAAAAGCGAAACACCCCCGTAACAATCGCTCTCCATGAGCAGGGCACGTTAGCAGGCCCGAAGCTCAAAAAGATGCGCTACAGGCGCTCGCGAACCGCCTCGACGACGTTGTCCAGATCGGCGAGCACCTCGTCATGGCTCTGCATGTCGCGCACTTTGACCTTGCCGGCGGCAAGCTCGTCGCCACCCAGGACCAAGATGAGCTTGGCGCCTACCTTATCGGCTTGCTTAAACTGGGCCTTGAGCGAACGACCCTGATAGTCGGCCTCGGTCACGATACCTGCGGCGCGAAGCTCCTGCGTAATGGCAAAGACGTTCTGACGCAGCTCCTTGCCGGCGTTGGCGACATAGACGCACGGGGCCTCATCGGCACCCAAATCGCTGCCAAAGGCCTGCAGGGCCAGCAGGGCGCGCTCAAAACCGACAGCAAAGCCGACGCCCGCCGTGGGCTTGCCACCCTCGAGCTCGACCAGGCCATCGTAGCGGCCGCCGCCGCCGATGGAGCCGACGCCGGCGCCAGGGGCCTCGACCTCAAAGACAGTACGGGTGTAGTAGTCCAGGCCGCGCACCAAGGTGGGATCCTCGACATACTCGATACCGGCGGCATCCAGATAGCGCTTGACCTGCTCGTAGTGCTCGCGGCACTCATCGCACAGGTTGTCACCCATCAGCGGAGCCTCGGCCATGATCTCGCGGCAGTGGTCGTTCTTGCAGTCGAAGGCACGCAGCGGGTTGAGCTCGGCGCGCTCGCGGCACTCATCGCACATCTCGTCGGCGTGATCGAGGATGAACTGCTTAACCTGCTCGCGATAAGCCGGACGGCACTGGGCGTCACCCATCGAGTTGATGAGCAGACGAAGCTTGGAAAGATCGAAGCCCAGGCTCTTGTAGAACTCCATGAGCATGATGATGCACTCGGCGTCTGCCGCCGGATCGGGAGCGCCGAGCCACTCGATGCCCACCTGGTGGAACTGGCGCAGGCGGCCCTTCTGGGGACGCTCGCCGCGGAACATGGCCTCGGCGTAGTAGGCCTTAAACGGCGTGGAGCCTTGGGGCACCAGGTTGTTCTCCACGACGGCGCGCACCACACCGGCCGTGCCCTCGGGACGAAGGGCCAGGCGCTGCTTGGGCTTAAGCTTGGTGTCGGTGCCCTCGGTAAAGACGCGCTCCAGGTTGGCGCCGCTAAACACGCGGAACATCTCCTTGCGCACGACGTCGGTCGACTGGCCGATACCGTGGACAAACACGTCAACCTGCTCGATCGCGGGCGTCTCGATGGGCTTAAAACCAAACGGCTCGAACACGCCGGCCGCAATCTGCTGCATCTTTTGCCAGGCGCGCATCTCGGCGCCGATAAGGTCGCGGGTTCCCTCCGCCTTCTGTGCCTGCATGGGCAAACACCTTTCTTTTGTATCGCGTCATAGGTA
>DBFOPE010000162.1:0-8763 GCA_048429085.1 Collinsella sp.
TCGCCGCGTCCGAAGCGCTTGGTGAGCCCGCGCGTCTCGAGCATGTAACCCATGGGTTCGTCCTTTCTCTTCCGGGCGCGCGGGCCGAGCCACCGTGCCCGCGCGCCTTGCCTTTCGGGTTCACCATCCATGGTGGGGCGCATTTCTAACGAAGCCGTAACGGCCGTTGGGCTCTTTTGGCGCCAGCCCTTCTCGACCAGCACATCATGATTAATTTGCTTAAGGCAACAACTTTCCCGATCGATGTAACCACCGAATCAAAACGTGTGCATCGGCCACCATAAATGCCGAAAAATGTCGTTTTTGGAGGCTGATGTACACAAAAGCGATAGACATCCCGCCCGATACCGTCCTCCACATGTCTGGACTCTCTATGCTTACGCTGGATAGACATCGCCAGAACGGGTATAGTATCGAAAGTTTTGTCGTTTACCAGCGGGGGAGTCCTGTGGGCATCAAAAAGAAGATCAAAAAGGAGCTTATCGGCACCTCCGATTACCCGTCGAATAAGATCTTCACGATCTCCAATTTCATTACCTTCACGCGCCTGATCCTCACGCTGGTCTTCCTGTACCTGTTTGTGACGGACAACAACCGTGTCGTCGCCATCGTCATCTATGCCATCGCGGCCTCCACCGACTGGATGGACGGCCAGATTGCCCGCATGACCAAAACGGTCTCGTGGCTCGGCAAGGTTATGGATCCCATCTGCGACCGTGCGCTGCTATTTACCGGCGTACTGGGCCTGGTGGTCCGCGGCGAGCTTCCCATCTGGGTCTGTGTGCTCATCATTGGTCGCGATATCTACCTTGGTATCGGCACGCTCATCGTGCGCCACTATCACCGCCGCCCCATCGACGTCGTCTTTCCCGGCAAGATTGCGACGGCGCTGCTCATGACCGGCTTCTCGCTTATGCTTCTGGGCTTTCCCACTGTGGATGGCTGGCATCTGCTGCCCGCCACGCTCACGGCCTTCCCGGGCCTCAACGGCAGCCCGGTACCGCTTGGCATCTTCTTTGTGTATGGCGGCGTCATCTTCTCCATGCTCACCGCCGTCATCTATTCCATTAAGGGTGGAGCAGCCATTAAACAAGCCGTGGCGCATCCCGAGGACGAAGACATCGACTTTCTTAACCCCGAAATCGAAGACTAAGTCGTTGGGGTATGATTACGTACAGTTCATTCTTTGCGGCATGTCCGCGTTAAGTTAGGGGTTGTCATGGACAGCATGGTTAACAATATGCCTCAGAACGATAAGGCCTCAGACGCCACCTGCGTTTTCCGCGTTCCTTCGAGCGATGTCACCGTTCCCGACCTCATGGCCAACGTGCACATCACCGCGCCCGTCTTATCTATCGTCAAAGGCCCTCAAACCGGTGCAGCCTTTGAGCTCGAGGATAATGTGACCACCATCGGCCGCGATCCCGCTAACGGCATCTTCCTCAACGACATGACCGTGTCGCGTAGCCATGCGCGCATTATTCGCGAGGGTCTGGGTGCCCGCATCGAAGACCTGGGCTCGCTCAACGGTACGTGGGTTGATGGCGCCATCGTCAACGGCGCACCGCTGCACGATGGCTCTTCAGTCCAGATCGGTACGTTTACGCTCATCTACCACGAGAGCACGCCGGAGCGCATCGAAACCGGTGAGTAGGGCATGGCCGAACGCAATTATCTGAGTATCGGCCAGGTCGTCAATCTACTTCGAGGCGCATACCCCGATCTTTCGAACTCAAAAATTAGATTTCTCGAAGATGAGGGGCTCATCACCCCTCATCGCACGCCTAAGGGCTATCGTCAGTACTCCAAGGAGGACGTTGACCGCCTGGAGGTCATTCTGCACCTCCAGAAGACTCGCTACATGCCGCTCAACGTGATCAAGCAGCGCCTGGAAAACGCCACGGACCTGTCTACGCTCGCCTACGAGGTGGGCCTGTTGTCCGATGTTCCGCTTAAGACGGAGCCCAAGGAGACCAAGCAAAAGCTGCATCCCATCGAGACGATTCCCGACATGCTCGGTGTTGAGATCTCGTTTATCCGCTCCCTGGCCGAGAACGACCTTATTCGCATCATCAAGAGCCCGCAGAATCGCGAGCTTGTCGATGGCCGCGATTTCCCGATCATCCGCTATTGCTCCGAGCTTTCGCGCTTCCATATCGAGCCGCGCAACCTGCGCCAGTACGTATCGTCCGCAAACCGCGAGTCCTCGATGTTTGAGCAGGTGCTCGTAAGCATGCTCGGTATGGATACTTCCGACGACGAGCGCGATGCCAAGCTCGAGCGTGCATTTAAGAAGCTGCATGACCTCACCGAGGGCGTCCATACCGCTCTGCTCAAGAACCGTGTATTCGAGTCACTCAATGCCGTGGTCGAGGACGCTGACATCGATGCTCTCGATGAGGAGATCACGCGTTCCGAGTCCACCAAGGCTAAAAGCGAAGAGGCAAGCGTTCCCGCGGTTGCCGCGAAGGACGAGTCGCTCGTGCATCCTTCCAAGGTCGTCGTCCCCTCGCATAGCCTGTCTGCTAACGCGGGTAAATAACCGCCGTCCACCCGGCAATCCATGAAAGGTCACGTCATGTACGACTTCGAATCTCACATCGTCGACATCCCCGACTATCCCGAGCCCGGAGTCGTCTTTAAGGACATCACGCCGCTCTTTGGCAATCCCGAGGCCCTGAAGGCCATGGTGGATGCCCTGGCCGAGCATTTTGCCGGCATGGGCATCACCAAGGTCGTGGGTCCCGAGGCTCGCGGCTTTATGGTCGGCGTGCCCGTGGCCGTCGCCCTGGGCGCTGGCTTTGTGCCCGCACGCAAGCCGGGCAAGCTGCCTCGCAAGACGGTGAGCGAGAGCTACGATCTCGAATATGGCACCGACTCTATCGAGATCCACGCCGATGCCATTACCTCTAAAGATACCGTGTTGATTCTGGACGACTTGGTCGCGACGGGCGGAACCGTCGAGGCAACAGGTAAACTGGTGCGAGATATGGGCGCAAAGCTTGTGGGTTACGGTTGTATCCTCGAGCTTGCGTTTCTCAACCCGCGCAAGAAGCTCACGCCTTCCAACGAGGACGTCGAGCTCTTTAGCCTGGTAACGGTGAACTAGCCGCTACCCTTAGATACCGGAAAGGAAGCTCCATGCGCACAGCAAATACGCACAAAAACATGGCACGCTGCGCTGCTACGGCAACCCTCGCTTGTGTTTTGGGCCTGGGCCTCGCGGCTCCGGCCTATGCCGATACCGCATCCGACCTTGCCGCTGCTCGTACCAAACTCGAGCAGATCGGCACGCAGACCCAGCAAATTCATGAAGAACTCTCCGCACAGACGCAGGAGCTTGATCAGACTGCAGGCGAGATCACGCAAAAGCAGCAAGAGATTGCCGAGGGCCAGGCAAAGCTTTCGAGCTACGTTGCCGGTGAGTACAAGACCGGCGGTCTGAGTCTCCTTCAGGTTCTGACGGGCGTCGACGATCTGGGCGACATGCTCAATCGTCTGTTCTATTACGGCAAGGTTTCCGACAAGCAGGCCCAGACCATTCAGGATGTCAAGGACCTTAAGCAGCAGCTCACCGATAAGCAGGCCGAGCAGGAGAAGAACGTCGCCGCCACGCAAAAGAAAGTCGACGAGCTCAACGCCCAGCAGGCAGAAGCCCAGAGCATCGTGAACTCCCTAGATTCTCAGCTGCAGGCCGAGCTTGCCGCCGAGGCCGAGGCCAATGCGGCTCTGCAGGCCGGCATAAATGCCAGCACAGCCGAAAAGGCCACGGTAAGCAACGATACCGCCGGTACGACCGAGAACACCAACAATGGCGGCGGCACAACTAACAACGGCGGCAACACACCTGCGCCCGCTCCCGCTCCTGCTCCTACGCCGCAGCCCTCGACGCCCGCTCCGGCTCCGGCCCCTTCTGCGCCGAGCCAGTCTGTTGACGGTGGTTCCGTTGTTTCGCGCGCCTACAGCAAGCTTGGTTGCGCTTATTCCTGGGGCGGCATTGGACCGGACAGCTTTGACTGCTCCGGTTTTGTAAGCTACTGTCTCACGGGTCGCTACTGCCGTCTGGGCACCACCGGCACCTTCATGGGTTGGACCCGCGTGTCCGACCCGCAACCCGGCGATGTCGTGGTTAACTCCTACCATACTGGCATCTATATCGGTAATGGTCAGATGATCCATGCTTCCGACTACAAGACGGGCGTCATCATCAGCTCCGTCGCAGCCGGCATGAACAACAACTATATTTTCGTGCGCTACTAAGTCACTCTGTATAGCAAACGAATGTGAACCTCGTGGCCTTTGGGCTGCGAGGTTCATTTATTTGTGACCGTGCTCCATACATGATCCCAATGAGCTAGTTTTCAATACTAGATGCACGTTTCAAAGGTAAGCAAGATGGCTATAATAAATTAGAAACATCTAGAAAGGACCCTCTATGAGCTGGGCACTTATCTCCGATTCGAGCTGCAACCTCCGTGATTGGCAACCGACCGCGCCCCATACCACCTTTGCATATGCACCCCTTAAAATTCGAGTGGGGGAGCGCGAGTTCGTCGATGACCTCACGCTCGATGTTCGCGAACTCAATTGCGCCGTGCAGGCGGAGTCGAGCGCTTCTTCGAGCGCCTGTCCGAGCGTAGGCGAGTGGACCGAACTCTTTAGGCTTGCCGACAAGACAATTTGCATGCCTATCTCCGAGGGCGTCTCGGGAAGCTACAATGCCGCCGCCACGGCACACGATTTGGTTCTTGCCGAGGATCCGAACCGAAAGATTCATCTGGTCAATTCTCGCGCAGCCGGCGGCAAAATGGACCTGATCTTCCTGCTGTTCGACCGCTATCTCGCAAGCAATCCCAACGTCTCTTTTGAGGAAGCCTGCAGCTATTTTGATGAGCTGGAACTGAACAGCAAGATTCTCTTTAGCCTGTGCAATTACGAAAATCTCGCCAAGGCCGGACGTATTCCCAAGGCAGCTGGGGTTATCGCCAATAAACTCAACATTCGAGTTTTAGGCACGGCAAGCGAGGAGGGGGAGATCAAGCTCGTCGGTCACACCCGTGGCGAAAAGAAGATGCTTGGAAAGATTGTCGACACCATGGAGGCCGAGGGCTTTACCGGTGGAGAAGTCGTCATCGACCATGTCGAAAATGAGGCGGGCGCCCAGGCACTTGCCAGTCGCATTGTGGAGCATTGGCCCGGCTCCAAGACCATCATTATGCCCTGCAACGGACTGGATTCATACTATGCCGAGATGCACGGGCTCATTATCGGCTACGGCATGGGCGTAGCTTCGGGCCGATAAAGTCCAACTAAACAAAAACACGGGCGGGACAAAATGGCTTATAGCCTTTGTCCCGCCCGTCTTATACGTCGGCTAGCTATTAAACCCATTGAACTTTAGGTAGCTCATTAGATACGCCTTCGATACAAAAGACGATACCGCACTGCGTACGAGCAGCGACTCGCGCGTAACCTGATGTGCGGTATCGGGCGCGGGAGTCTGCTCGACGGAAAAAGCCGCACGAATCGATGCCTCGAGCTGATCAATCACATAATCAAAGGCGGTCGGTGCATCATAGCTCAGGCGCTGAATGTTAAAGAGTGCCTGAACCGCAGCGATGGGTAGCACCTGCTTAAAGATACAAATGGAGATGAGACGCGCAATCTGCTCGCGACCATATTGCTTTTTAACCGGAGCGGGAACGAGGTCGACCTTTACGTAGTTATTGATCATCGATGGCGTAATGACGGGCTGCTCCATACAAATCGAAAGCGGCTCCATCCACAGCTCGATGTACTCAATGACCTGGTCACGATAGAGCGTTACATTCGGCAACTGGTTATAGCGCGGCAAGCTGAGTGTATTGAGTTTGCGGACTATATCAGACTGGATAAATGCATCAGGTAGCACCGTGGGCTGAATATCCTCTGGGCTGATGCTAACCGACGTATCGGACATAGGAATGACATGTTTAACGTGATTCATATGGTGCCTCCGTTCGTTTTCAATATTGTATTCTAGATTATCTAGTTTTGCATACCACGATGAACGGTATGATCGTCGGCTTTGGCTCGGGTCCGACCGCAGGATAACTGGCTTGTTTTTACACAACAAAACGTCCAGCAGCAACGTTGCCTCAAGCTCGTTACTGCTGGACGTTTAAGTAACATAACAACCTTACATAAGATATATTATCGTACTTATCCGCGTAAGAAAGCGTATGCGCTGGTAGCCGCTATGGCTCCGTCCGAGACGGCGGTCACAACTTGGCGTAAACGCTTGGAACGGATATCGCCAGCTGCGAATAAGCCAGGCGTGCGAGTGGCCATCGATTCGTCGGTCACAATGCCGCCGTCGGGTGCCAGATCCACCAGATGATCTACAAGCTCGGTATGGGGCTGCGTGCCAGCAAAGACAAAGATGCCAAACGAACCAGGATCAAAGGACTCGGAATAAATGCCACCGGTTGCGTTGTCCTTAAAGGTGATAGTCGTGGGCATGACCTCTCCCGATAGTTCCACAATACTAGTTTGGTACCTAACTGAAATATTATCTTTTGCGAGCACCTTTTGAACCACGCCATCAGGAGCCCGGAACCGATCGCGGCGCAAGACGATAGTCACGCTGCAGGCGATTTCTGACAAGAACAGGGCTTCCTCACAGGCAGCATTGCCGCCGCCGATGACAAAGACCTGCTTGCCACGAAAGAACATGCCGTCGCACGTCGCGCAATACGAAACGCCGCGACCGCGATACGTATCCTCGCCAACAAAACCGGCAGATCGCGGCGTGGCACCCATGCAAGCGATAACACTCGAGGCCAGCGTATCGCCCGTATCGTGATGCACCGTAAACAGCGCTGTATCGGCATCGTAATCGATACCCGTAACCATGCTCCATGCAACCTGTGCTCCCAGGCCCTCTGCATGTTGCTGAAAACGCTCGCCGAGTTCGGCGCCACTCAAGAGCGGAATGCCCGGATAGTTCTCGACCTCATTGGTTGTGGCGATCTGTCCTCCCGACACACCTTGCTCAATCACGGTCGTCGTTAGGTTGGCGCGCGCCGCGTAAATGGCTGCAGCATAGCCCGCAGGCCCGCCGCCGATAATCGCAACATCGATCGGCTGATGAGTAGTCATGAAGAGACCTCCTGTCGAAAGATTGGCGTTCTTTGCGCTCATACCCAAATTTATGCGAACGTGACACTCATGCACTACAATGATTCTCTGTGAAACAAAGATGAAGGGGAGATATCGATGGATCAGACGCAGACGAGCGATGACGCTCCCCTGCTCACGCACAGCACTCCCCAATCGGAACAAACCACGCTCTTGGCTCAGCAAAGACCTCTCGTGACTATCGTGCACGCCTCGGTCGGCTCGGGCCACAAGGCCGCCGCAAATGCGATTGCGCAGGCATTCGACCACATCCGCGGCACCAATGGCATCCCCGAGGATGTTGAGATTGAAGTGCTCGATATCCTTGATTTTGGACGCATAAAATTCGACGGCAACAAAACGGCCGCCTCGTTTACCGGCGCCACGCGCCCAATTTATGACTTGACCTGGCGTTATACCCTTACCGGACACCTGCTTTGGGGCGGTGGCACGGCATGGTCGCGCATCATGTTCCCCGCATTTAACGAATACGTTCGAACTCGCAGGCCCATTGCCGTGGTAGCCACACATATCACGGCAGCCAACGTCGCCGTCGGCGCGCGCGTCATTACGGGCATCGACTATCCCGTCATTTGCGTACCGACCGATTACGAGGTCGAGGGTTGGTGGCCCCATAAGGACACCGACCTCTTCTGTGTGGCAAACGAGTTTATGGCCGAAACACTCCGACCCCGTAAGGTTCCCGAGGCAAAAATCCGCATTACGGGCATCCCCATTCGCGCCGGGTTTGATACGGACTACAATCGCGAGGAAGAACTCGAGAAGTTCAATCTCCCCACAGACAAGCTCGTTGTGCTGGTAATGGCCGGGGCCAGTTTGCCTCAACCGTACGTTCGCTTTCGCGCTGAGATGGACCGCACCCTCCCCTTTCTGCGCAGCTTCGAGGACATGCACTTTGTCTTTTTGCCGGGCAAGGATGCCGAATATGCCACCCGTCTCAAAACGCTTTTCGATGCCATGAAACTCGAGAACGTCACGGTTCTTGACTACGTCGATGACATGGCAGCGCTCATGCACGGCTGTGACCTGGCAATCCTCAAATCTGGCGGACTCACTGTTACCGAATGCCTGTGCGCACACCTGCCTATGATTCTGCTGGGCAAGTCATATGGCCAGGAAAAGGCCAACACCACCATGCTCACCGGCATGGGCGCCAGCATGCATGTCACGACCGCACGCGAGCTCATCGTGACACTGCGCCATCTCCACGATCATCCCGAATCGCTCAAGGCACTACTCATTAACGGCGAAGTGCTGCGCCGTCCACGCGCAGCCGAGGATATCGCCATCGCAACCATGGAACTTGCAGGCAAGCCCCAAAAGCGCAAACGAGCCTTCTGCCGCTTCTACTGGGGCGAAAAACCAGCGCATATCCGCTAGCGTCTTAAAGTCCGCTGTGGCGCAGGCCGCCCACACATATCGTTCCACGCGCAGTTTCGCAGCGAGCGAAGCGAAGCGAGAATGTTTGAGCATGGAATGATATGTGTGGGCGGCCTGCGCCACAGCGGACTTTAAGACGCTAGCGGATATGCGCTGGTTTTTCGCCCCAGTAGAAGCGGCAGAAGGCTCGTTTGCGCTTTTGGG
>DBFOPE010000163.1:0-3200 GCA_048429085.1 Collinsella sp.
GCTCACGCCGCCGGTAGGCATAAAGCGGTGACCGACAAACGGAGCGGCGAGGGCCTTGATGGTGTTCAGGCCGCCATACTGGGACGCGGGGAAGAACTTGGTGACCTTGAGGCCCAGGTTCTCGGCTGCGGTGACCTCGGAAGGGGTCACGGTGCCGGGAAGGACGGGCAGCTCGATGTCGATGCAATGCTTCACGACGTCCTCGTTGTAACCCGGGGAGACGATGAACTTGGCACCGGCGGCGCGGGCCTGCTCAACCTGCTCGACGGTCAGGACAGTGCCGGTGCCAACGCACATCTCGGGCTCGGCCTCGGCCATAGCGGCGATGCACTCGGCGGCGCAGGCGGTGCGGAAGGTGACCTCGGCGGACTTCATGCCAGCTGCCATAAGGGCGTGGGCGAGCGGAGCGGCGTCCTCGACCTTGTCGAGCACGACGACCGGCACGATGCCCAGGGACTCAAGCGTGGTGTAGAACTGATCGAACATAATGTTCCTTTCGATGTATGGCGCGCATGGGCGCGTGATTGCCAAATATGCTGGTCAGGAGCCGATTTTGGATTGGTTATCGGAGGCACTGCTTGGGGTTCAAGCAATTCCAAAACCAGCTGCTCGACCAGTCATGTAGGGAATGCCAGGCAAAACCGGAATGGGACTGGTGGTTTTGCCCGACCGGAGGAATCGGGGAGCGGGCCGCAGGGGTATGGGATTGGAAAGCTGCGGCCCGCGGAATGGAGACGGATTAGCGCGCGACGCGGGTGCCACCGTCGGCGGCGGATGCCACGGCTGCGATCTCGTCTGCGGTCACCAAGTTGGAATCGCCCTTGATGGTGAGCTTGAGGATCGACGCTGCAATCGCATAGTTGACGGCGTCCTGCGGATCAAAGTCGTTGGTGAGGGCATGGACGAGGCCGGCGTTGAAAGCGTCGCCGGCGGCAACGCCCTCGAGCACGTGCACGTCGTGAGCAGGGGAGAACCAGTGCTCGCCGCTCTCGGCGTCAAAGAGCATGCCCATCCAGATGGAGCGCTCGACGCAGGAGATGTTGCGGACGACCGAGGCGACCTTTTTGCAGCCGTACTCGGCGCAGATCTGACGGGCCATCTCGACGTAGGTGTCGCGCTCCTCGATGCCATGGGCAAGGGAACCAGAGACGCAGGTCATGCCGAGGCCGGCGGGCGCATCCTCGTCGTTGGCGATGCAGATGTCGACGAGCGGCAGGAGTTCCTTCATGGTGGCCTGCGACTTCTCGGGCGACCACATCTTGCCGCGATAGTTAACGTCGCACACGGTGGTGATGCCCTTGGCGCGGCAGGCGGCGAGTGCCTCCTTGCAGGCGGCGGCCATCTCATCGGAGACGGCGGGGGTCACGCCGGAGAAATAGAAGACATCGATGCCCTTGAGGATCTCGTCCCAGTCAAAGACGTCGCGTTTGGCCATGTTGATGGCAGAGAACTTGCGGTCGTAGACGCAGCCGTTGCCGCGCTGCGAGGCGCCGACCTCAAACACATAGGAGCCAAGACGGTCGCCCTGACGCACGACGCGCGTTGTGTCGACGCCGTAGGCCTTCAGCGAGCGCAGCGCGCACTCGCCTAGGCGGTTGGCCGGGACAACGGATACGTAAGCGGCCTTGTCGCCTTGGTAGGCCAGGGAAAGAGCGGTGTTGGCCTCGGCGCCACCGTAGCGGACGTCAAACTCGGTTGCCTGCTCAATGCGCAGATGATCTTTGGGCGAGAGCCTCATCATGATTTCGCCGAAGGTAAGAACCGTTTTACCCATGGTCGCGCAGCTCCTTCTTGCTCGTGCGTACACCTTTGATATGGCGTTGGCGCGGAGGTGCCAAGACGGTAGGGTACATCTTTGCACCTCCGCGCCAACGCTTGCCGAAATCGGTTTACGAAATCGGTTTCGTTTCGAGTTGTAGTATACTCACCTACAGCGTTTTGCAAGCGAGATTTTTAAAAAAATGCCTAAAATGGCTCAGACTGCTGACAATTGGGAAACGGGGTGCGCCATGGCGCAGATGAGAATCAAGGACATTGCCGCCGAGGCGGGTGTGAGCCCGGCCACGGTCTCGCGCTATCTCAACAACCGTCCCGGGCAAATGACCGAGGAAACCCGTGCTCGCATCGCGGCGGTTATCGAGCGCACCGGCTATCGCCCACGTGCTGCCGCGCGCAATCTGCGCAGCTCACGCACCAACCTCATCGGCGTGATTCTGGCCGACATCGCCAACCCGTTCTCGAGCGCCATGCTCGAAGGACTTTCCTCCAGTGCCGCCGCGCGCGGCTGCTCGCTTATGACTGCCATTAGCGGCAACGACCCCGCAAAGGAGGCCGAGTCGCTCGCCAGACTTATCGATGCTGGCGTGGACGGTCTGGTCGTCAACACCTGCGGAGGCAATGACGAGGCGATTGCCGCGGCAGCGGGACGTCTGCCCGTTGTGCTGCTCGACCGCGATGTTGTCGACGGCGGTGTCGATCTGGTGACATCTAACAACCGTGAGCTGGTCGCCGGCTTGGTAGACGCCTTGGCCGCCGCTGGCAGCGAGCGCCTGTGCCTGCTCACCGAGGCAAGCGACGACAGCCCCGTGCGTCGCGAGCGTGCCGAGGCCTTTGCTGACGAGCTTTCGCGACGCGGCCTTGCGGGCGAGGTCGTCACCCTGGCCGACGGTGGCGCCGCGGGCGTTGGCCGTTTGGACGAGACCATCCGCGGCTATGCGGGCAAAAAGCTCGGCCTCATTGCTGTCAACGGCCTGGTTTTCCTACGTCTGACCGAGGCGCTGGCGCAGCTTGGTCCCTCGCTGCCGGCGGGGCTCAAGATCGCGACGTTTGACGACTACCCCTGGAACCATGTGCTCTTTGGCGGCGTCACCACGGCCGCGCAGGACACCCTCACCATTGCCGAGCGCGTAGTCGAGCGCCTTTCCGAGCGCATCGACGTCGTTACCACCACCGTGGGCGAGGCCGCAAAGCTGGCGCCCAAACGCATCGAGATCCCCGGCCACATCGAACACCGCGCATCAACCTCGCGCTAGCCGCTCGTTCGCAACTGCCTGTTCGCGCACGTTTTTTGAGCGCTTGATACGCTTTAACCCTGCGGAAACATTTTTCTGCGATAGTATCTGCGATATAGACCAGTCGAAACCCGCCCGAAAGAAAGGGGAGCGACATGAACCAGCAGAACATCGATTACGTACTCCGCT
>DBFOPE010000164.1:0-4001 GCA_048429085.1 Collinsella sp.
GCGCTTTATACTGATGCCATGCGAAACATGGATCACATAGAATTGCACCGCGGAGGACGCGAGGAAGCGTTTCCCGAGACCGCCGAAGACTGGCCCTATATTGCCGAACGCGCAGAATTCGCTCGCTATCCGGGCAATTCCGTCCCCTGGCACTGGCATTCCGAAGTTGAGCTTTTCTACATGGAGCAGGGAGCGATTGACTATCGAACGCGCGCGGCTCATGAGCACGTACGCTTTGAGGAAGGGTCCGCCGGCTTTATCAACGGCGGCGTTTTGCACAGCACGCTGCAATCACCCAATTCGGCACCAGCCATTCAAATGTTGCATATCTTTCAGCCGTCGATGCTCGGCGATCCCGCGGGACGCCTTCAAAAGCGCTATATCAATCCTTTGCTGCAATGTCGAGGCGTCGATGTGCTCAAATGGTCGCCCACCAACCCCGACGATATGCCCTTTATCGATTTGCTAAAGAGTTCCTTTAACCACGACCTTCAACGGCCGCAGAACGAGATGGCGCTTCGAAATAGTTTGTCAGAGCTCTGGATTCAGATTTACGCCAAGGCCGAACCGCTCTTTTCCTCCGACAACGCCTCTTGGATGACCAACCGCGACGTACAGTTCAAGGCAATCCTGGACTATATCCGCGCAAACTATGCAGCCGCTATAGATGTGCCCCAGATGGCATCTGCAGCCGGCGTAAGCGAAAGAGAGTGTTACCGCATTATCGAAGCTTGCGCAGGAACGACCCCGGCGGCATATCTGCGCGCATACCGCGTAAACCGTGCTTGCGAACTTTTGGCACACACCACGCGAACGGTCCAGACAGTCGCGCGCCAATGCGGCTTTGCGACAGCAAGCCATCTTGGCCAGGTATTTAAAGAACAAATGGGATGCACTCCCTCGAGCTATCGAGCAGCGAGGCAGAATCTCGATAGCACCAGGCAGAAATCCCGCTAGCCTTTCTTCTGTCACCGCATCAAACTTGCAGGCAAACAACAGAGAGGAGCAATCATATGAAGCACTTTGACCATATCGTATTTGACGTTGATGGGACATTGGCAGATACAGAAGAAAGCGTTCTATCATCGCTTGTCCAGATTGTCCAAGAAGAGACCGGCAAAACGCCCCCCCCCGACACGAGCTTGAATTTGCCCTCGGCATACCCGGCAAGGATGCCCTTGAGAAACTTGGAATCTACTCGCAGGCAACGTTGGATCGCTGGTGCCAAGTTGCCGCCAGCTTTAAAAGCACCATCAGCGTGTTTCCAGGTTTGCTTGAAGTCATCGCAACACTCGCCGATAGCGGCTGCAAACTTGGCATCGTCTCCTCACGTGCGCGCGACGAATACGCAGAAGAAATTGCACCCCTTGGCTTCGATAAGTATTTTGAGCACATCATCCTTGTCGAAGACACAACCGAACATAAACCCGCACCCGCTCCCATGCTCGAATATCTCCGGCGTACGGGCGCGAATCCTGGCAACGTCGTCTACGTTGGCGACACCGTCTACGACGAACAATGCGCAACTTCGGCAGGGGTCAGTTTTGCCAGAGCGGCATGGGGATCACACCAAGACATCCCAAACGCCACCTACAACCTCAAAACCCCCAACGACCTACTAACCCTAACAACCAAATAACCCACGCGTCCCACCCTTTTAGCCCCAACGCCACAAGGGCGATCGAGCAGAACGGCTTGGGCGGGTCCCCGTACTTAGTTTCCAAAATCATTCCGCAGCGCGAAGGCCCCCGTTGCCAACGCTTCGTAGAAGCGAGGCAACGGGGGCCTTCATGCGCGAGGACGTTTTGGAAACTAAGTACGGGGACCCGCCCAAGCCGTCCGGTGGGATCAGAGTACCCTTGCTGTTACTCTGCTTTGCCCACAGAGTTGAGGTTGGTCATGCGGATCTTAACCAGCTCGGTGATCTCACGCATGCCCTCCTTGGCCGGCTTCTTGGGGTCGAAGCAGGCGGGGTTCTCGGCCATGTAGGCCATGAAGCCCTTGGTGTAGGCCTGACGCAGCTCGGTGGCGTAGTTAACCTTGCAGATGCCGTTCTTCACGGCCTCGGCGACCTGCTCATCGGGCACACCGGAGGTGCCGTGCAGAACCAGCGGCACGTCGACGGCGTCGCGGATGGCCTTGACCACGGACTGCTCGATGTGCGGATCGCTCGTGTACACACCGTGGCTGGTGCCAACGCCAATTGCGAGGGAGGTGCAGCCGGTACGCTCGACGAACTCCTTGGCCTCGGCAGGATCGGTGTAGGGGCTCTCGCCCTCAACCGCGGGACCGTCGTCCTCCTTGCCGCCAACCTTACCGAGCTCAGCCTCGACGGGCACGCCCATGGCGCGGCCAGCGTCGGCGACGGACTTGGTCAGGGCAATGTTGTCCTCGAAGGACTCGTGCGAGCCGTCGATCATGACAGAGGTGTAGCCCGTGCGGAAAGCCTGCATGCAGCGGTCATAGCCATCGCCGTGATCGAGGTGCAGAGCGACGGGCACGGAAGCGCGCTCGGCAGCAGCCTTGACCATGCCGTAGAAGTAGTCCAGACCAGCGGTCTTGATGGTGCCCGGGGTGGTCTGCATGATGACGGGGGACTTGGTCTCCTCGGCAGCGGCCAGAACGGCCATAACAAACTCGAGGTTCTCGACGTTGAACGCGCCGACGGCGTAGTGGCCGGCCTGAGCGTCCTTGAGCATCTTTTCGGTGGTAACAAGTGCCATGAGCGTTTGCTCCTCTCCCTCGCCCGCATCTGGACATCGGGCGTACGTGTCCGCAAGGCCTATTACCTTGCGTTTTGCCGCACCCATTGTATGAAAATCGACGGCGTCGCACGTATGAGATATCACCGGCACACAGGTCAAGACACTCGTTTTTGAAAAGCAAACGGAAGGGATTCGCGCCGGATCCCTCTATACGACATTGCAGTTTTCAAGCGAATTATCTTTCTTTTATAGAAAAGATAAGTAATCGAAAGGCGTTTTCTTACTCAAAAAGAAAATGAACGAAAATGGACTCATCACAATTCCTGCAAATTTCAGTTGAGGATGGAGCAGCTATGGCCCATGTAACAACCCGAGCCTTCGCCGATGAGCGTCGTGCCGCCATCATGGAGATGCTTGAGCATAACGCCTCGGTGCAGGTGGCAGAAATCGCCCAGACCTTTGGCGTGTCCTCCGTTACCGCCCGTGCTGACCTAGACGCGCTCGCCGAAGCAGGCAAGCTGCGCCGCACGCATGGCGGCGCCGTATCGCTCCACAAACGCCTAACCGTCTCCACGCAGGATCGCCGCATCAACGTCAATGTCGCCGCCAAGCAGGCCATCGCACAAAGCGCCATCGAGTTCGTCAATGACGGCGACACACTGCTCGTCGACTCAGGCACCACGGCGCTCGAGTTCGTCCGGCTCCTCGACCAGCGCGACGGTATCACCGTCATCACGGCAGACATTACCATTGCTGATTACATCGACGAGAGCATGCCCTCGGTCGATGTTGTCATGCTGGGCGGGGCGCTGCGCAAAGGTCATCGCTATCTGTACGGCCCACTTACCATGCAGGCGCTTCAAACGGTTCACGCCGACCTCGCCATCGTGTGCCCCGGCGCTTTTGTCCCCCGTTGCGGCTTTACGACCGACTTTCCCCAGATGGCCGAGACCAAAACGGCTATGATCGCCGCAGCCCATCAAAGCGTCGCCCTCATGGACGCCAGTAAGGTCAACGGACGCGGCATGTACCGTTTTGCCGAGCTTGCCGACGTCGACACCATCGTGATGGACCGTGATCCCGATGGTGCCGTCGCCACCTCAATCGCCGAGACCGCCGACGACACCCGCCCAAATCTCGTCATCGCCGGCGCTTAAATCAAAACCACCCCTAAAAGGGGTGGTTTGCTCTTAGGGTATAACCCTTGGATTTCCGGCACGCGTCTAAAGGCGCCGGCCCTCACGGGGTTCGGGCCGCACTGCAGATTGACCCGTGACGGGCCGGTCAAACCGGCGC
>DBFOPE010000165.1:0-10779 GCA_048429085.1 Collinsella sp.
CCACTTCCTATATTCCGTTGTTGCCGCGCAACACTGACGAGGTGCGAGCGACGGAACTCTATACCGATGCGGCGTGGCCAACTAGTACCAACGATGGCAAAACGTATCTGCATTATGGAACGAGCTGCCCCAACTATAAGAAAGGGACGCCAGGCGGGCTAGCCTCGGTCGCTGCTTATGACGGGCAGGACAAATGCAACAGATGCCATTTTGGTGTTTCGTCGCTCGGCGCCGTTGCGGCTCCTTCGACTTCTATCGAAAACGGCTTCGAGTACCACTTTGATCGATTCAAAGACGCTCTGGAAGACTACGTCGAATGCCGCAACAAAGAGCTCGAGCTCATGCGCCAGACCGAGGACGAGGCTGACCGTGCGGGCAATGCGTTTGACGAGGCCATTAAAGCGCTTTCGGGCGAGCGTCCGCGTATCGCCCCGCCCGGCCGCAATGGCGTGGTTGCCCTTGCGGTTTCGGGTGCCATCTCGAGCCCCGATGAGCTCAACTCTTCGTTTAACACGACAGTCAGGCTTGGTGAGCGCGGTGCGATCTCTGCTGCGGTGCTGGCACCCGATGACGCGACGGCGCAGAACAACGTTCTCTCGCGGTTTTTCTCGACGTTGGAGGAACGTTCGGGTGGCGTTGCCGGCGTACTCGATGGCGTCATGGATGTTTGGGGACGGCTACTTGTGGGATACGGAGACATCCAGGGCTCGGCCGACGAGCTTATGGACGAGATGATCGATGGCCTGGGAGGGAGCAGTGGCGCGCTGGGCTCCATTGCATCGTGGCTCGGCGATACCGTTTCGGCGTCCGTGGCGGCGCTGGGCTTGGAGCCGTGCGACTTGCGCCTGCGAAAGCCGGTGCTGACCGACACCGCCAATGTCATCAAGAGCCCTGGGTCTGACATCACAGGTCTTTCTAAAGTGCAGGACAAGCTACGAAGTATTCCGCTGGGCGTGACCGACCCCAAGGCGCTTTGCGAGGCGCTGGAATATCAAGTCGAGCGCACCATCAGCGGCACGGTGTTCACGCTTGCGGAGATTCCGCTGCCCGGCGGCGGTTCCATCCCACTTACCGTCGATGTCGCCACACTGGCGGGTGCCCTGGGCGGTGGGTCGTAATGGGCATCCGCACGCGCCTGTGCGAGGAGCGCGCCCAGGCGACGGTCGAGATGGCCGTGGTCACGCCCGTCCTGCTGGTTCTGGCGCTTATCGTGTACAACGTCATGGTCTTTGCCGGCGCGGTCGCGCGCTTCGATCGCGTGGTGCCCGATATCGTGCTAGCGCATGCCGTGGCACCGAGCGGGGAGGGCGATGGCAGCTCCATCGATGCCTCCGCGACCGTTCAGGCTCAGATCCAACATGCCATGGAAGGCTGTGACGTGCAGATTGAGGTCTCGAGCGAACAGGGTACGACGACATCGGATGGCGGTCTGCTCTCGCTTTCCGGCACGTTTAGGACCTATACCTGCATCATGCGCTATGAGCCGTGGCCGAGCTCGCTCAGCATCGCCGGCGTTTCGCTGGGGGCACCGGCACAGTTGTCGCACGAGCGCGCGGTGACAGTCGACCCGTGGCGTCCGGGGGTGGTCACGTGACCGCGGTCTCATCCTACATTGCCTACGCGCGGGCGCTCAACAGGCTGGGTTGGACGCCTGCCGAGTTTGTGGTGGCGGAGTCGTTTGCCGTGCGCCTGCGCGGCATGCTGGGACGGTCTCCGATTGCTGCCAACGGGTTGCCGCTCGTCATGGCGTTTCCACGCTGCTCTTCGGTCCACACCTGCTTTATGGCCTACCCCATCGACATTGCTTTTATCGACCGCAACGGCAGCATCCTCGCATGCTACGAAAACGTCCGTCCTTGGCGCATGTGTTCCTGTCCCGGTGCCTGGGCGGTGCTGGAACGCCCTTCAATCCTCGCTACACCTCCCGCCTTTCAACAAGTGCCGGCGTAAGAATTGGCGACAGCGGATTTTCGTCATACGAAATTGGGTAAGATGGAGGAGAAGATGCATGGATGTTGAGATCCATCCCAACGCCAAAAAACACTTGACGGAAAAGCAAGTGCTTGGTGCCTGGTTCGCGGTTGCTGAGTGCATTTGCCGCGAGTCGGAGGACGAGCCGCCGAGATGGCTTGCCATTGGATGGCTTCCAGATGGTCGAAGTGTGGAACTTGTTGCAGTCGAACTAATTCGTGGATGGCTCATTATTCATGCCCTGTCTCCGGTTCAGAAGAAATTCTGGCAAGAGATCGAGCAAGCTCGGCAGAGGGGTCGATGATGAGCAAGGCGTATACGGCTGCCAATGGTCAGGTTGTAACGGATGAAATGATTGACGCGTGGTGCGAGTCGTACGAGCATGGCGGGTTTCCGGACGGCGAGCATACCGTTGGGGGGATCGTGCACGGGCGGCCTCCGCTCTCAAGCGAAGGTACGGCAACGCTATCGGTCAAGATTCCCCTAGGGATGAAGGAGGCGATTCGTCGTCGGGCGGCGGCTGAAGGAATGACGCCAAGTGAGTTTGCCCGTGCAGCCTTGAGCGAAAAACTTCTTGCGGTGGGTTGATGTCTCTAACGTGCTGTTCTATAGGGTCGGCCTTGTGGCTGGCGCCGTGCTCAAAAACTTTTTTCAAATTCTCGGTTGACCGGAGCGCGTCCTTGGTTATACTAATCAAGCCTTGAAACAAGGCACACCTCAAATGGCTGGGTAGCTCAGTTGGTAGAGCAGAGGACTGAAAATCCTCGTGTCAGGGGTTCGATTCCCTTCCCCGCCACCTTGAATTGACTAGGACCTCTGCAAAGGGGTCCTTTTCTTTTATATGGACCATGCATGGAATCGAACCCCTTGAGGGCGCGGAGCTGAGGATACGCGCAAGCGTTTTCCAGCGTAGCTCGCAAGGCGCGCAAGCGCCGCGGCGGTCCGTCCGCGCAGCGCGCGGACGCGATTCCCTTCCCCGCCACCTTGAATTGACTAGGACCTCTGCAAAGGGGTCCTTTTCTTTTATGTAGGGTTCCGCGGAAAATGCATCCCAGAATTGGGCTTTAGAGCGGGATGCGCTTTCCGGCGCTTGCTTCCGACGTGCGTGCACATCTCGGCGCACTAGCTCGGGCTCGCCCCAGACATTCCTCCCGCTTTTGCGCCACTTTGCAGACCGTTCGGTCGTCTGTCCGTACGCGCGGGTATACTCAAAACGATACTTTTCCTATGCAATACGATGCAGGTTTGGCCTGCACGATCCGAAGGGGGCAGTGATGGAGAGGATACTCGGCGTTAATCTCTCTGGCTGGTTTATTCCCGAGCCTTGGGTGACCCCGTCGCTATACGCGGCGACCGGTGCATCCAATGCGGCCGAGCTGCAGGAGGCCATGGGCACCGCCGCCTATAACGAACGCATGCGCCGTCATTACGAGACGTTTGTGAGTGAAGACGATTTTCGCCGTATGGCGCAGATCGGTCTCAATGCCGTGCGTCTGCCGGTGCCCTGGTATGCCTTTGGCTCGCAGGAGTCCGATGCGTCCTACATCTCGGTTGTCGACTACATCGACCGTGCAATTGAGTGGGCTGCCAAGTACGACATCCGCGTGCTGCTCGATCTGGCGACGGTGCCCGGTGGCCAGGGCGATTCCAACGATTCGCCCACCACGCCGGAGGCTGTTGCCGAGTGGCATTCGTCCACCAACGGCCGTCATGTCGCACTCGACGTGCTCGAGCGCTTGGCCGATCGCTACGGCGAGGCCGAGAGCCTGCTGGGCATTGAGCTGCTGGATACGCCACAGATGAGCGTCCGCAAGAGTCTCTTTACCATGACGGATGGCATTCCGGCCCACTACCTGCGCAATTTCTATCGCGATGCCTACGAGCTCGTCCGTTCGTATATGCCCGAGGATAAGATCGTCGTCTTCTCGTCGTCGGGGCATCCCAGCGAGTGGAAGCATTTTATGCGCGGCGCCAAGTACAAGAACGTCTACATGGACCTTCACCTGTACCATTACCGTGACGAGTATGCGCTCGACATCACGAGTCCCCGCGGGCTGACGACGGCGATTTCGCGTAACAAGCGCGAGCTTAAAGAAGCGATCTCGACTGGGTTCCCCGTGCTGGTGGGCGAATGGTCGGGTGCGGCGATCTTTGCCAACTCGTCGGTTACGCCCGAGGGGCGCAATGCCTACGAGCGCGTGTTTATCGCCAACCAGCTGGCTTCGTTTGCGCCGGCTGCCGGTTGGTTCTTCCAAACGTGGAAGACCGAGAAGCGCATTGCAGCGTGGGACGCCCGCGCGGCGCTCGGCACGCTCGAGCGCGGCATGATTGAATAGGTTGATATGACGCAAAACAGCGCCCATACGGGCAAACTCTATGTGGTCGGCACGCCCATCGGCAACCTGGGCGACCTGTCCCCGCGCGTTGGCGAGGCCTTTGCCGCCGCCGATGCCATTTGCTGCGAAGACACGCGTGTGACGTCAAAGCTGCTGATGCATCTGGGCATTTCCAAGCCGCTTGTCCGTTGCGACGAGAATGTGATCGCCAGTCGCGCCGCCGGCCTGGTCGACCGCCTGCTGGCGGGGGAGACCCTCGCCTTTGCCTCGGACGCCGGCATGCCGAGTGTGTCCGACCCCGGCCAGGCGCTGGTCGAGGCAGCGCGTGAGGCCGATGTGCCCGTCGAAGTTATCCCCGGGCCCTCTGCTTGCGTCACGGCGCTCGTTTCGTCCGGCATTCCCTGCGAGCATTTTTTCTTCGAGGGCTTTTTGGGCCGAAAGCACGGCGACCGCGTGCGCCGTTTGCAGCGCCTTGCCGTAGTGCCCGGCGCGCTCATCTTCTACGAGTCTCCACACCGCATCGTGGCGACGCTCGAGGCCGTGGCGGAGGTCTTTCCCCAGCGTGAGGTTGCCGTCTGCCGCGAACTCACCAAGCTGCACGAGGAGGTCTTGCGCGGGCCTGCTGCCCAGCTCGCCGAGGAGCTGCGTGCTCGCGGCGAGGTAAAGGGCGAGATTGCGCTGGTTATCGCGCCGCCGAGCGAGGATGAGGAGGCCGGTATCGTGCCGGTTGGCGCCGCGGCAGCGGATCCCGACGAGGCCCTGTGCGAGGATATCCGCGCCGCGCTCGAGGAGGGGGAGCCCGCCTCTGCGGTGGCCAAGCGCCTGTCTCAGAAGTATTCGCGCCGCAAGCGCGATGTCTATGCCATGGTGCTCGATATGCAATAGATGGAGGATATCCAGCCCTTGCGCTAGAATCATCCCCTGTATGCAACGTTTTTCTGGAGGACAAACCCCATGGATCAAAGCAAGCCTTCGTTCTTTATCACGACGCCCATCTACTACGTCAACGCCGATCCGCACCTGGGCACGGCTTATTCCACCATTATCGCCGACGTTCAGGCTCGCTATCGCCGCTCCGCCGGCTATAACGTTAAGTTCCTGACCGGTATGGACGAGCACGGCGAGAAGGTCGCCGAGGCCGCAGCCAAGCATGGCATGACGCCGCAGGAGTGGACCGACAGCCAGGCCCCGCACTTCAAGGAGCTTTGGAGCAAGCTCGAGATTTCCAACGACGACTTCATCCGCACCACCGAGCCGCGCCAGCATCATGCCGTGCAGTACCTGTGGGAGCGCATGAAGGAGTCCGGTTACCTGTATAAGGGCAGCTACGACGGCTGGTATTGCGTGCCTGACGAGACCTACTTCACCGATACGCAGGTCCAGAAGGGCGACGAGGAGTACGGCAGCGTCGGCCAGCACCTGTGCCCCGACTGCCACCGTCCGCTTGAGCGCGTGCAGGAGGAGTCCTACTTCTTTAAGCTTTCCGCCTTCCAGGACAAGCTGCTCAAGCTTTACGACGAGCACCCCGACTTTGTCGAGCCTGCGTTCCGCATGAACGAGGTGCGCAGCTTTGTCGAGGGCGGCCTTAACGACCTTTCCGTGAGCCGCACGAGCTTTGACTGGGGCATTCAGGTCCCGTTTGACGAGGGCCACGTGACCTACGTGTGGTTCGATGCGCTGCTCAACTATATGACGGCCGTCGGCTACGGCGTCGACACCGACGAGGCGCGTGCCGAGCTGGCCTATCGCTGGCCCGCGCAGTTCCACATCGTGGGTAAGGACATCATCCGCTTCCACTGCGTCATTTGGCCCGCCATGCTCATGGCCATCGGTGAGGCCCTGCCCGAGCACGTCTTTGCCCACGGCTTCCTGACCGTGCGCAATGCCGAGACCGGCAAGGCCGAAAAGATGTCCAAGAGCCGCGGCAACGCCATCGCTCCGCAGGACGTTATCGACATGCTGGGCGTCGAGGGCTATCGCTATTACTTCATGACCGACGTCGTCCCCGGCACCGACGGTGCCATCAGCTTCGATCGCATGGAGCAGGTCTACAACGCTGACCTGGCCAACAGCTGGGGCAACCTTATCTCGCGTTCGCTCAACATGAGCGGCAAGTACTTTGACGGTTGCGCGCCCGCCAAGCCCGCGTCGTTCGATGCGTTCGAAAACCCGCTGGCAAAGATCGCCGATGGCCTGGTCGAGCGCTACATGGCCAAGATGGACGTGCTCGATTACGGTGGAGCTAAGGACGAGGTCATGGAGCTCATCCATGCCGCCAACCACTACATCGAGGACTCCGAGCCCTGGGCGCTTGCCAAGGACGAGACCAAGGCTGACGAGCTGGCATTTGTGATCTACAACCTGCTCGAGGCTATCCGCATTGCCGCTCACCTGCTGATGCCGCTCATGCCCCAGACTTCTGCCGAGGCCCTGCGCCGCCTGTCGTGCGAGGACGAGGCCGCGAGCGACGACCTCAAGGGCATTTGCGCTTGGGGCCTGCTTGCCGGTGGTCAGCCCGTCGAGAAGGGCGAGCCGCTGTTCCCGCGTCTGGGCTAAGCCGCCGCGCGCCATATCGGCAATTTGCTGTTTAGATGTAAGGGCATGGCCGCAACGGTCCATGCCCTTTTGTTTCAAGACGCCGCCACCATGCTAAGGAGGCAACTATGACAACTTCGCCTTTGGCAAACCCCACGGCAACAAGGGAGCTGCTGGAGGAGTTTGGCCTTGCGACCAAGCATCGCCTGGGCCAGAACTTCCTGATCGACAACCATGTAATTGAGCGCATTTGCGAGCTTTCCGAGCTTGCGGGCGATGAGCGCGTGCTCGAGGTCGGTCCGGGCGTTGGTACGCTCACGCTTGCGCTGCTGCAGGAGGCGGCGTGCGTCACGTCGATCGAGGCCGACCCCGAGCTCGAGCCGGTGCTCGATGCCCATGCCGCCGACTATGCCAACTTCCGCTTTATCATGGGCGACGCGCTCAGGGTGACGCCGGAGCAGATTGAGCAGGTTGCGGGCGGTGAGCCGACGGTATTTGTCGCGAACCTGCCCTATAACGTGGCGGCGACGATCATCCTGCAGTTCTTCCAGACGATGCCCGCGCTCAAGCGCGCCGTCGTCATGGTTCAAAAGGAGGTTGCCGATCGCATTGCCGCAGTGCCGGGCAATAAGACCTATGGCGGCTATACGGCAAAGCTCGGCCTGTATGCGCAGGTGACGGGTCGCTTTGAGGTGCCGCCGCGTTGCTTTATGCCGGCACCGCACGTGGACTCGGCCGTCGTGCGTATCGACTGTGTTGACGGCGTGATGCCCGAAGGACTCGATCGCGAGTTTGTGGCCCGCGTGATTGACGCCGCATTTGCTCAGCGTCGCAAGACTATCCGCAATTCCATGAGCGCCAACGGCTTTGCCAAGGACGTGCTCGATGCCGCCTTTGAGGCTTGCGGTATCTCACCCACCACGCGCGCCGAGACGCTCGATGTTGCTGACTTTGTCCGCCTGGCCCAGGAGCTAATCCATGACGCTTAATGCCGAACGCGTGACGTTTACCAAGAAAAAGAAGACGGTTGCCTGCCCCGTGCCCTTGGCACCGCTTGCCGACACGCATGCGCATCTGCTTTCGTTTTGGGGCAAAGAAGTGCCCGAAACGCTCGTGCGCGCCAAAGCCGCGGGCGTCGATCTGTTGGTGACGATGCTCGACCCCATCGCCGACAAGCGCAGCGTGACGGACTATAGCGCCTGGCTCGTGCGCGAAATTCTGCCGATGCGGGATATTCCGCAGATCAAGTATCTCGCTGGCGTTCACCCCTATGGCGCGCCGGATTATACCGACGACATTCACGCACAGGTTGTTGCTGCGCTTGATGACCCTTTGTGCGTCGGCATCGGCGAGATCGGTCTGGACTATCACATGGATTACGACGACGACATCGCGCCGGCGCCCCACAGTGTGCAGATTGATTGCGTGGCACGTCAGCTCGAAGTTGCCGTGCGCCGCAATGTGCCGGTGGAGCTGCACCTGCGGCACGAGGACTCGGATGGGGAGCGCACTTCGCACGTTGATGCGTACAACGTGCTGCGCGAGGTAGGCGTGCCTCAGGCCGGTTGCGTGCTGCACTGCTTTGGCGAGGATCGAGCCACGATGGAGCGCTTTGTGGGTTTGGGCTGCTATATCGCCTATGGCGGCGCGGCCACCTTTAAGCGCAACGACGACGTGCGCGAGGCATTTGCGGCGACCCCGCTCGATCGCATTTTGTTCGAGACGGATTGTCCCTATATGGCGCCGGAGCCCATTCGTGGTCTTGAGTGCGAGCCGGCAATGATTTCTATCACGGCAAACACGCTGGTCAACGACCGTGTCGATCGTACCGGCGAGGATGCTGAGGCAATCGCGCGAGCAGCTTGGGAAAATGCCTGCAAACTTTTTCAAAAATAGTTCTTGCGTTCGCGATGGTGCTCCGTTATTCTAATTCCTGCACGCGGGCGTGGCGGAATTGGCAGACGCGTACGGTTCAGGTCCGTATGGGGGCAACCCCATGAAGGTTCAAGTCCTTTCGCCCGCACCATTAAATGAAAGAGCTCCCAGCAATGGGGGCTTTTTTGTTATGGGCCTCCTGTTGGTGTCACGTGGCTGCTTCGTGCGGGTATCCTAGTGCCAACGTGTGCCTATCAGAGGAGAGACCATGCTGTTGTCCGGTATTATCGCTGCTCTTACGAGCCTTCTACTTCCCATCATCATTTTGTTGCTGCTGCTCCCCAACGCCTGCTATGTCGTTGAACAGCAGCATGCCGTGATCATCGAGCGTTTGGGCAAGTTTAACCGCATCGTTAACGCGGGCTTCCACATGAAGGTGCCCGTGATCGACCGCAAGGCCGCCACGGTGAGTCTGCGCACCATGAAAAACGGTTTTGGCATCGACGTTAAGACCCAGGACAACGTGACCATCGGCCTTGAGGTCTCTGCTCAGTACCACGTGAGCTATGACATGGGCGCCGGCCCGGCAGATTCGGGCATCTACAAGAGCTACTACATGCTGCAGGAGCCCGTCGACCAGATGCGTGATTTCATCACCGACGCCCTGCGCTCTTCCATCCCTGTCTATACGCTCGATGAGGTCTTTGCCAAGAAGGATGACATCGCCAAGGACGTTAATGCCACCGTGTCCGAGCAGATGGCTGCCTACGGCTTTACCCTCGTGTCGACACTCATCACCAAGATCGCGCTGCCGACCGAGGTCGAGAACTCCATGAACGACATCAATGCTGCCCAGCGAAAGCGCGCTGCTGCGCAGGAGCTCGCCGAGGCCGACCGCATCAAGCGCGTCACCGAGGCGACCGCCGAGGCCGAGGCGATGGAAAAGGCGGGCGAAGGCATCGCCAACCAGCGCAAGGCCATCGCGCTGGGCATCAAGGATTCGCTCGAGATCATCCAGGAGACGGGTGTCGGTAACGACGAGGCCAACCAGCTGTTCATGTTTACGCAGTGGTCCGAGATGATGACAGAGTTCGCTCGCACGGGTAAAACATCGACGGTCGTACTGCCGAGCGATTTCTCGCAGTCGGCCTCGATGTTCGAGCAGATGCTGACCGCCAGCAAAGTTCAAAACGATTCGAAGGAGTAGACGCGCGTGAAATACACCGTCGTTTGCGTCGGTAAGCTCAAGGAGCGCTTTTGGAAGGACGCGTGCGCTGAGTACACCAAGCGCCTAGGTGCCTATGCCAAGGTGGATATCCGCGAGGTGGCCGATATCGACCCGGCTAAGGCGGGCGGCGTGGATGCCGCACGCGACAAGGAGGGTGCGGCGATTCTCGCAGCCCTGCCGCCTCGAGCGCATGTGATCCTGCTTGCCATTGAGGGCAAAGAGCGCTCGAGCGAGGAGCTTTCGGCGCGGCTCGACGATCTTATGCTGCGTGGTAACAGCGACATCGCCTTTGTGATTGGTGGATCGGACGGCGTGAGCGATGACGTGCGCACACGAGCCGACGAGATGCTCAGCTTTGGACGTATTACCTTGCCGCACAACTTGGCGCGCGTGGTGCTGCTGGAGCAAATCTACCGCGCCTGCAAGATCAGCCGTGGCGAGCCGTATCACAAATAGGTCGGCAATACGAAACAATGCCGTGGGACAATAGCCTTCGTTTTGAAGAGCGTGTCTGAGAGGACTATGAGATATGAAGATCGGATTTGTCGGTTTTGGCAATATGGCGAGCGCTATGGCCGATGGCTGGATCGCCGCCGGTGTGGCTGCGAGCGATATGTGCGCCTGCGCGGGCCACTACGACGCCTTGGTCGAGCGTTGTGAGGCACGTGGGATGGTTGCCTGTCGTGATGCGGCGGAGGTTGTCGCCGCATCCGATATCGTGGTTGCTGCGGTCAAGCCATACATGATTGAGAAGGTCTTCGCTCCGCTCAAAGAAACCCTTGCCGACAAGGTTGTCCTTTCGGTCGCCTGGACCTGGGATAGCGCCAAGTGGGA
>DBFOPE010000166.1:0-2720 GCA_048429085.1 Collinsella sp.
CAGGGCGGCTAAAAATAGCGTGTAGAAAAATTGCAGGTCATTGTGAAGATATGTGAATTGGTCTTTTTGACTTAATACCAGTTAGAACCAGTTTTGAGATTATCGGTGAACGGTAGTTTTCGACCGTTCACCGGTTACTTGCAATCGTTTGCAGTCGTTTTCCCAGATGAATTAGGGGAGCGCGATGGAGCGCTTGCGCGGGCGCAAGGCCTACCCCAGTGGTTTCGGCAGCAATAAGCCCGCTAGAACGTTGTCCGTTCTAGCGGGCTTAATCAGGTGATCGGTTAACGCGCAGTAGTGCAGGCAAACCTTACGCAAACAGGCCGTAGATGCTGATGTTGGCCTTGGCGTAGAGGCCGTTAGCATACTCGGTCCACTTGGAGCTGGCGCTCGAAGCCTGCGAAGAGTACTGCTGGTAAGCAGTGTAGTAGGCAGTCATGGCCTGCTTATAGGTGGCGCTATCGGCCGTAAAGGCATCGTCGGCAAAGGCCTTAGCGTAGGTGCTGTCGGCGTCCTTCCAAGTGCCCTTCTCGCTATCCCACTCGTCGCCGGCAAGGTTGATGATGTAGTCGGCGTAATCCTTGCTCGCGGTGTCCTCATTGCCGTCAGAAGGCTCGGTCGGAGCGGTCGGCATGCTTGCGGAGCTATCGCCCACCTTCTTCTTGTAGAGCTTCTGCAGCGTCGCGGACTGGCGGACGATCTGCTTGGCCTGGTCCTTGGACACGCCATACTGCGTGGCCATGGTCTTGTAGTCAGAAGTGCCGATGGAATCCTCGGCGTACTGCTTCATCTCCTTGGAAGAGACGGTAATGCCCTCGTCCTCGGCAGCATCGAGCAGGATCTTGTTGCGCACGTAGGACAGGATGACGTCGGCAGAAGGAGCGGTGTAGTTGCCATCGCTATCCTTGACGGTATCGAGGCTGTACTGGCTCTCGATGGCCTCGCGCGCGGTGATGTCGCTCTTCTTGCCGTTGTAGCTATAGCTTGCCACGGTCGAATCGAGCTGGTCCTCGGTCAGGGTCGCCGAGCCGACACCCTTGCCGCCAAAGCCGCCATTGCCAATAAAGAAGCCGACCACCGCAGCGATCACGACGGCAACCACAAAGGCGGCGATCATCGTCTTCTTGTGCTTGGATACGCGATCGTCTTCATCGGAACCCAGGATATCGTCGTCCTCATCCTGGGCCTCGGGCATCAGATTCTCGTCAGCGGCATCCGCGGCAACCTGAGCCTCCAGACGGGCGTCCTCCTCCTCGGCCGTCGTACCGGCAGCAATGTGCTCGGCAGACGTACCGGCGACCAGGTCGATCTTCTCGTCCTCGTCACCGTCGGAGCCTTCGCCGCGCTCGATGATCTGGATGCCGTCGATCTCGTCCTTCTCGTCCTTCTTTTGAATCAGACCCATATCGGTTACTCCTTGTTAGGAAACATAGTCCTCAATAGAATACGCCCGACAGAGCGCCGGGCGTATTGATTCTTAGGTTATACGCAAACACTTAAGTACTATTTAGGCGTTTGCAGCGTGCCTACCTTAGGCCAGGTGCGCGATAACGGCATCGGCAAAGGCCTGCGTGCCCACGGCCCCCTCGACGGAGCCGGTCTGGGCACGGCGCACGTCGCCGGTAACCTGCTCGCCCTCGTCGAGCGTGGCAGATACGGCGGCGCGAATGCGATTGGCAGCATCGTTCTCGCCCAGGTGATCGAGCATCATTGCAGCAGAGAGAATCTCGGCCGTGGGGTTGGCGATATCCTGGCCAGCGATATCGGGCGCGGAGCCGTGCGTTGCCTCGAAGATGGCGCAGTCGGCACCGATGTTGGAGCCGGGGGCCATCCCTAAGCCGCCCACCAGGCCGGCGCACAGGTCGCTCACGATGTCGCCGTACAGGTTGGGCAGCACCAGGACATCGAAGTCATTGGGGTTCTGGACCAGGCCCATGCAGGTGGCGTCGACGATCTTGTCGTTGAACTCGATATCGGGATAGTTGGCGGCCACCTCGCGCGCCACGCGCAGGAACAGGCCGTCGGTCGCTTTCATGATGTTTGCCTTGTGTACGGCCGTCACCTTTTTGCGGCCGCAGCGACGGGCGTACTCAAAGGCATACTCCACAATACGGCGGCTCTTGACGATGGAGATCGGCTTGATCGAGATGGCGGAATCGGCGGCGAAGGTCTTCTGACCCGAGCGTTCAACGAGCTGCGAGAGCTCCTCGACCTCGGCAGCACCCTCATCGAACTCGATGCCGGCGTAGAGGTCCTCGGTATTCTCGCGCACGATGACCAGGTCGACGTCGCGAAAGCGCGATCCGTCGCCCGGCTGCGACAGGCAGGGGCGCACGCAGGCGTACAGGTCAAAGTACTTGCGCAGGGCCACGTTGACGCTGCGGAAACCCGTGCCGACCGGCGTGGTGATGGGGCCCTTGATGGCAACCTTGGTCTCGGCGACCGCATCGAGCACGTGCTGGGGCAGTGGCGTGCCAAACTCGTCCATGACGCCGGCACCGGCCTCCTGGACATTCCAATTGATCTGGATACCGGTGGCCTCGACCACGCGGCGCATGGCCTGCGTAATCTCGGGACCAATACCGTCACCGGGAATCAGGACTACATCGTGCGCCATAATCTGTTACTCCTCGTTTTCGGCGTCGTCAGATTTTTTAACGCTAGCACGCTTCTTCTTTTTGGAGAGATCAAGGTCAAAGCGTTTAACAAGCATTTCGCAA
>DBFOPE010000167.1:0-6006 GCA_048429085.1 Collinsella sp.
GGCCGAAGAGGCGTCAGCAGGTCAGTGGGTCATCGTCCCGGCATTCAGCATCAGGGTAGCGCTGCGACGCGGAAATCGCGCGCCGTTGCCGCGCCCCGCAGTGCCCGCTTCCCCCGAGAACAATTATCAGTGCAGGTAGACTGCTTGCCGTTTTTCAAAAAAAGGCTGTATGGATGAGGACTCCGACTTTAGCCCCGTAATCCGGCATAGTTTTGAAATAGCACCATATCCGTAGCAGCCCTTGATCTCCCGTGGACAGAGGGAAACGGATCATTTTTGCCTTGTGAGGGCTGCCGCGTGACCCGTCTGCCACGAAATAGGCCCATCTACTACGTTTGGGTGGCTACCCTCAACCACGGCGAAAAACGCGAAAAGAAAACCGCAGGTAGAACGCCTGCGATTTTGCATGAAACGCGATTGTGGTCGGGGGTACCGGACTAAACGTAGTAGATAGGCTCATTTCGTGGCGAGCGCCGTCGACTGCTCCCTCGGGGATGGAGGAAAACGGGCCCTTTTGCCCCGTCCATCTTGAGTCGCACCCGTTTTCCTGCGAAAACGCCGTGTCTCAACTTTGGTGAGACATTTGTCTCACGCCAAAAACCGAATCTGGAACATGTGTCACCTGCCCAAATTGTGTCTCATTTCGTAACTTTAGGCTGTTGCA
Source organism: Collinsella sp. (assembly GCA_048429085.1). Classification (GTDB taxonomy): domain Bacteria; phylum Actinomycetota; class Coriobacteriia; order Coriobacteriales; family Coriobacteriaceae; genus Collinsella. The sequence goes on from DBFOPE010000167.1 coordinate 665, forward strand.
AGGTCTGAGACCGCGAGAAGGGAGACGCGATGAGTAAGTACACGAGGGGTCTCTTGGCGGTGATACTGGCCGTGGTGCTGGTGTTGCCGGCTGCAGCATTTGCCATGCTGCCCGAGGCCAACGCCAGGTCCAGCACCGGAATGGACGGACCGACGGTGAGCGGAAAGATAGTCGACCCTGACACCACCGGCCGCTGGCAGTACTGGGCGTCGGGCGGCGAGCAGGACCTGACGACACGTTATGTAGGCCGAATCTGGACGGACAAGACGGTCGAGCCAGCGCAGGACGAAAAGTCCGACTTTGTGACGACGCTCTCCACGATGTCTTCGACTTCTGACACAACGTCGCTGGTCACTAAACCGCTCGATATCGTGATGGTGCTTGATGCCTCCGGGTCGATGGATAATGACATGGGTGACAGCGATTCGACCAAACGCATCGACGCACTCAAGGCAGCTGCCAGTTCCTTTATCGACACCATCGCCGAGCAAAACAAGAGCATTAAAGATACGAATAAGCGGCATCAGGTTGCCATCGTTAAGTTTTCGGGTGCAAAGAAAAACGAGATCGGCAACGATACGTATCGCGATCGTCAGGGATACACGCACAACTACTCGCAGACCATGAAGAGCCTGACGCCGTGTGTTGATAGCGCTGCGACGGAACTTAAGAATACGGTCGGCTACATCGAACCTGCCGGTGCCACGCGGGCTGATTACGGCCTTGAACTTGCTCGCGACATGTCGGGCCGCGAGGATGCCCAGAAGGTAGTTGTGTTCTTTACGGACGGCACGCCCACAGACGTCAGGAACTTTAACCCTACGGTTGCCAATAATGCCATAGTCGCCGCCAAGAAAATGAAGGGGAAAGGCGCTACGGTCTACACCATCGGCATCTTTGATGATGCGAATCCCGCTGACGAGCCTACGAACTACTGGACGAGCGACGAAAACAAGTTCATGCACGCCGTGTCGAGCAACTATCCAAACGCCACGTCCTACACAACCAATGAGCTTGGTAAGCGCACCGAGAATTCCGATTTCTACAAGGCTGCGTCGAATGCCGATGAGCTCAAGAAGGTGTTTGATGATATCTCGAGCTCTATCACCTCGGGCAAGGGCTCTCCCACTCAGATCGAGGATGGTTACGACGAGAGCAAGTCCGGCTACATCACCTTCAGTGATGAGCTGGGCGACTTTATGCAGGTCGATACGTTTGTCAGCGCTCAGATTAATGGCGTCCCCTTTGATGAAGTGACCAAGACAACCAAGGGCAATACGGACACGTACGAGTTTTCGGGCGTGGCCAAGGACCTGGTCATCACCGTCGAGCGCTCTGCCAATGCGCAGCAGGGCGATATCGTGACGGTTAAGATCCCCGCATCGCTGATTCCGCTGATCCGCTATCACGTGGACATGGAAAACGGGATCTTTGAGCGCACGTCGCTCAATGACATCAAGCCTATTCAGATTAAATACACCTCGAGCGTCAAGGACGAAGCACGCAACAACCTGTTTACGCCCGATAAGGTGCTCAAGAAGTATATCGATGACCACAAGGACGCCGACAACCAGACGGTCTACTTCCTGGCCAACAAGTGGTCGGGCGGCGAGCTGGGCGATGTTGTCGCCGAGTTTGAGCCCGCCGATACCAACAGCTACTATTACTTCCAAAAAATCACGCCTATCTACACGGACAAGGAATGCACCCAGCGCGCGACGGTAAAGCCGCAGGGCAACGACGTCTATTACTACAAGGACGAGTTTGTGGCGATGGGCGCAAACGGCAAGCCGAAGGACGACTATGCCGTTGTGGAGTTTGAGGGGCACGAGATCGCCAGCTACGACGGCGCTCTGGTCAAAGATGACGGCTATTGGTCCTTTAATAAGGGAACCGCGCGCTTGGCCTATATCGACCAGCTGCATACCACCAAGGACGATGTGGAGGTGAATGGTAACAAGACCGAGACCGCGCGCGACGTGCTTAACCCCAGGTGGAATGACCTTTCCTCCGTTGCGACTTCCACGCACGTGCATTCGCACCTGGGCAACAACGGCAAGATTATCTTTAGCCTTGCAACCAAGCCGACAACGGTGGATACCAAGACTGACTTTGGTCTGACCAAGGTGCTCGAGGGCCGCAAGTGGGCGGATACGGATGCGTTTGAGTTTGAGCTCTCCGCGACGTCCGACAACAATGCCCCGATGCCCGACCCCGCGACCGTAACTGTGACCAATGCCGATCTCGACAAGGGCAAGGCAGCCATTAACTTTGGCAAGATTACTTATGCCGAGCCGGGCGAGTACACCTATGAGGTCCGCGAGGTCAAGGGCGACGCCGGTGGCATTACCTACAGCAAGAACGTTGCCACGTTCAAGGTGGCTGTGACGGTTAACGCCAAGGGTGAGCTTAAGGCCGACGTTGAAAAGACCTCGGGTGAGACTAAGTTCACGAACACCTATAGCGCCAAGACGGAAACCTCGCTGACTCTTGAGGCAACCAAGAAGCTCACGGGGCGCCCGATGGCCGATGACGAATTTAAGTTTGCGCTGAGCTATGCGGAGCACGACGAGGTTCTGCTGGATGCAACCAACAAGGGCGGCAAGGTTGAGTTCGGTCCGCTGACGTATACGACCGAGTCGCTTGCCAAGCTGGTCGAGGAAGAGAAGGCGTCGTTTGACGATAGCTCAGACAAGCCCACGTGGACCATTCGCTACACTGCTGCCGAGCAGACCGGCAAGCTGCCTGCGGGCGTGAGCGCTGCCGTGTCGGCAATTGACGCATATGTAACCGTTGTCGACAACGGCGATGGTACCCTGACGGCGACGGCTGACTACGGAGACGCCGGCAACGAGTTCGTGAACGCCTACACTGCCGCGCCTGCCGAGGCATCGCTTGTTGGCAAGAAGAATCTGCAGGTTCCTGATGGCCTGACCCCGGCTGACATTACCGGCAAGTTCACCTTTACCGTGACCGGTGAAGAGGGCGCACCCATGCCCGCGAACGCGAGCGTGACCAATGATGCCAAGGGCAAGGTCGACTTTGGCAAGATTACCTTTACGCTCGACGACCTTAACAAGGCCCTGGGCGAGAAGCCCGAGAAGCGCGAGCATACCTTTACCTACACCGTGACCGAGTCCGGCGAGGTCGCTGGCGTGACCAACGACGCCAAGCTGTCGCGCGAGGTTTCCTTCACCGTGACCGATGACAGCAAGGGCAAACTGAGCGTGTCCCGCAACCCGGATGGCAACGCAGCCTTTACGTTCACCAACACCTATAACGTGACGCCTGTCGAGACGAGCGTCACCGACCAGATCACCGCGACCAAGGTCCTGACCGGCCGCGACATGGCTGAGGGCGAGTTCTCCTTCGAGCTCGTCGAGGGCGAGGGCAAGGACGCCAAGGTCGTCGCCACCGGCAAGAACGCCGCCGATGGCAAGATCACGATGAGCGCCGTGAAGTACACCAAGGCCAGAACGCACACCTACACGCTGCGCGAGGTCAAGGGCGACGCCGGCAACGGCATCACCTACGATGGCAAGACCTACACCATCGAGACCACCATTACCGACAACGGTGACGGTACCCTCAGCGCTACGCACGAGCTGAAGAGCGCCACGCCTGCGACCTTCAAGAACACCTACAGCGTGACCCCGCTCGATGCAGAGCTCGACTTTGACCTGAGCAAGGTCATCAGCGGCCGCGAGTGGACGGATGGGGACGAGTTCAGCTTTACCATTACCGCCCCCGATGGCGCCCCGCTCCCCGATCCTGCGACCGTAACCGTGAGCAAGCACGATGCGAAGGACGGCATTGCCGCCATCAAGTTCGGCAAGATTCGCTACACGGCCACCGGAACCTACAAGTACGAGATCCGCGAGAACGCGGGCAGCACGGTCGGCATGACGTATGACGCGCATGTCGCAACCGCCGAAGTGACCGTGACCGAGAACGGCGATGGCAGCCTGACCGCCAACGTCACCAAGAAGGAAAACGGACGCTTTACCAACACGTACCGCACTGGGCTTAACTACACCGCTGCCGGCGGTCTGTGGCTCAGCAAGTATCTGGACGGCCGCCCCATGACCGAGGGTCAGTTCACCTTTACCGTGACACCTGCTGACGACGCTTCGGCTCGCGCGCTCGGTCTGCTGCCCGGGGCTAATAGCTTCAAGTCCCCCGCAGCGGCAGAGGCAACGGTCGGACTGATTGACATTCTGGCTGGTCATGAGGTTATATTTACGCAGGCTGACGCCGGCAAGACCTTTACGTACACCGTGGCCGAGAAGAACGACGGCCAGCCCGGTTACACCTACGACGACGCCGTGCGCACAGTGACGATCGCCATCGCCGACGACACCGCCGGCACGCTCACTGCTACGACGACCGTTTCCGGCGGTCCCGAGGGCACGCATGAGACGGTCCACAAGAGTGGCGAGAACAAGGTCGAGAAGGCCCTGGTGCCGTTCCACAACAGTTACAGCGCTACGACCAACACGCCTGGCGGCACCGCCGCTCAGGTCGTTGCCACCAAGACTCTGACCGGCCGCCCGATGGCCGACGGCGAGTTCTGGTTCGGCATCGCCTATCAGGGTGAGCTTGTGGCATACGAAAACCTCAAGCCCAATATCGGCGGGCACGTGAGCTTTGATACGCTGCACTACGACACTAAGATGCTTGCTAATCTTGAGGCTGCTGGGCTTGCCCATCGTACCGACAAGGACGGTAAGCTCGCTTGGACCATTAACTACACGGCCTACGAAGATTTATTCGGGCTGCCGAATGGCGTTTCCGCTACAACGTGGAGCTTTGGCTTTAAGGTTATCGTCGTCGACAACGGTGACGGTACCCTGACGGTAACGGTCGACTACGGCGGCGTCGAGCCCTTGTTCGAGAACGTCTACGGCGCCGAAGCCGTCGATGCCGCGCTCACCGGTACTAAGAAGCTCCAGGTTGCCGAGGGCCTGACCCCGGCCGACATCACGGGCAAGTTCACCTTTACCGTGACCGCCGACGAGGCTGGTGCCCCGATGCCCGAGCGCACGACCGCAACCAACGACGCGGCTGGCAACGTGGACTTTGGCAAGATCCACTTTACGCTCGAGGACCTCAACCGCGCTCTGGGCGTGACGGACGATGCGACCGATAAGGCCGAGGCAGACGAAGCTGACGAAGCCGAGGCCGACGAGGCAGAGGCCGACGAGGCAGAGGCTGAAGAGGCCGACACCGATGCCAACGCCGACGAGCCCAGCGACGAGCCCGAGCCCGCAGCCCCCACCGCTCCGCGCTCGCACACCTTTACTTACACGGTGACCGAGTCCGGTAGTGCCCCTGGCGTGACC
>DBFOPE010000168.1:0-30899 GCA_048429085.1 Collinsella sp.
GGCCTGGACGACGACTTCCGCGTCATCGTGTCGCCCTGGATCCTGTCCGTGCTGACCACCGACCGCCTCGCGCGCAACTACGAGCTGGTCACCAAGCACAACCTCAAGTACCGCCGCTACTACCACCAGTTCGACTACTAAGAGCTGGCCACAGGTCCGATATCTTGGCTGGTTGATATCTCGGCCCTACACAAGGGCGCCCGCATTCGCGCGGGCGCCCTTTTTGCGTTGTGACAAGAGATTGTTGCTAACCGCTCGCCCTATGTTTCCAAATGAATACGCTGTGAGCTGTGAAGGACGATTCTCCCCGCAAGCACTCTAGTATGCTAAAGTACCCAGAACGCCGGCGGGGCTATGCCGGTCTTCTGTTCTATGGGAACACAGCATGAGGAGGCTCACCAGATGACGGCCACACCGTGGGGATTCCGGGACATATTGCCCGAGGAGGCTCAGGCGCGCGAGGAGATTGCGCTGACGGTGAAGGGCTGCTTTAGGGAGCATCATTACCTGCCGGTTGAAACGCCGCTGCTCGAGGACAAGGGTTCACTCGAGGAAGGTGGCCGCATTGCGGACACGCCGTTTAAGCTCTTTGATGATGACGGCCGCCTGCTGGTGGTCCGTCCCGACAACACGCTGCCGATCGTGCGCTTGGTTTCGACCCGCATGCGCGCGGCCGACCTGCCCCTGCGCCTGCGCTACGAGGCGCCGGTGGTTCGCGAGTGCCAGCGCAATGCCGGTGGCTCGCGTCAGTTTACGCAGCTGGGCTTTGAGCTCATCGGCGCGGGCGATGTCGCGGGCGATGTTGAGATTGTCTCGCTGGTCGCCGAGGCCGTGCGCGAGCTGGCACTTCCCGATGCGCGCATTATCGCAGGCAGCGTGCGTCCTTTTAAGGAATTGCTCGCGGTATGCGAGGATTGCGAGCTGGCTGCCGAGGCCCTGCGCTGCGTGCATGCCAACGACTTTGTGGGCCTCGATGCCCGCGTGGCGGCAAGTGCCGAGTCCGATGCCGTCAAGGCCGCCATTAGCGAGCTGCCGCGCCTGCACGGTGGTGCCGAGGTGCTCGACCGCGTGGATGCGCTGCTGGAGGCCGCCGGCATCGCCGCGCCGCTGACGCGCGAACTGCGTGCCCTGGTCGATGGTCTGGCTCCCGAGGACGCCCAGGTGCTGTCGTTCGACTTCTCCATCATGAACTCTTTCGATTACTACACGGGCCTGGTCTTTAAGGCCTATGCCGGCGGCCTGCCCGATCCGGTCGGTTCGGGCGGACGCTACGACTCCATCTTTACCGGCGCATTTGGCGACGGTATCGAGGTGCCGGCGGCGGGCTTTGCTTTTTCTCTCGAGCGCCTGGAGGCCGCGCGCACCTCGGCCGAGGATGCCGCTTCCGACGGCGATTACGCCGCGGGCCGTGGTGCCGAGGGTCCGCTGCGCATCGCCGTGCCCAAGGGCTCGCTTAAGGCCGACACGCTCGACGTGCTCGAGGCCGCGGGCCTGGACGTCTCTGAGCTGCGTGACCCCGGCCGTCACCTGATTGTGCGCGGTCGCGACACGCGTGCCGGTGAGGACACGGTCGGCGATATCGAGTTTGTTATCGTGCGCCCCAGCGACGCGCCCGCCTTTGTGGGCTGCGGTGGTGCCGATTGCGGCATCTGCGGTTGGGACTCGCTTATCGAGGCAGACCTCAACCTGCTGCAGCTGGTCGATCTGGGCTATGGCCTGTGCACCTTTATCGAGGCGGAGCCTGCATGGCGCGTCGGTCAGGCCGAGCGCAACTACGCCCGTCGCGGGTCGCTTCGCGTGGCAACCAAGTATCCGCGCATCGCGAGTGCCTGGTATGCCGAGTGCGGCTTGAACGCCGACATCGTTTCGCTGCACGGCAACATCGAGCTGGGCCCCATTGTCGGCATGACCGATCGCATCGTGGATATTACCGCCACGGGGGCTACGCTGCGCGATAACAACCTGGTCATCACCGGCCGCATTATGGACTGCACGGCGCGCTTCTTCGTCAACCCAGGTGCCGCGCGCTTAGATCCGCGTGTACGTAACCTGGCCGATCGCCTGGCGGCGGCTGTGAAGGGCAAGCATTTTGAGCCCGTCGCGGGCTCGGCACAATAGCGCGAGCGCGCACGGGCGCCCCAACGTCCGGGCTGCGGGCCGATTGGTGCCGCTGCCCGGCCTCTCGTTTTTCGAACGCAACCTCAACCGATAGGGGATACCGATATGAAGACCATCAAGCTTGCTCCCGGCGAGCGCCTCGTTACCAACCAACTCAACCGTAAGGGCGTGCTGCCGCAAAACATCGTCGACGCCGCCCGCGATATCGTGGCCAACGTGCGTGCCAACGGCGATGCCGCGGTGCGCGATTACTGCCAGCGTTTTGACGGTGTTGAGCTGCAGGGCTTCCGTCTGCCGCAGGAGCAGATCGACGCTGCACTCGAAGGCCTCGATCCCGCCTTTGTCGCCGCACTCGAGAAGGCCGCGCGCCAGATTCGCGAGTTCCACCAGCGCGAGGTCGAGCAGAGCTGGTTTACCACGCGCCCGGACGGCACGATGCTCGGCGTTAAGGTGACCCCACTCGCTGCGGCCGGCATCTACGTGCCGGGCGGTCGCGCGCAGTATCCCTCCACGGTGCTCATGAACGCCATTCCCGCCAAGGTGGCTGGCGTCAAGCGCGTGGTCATGGTGACCCCACCGCAAAAGGACGGCCTGATCAGCCCCTATACGCTCGCCGCGGCCAAGCTCGGCGGCGTGGACGAGATCTATATGGTGGGCGGCGCCCAGGCCGTGGCCGCGCTGACGTACGGTACCGAGACCATTCCGCGCGTCGATAAAATCACCGGCCCGGGCAACGCCTTTGTCGCCGCGGCCAAGCAGATTGTCTCGGGCGACGTGGGCATCGATATGGTCGCTGGCCCCTCCGAGGTTTGCGTGCTTGCCGATGCCACGGCCAAGCCCATGGTGGTCGCGGCCGACCTGATGGCCCAGGCCGAGCACGATCCGCTGGCTGCCTGCTATCTGGTGACCTGCGACGAGCAGTTTGCGCGCGAGGTCGAGGCGGGCGTCGATATCCTGGTCGCGCAGTCGCCGCGCGCCGAGATCACGCGCGCTTCACTCGACAACGAGGGCACCATCGTGGTCGCGGCCGACATGGCTGCCGCCGTTGAGGCCGTGAACACCGTGGCGCCCGAGCACCTGGAGCTGCACTGCAAGGATGCGATGGGCCTGCTCGGCGGTATTCGCAACGCCGGCGCCATCTTTGTGGGCGCTTGGAGCTCCGAGCCGCTCGGCGATTATGTTGCCGGCCCCAATCACACGCTGCCGACCGGCGGTACGGCCATGTTCTCCAATCCGCTTTCGGTCGAAGAGTTCGTTAAGCGCTCGAGCGTCATTTGCTATACGCCCGAGGGCCTGCTCTCCGACGCTCCCGCTACGCAGCGCCTGGCCGAGGCCGAGGGCCTGTGGGCGCACGCGCTGTCCGCCGCACTGCGTCGTCGCGTGCTGGAGCAGGGCGAGAATGCCGTGAGTGCCGAGTCGCTGGCCGCGGCCGACCTGACCAAGGTTGCCTGGCCGGGCGATGCCGTGGCGACGGTTGCCGAGGGCGTGGACCTGGCGGCTACGAGCGCTGATGGCGCCGGCGCGACTGGCAAGGAGGCCTAATATGGCCGAGCTGACGCCCCGCATGAAGGGGCTCGTCCAGCCTTACCTGGCCGGTATTGAGCCCTACGATCCCAACTTTACGCCCACGCGCATCAACCTTTCGGCCAACGAGAACACCTATCCCGTGCCGGCCGGCGTGCGCGAGGCGATCGACGCGGCCCTGACTGCCACGCCGCTCAACCGCTACCCCGATCCCATGTCCTGTGACCTGCGCGACGAGCTTGCCGCTTGGCATGGTGTGGCGCGCGAGAATGTCTGCGTGGGTAATGGCGGTGACGAGCTGCTCTATAACTACCTGCTGGCGTTTGGCGGCGCGGGACGGACCCTGCTCAACTGCCCGCCGTGCTTTAGCGAGTACGCGTTCTTTGCGTCGCTCTGCCAGACCGAGGTGCGCGACGTGTGGCGCGACCCCGCGACCTTTGAGCTCGACCAAGCGGCTGTGCTCGCGGCGGCGCCCGAGTGCAACCTGGCAATCGTGACCTCGCCCAATAACCCCACGGGCGACGTGGCGCCACTCGACTTTGTCGCGGCGCTGTGCGATGCGTGCCCCGGCATGGTAATGGTCGACGAGGCCTACGTTGAGTTTGCCGACGATTCGTTTGGCGCGGCCACCACGGCGCAGGGACTTATCGCCGAGCATCCCAACCTGGTGATTTTGCATACGCTGTCCAAGGCGTTTGGCGCCGCCGGAACGCGTCTGGGTTACGTGATCGCGGCACCGGAGGTCATCGACGTGTTCGCGGCGATTCGCCAGATCTACTCGGTTAACGTGCTGAGCCAGGCCGCCGCGCTTGCCTGCGTGCGTGCCCGCGATGCGTACGCGCCCGTGGTGGCACAGGTCGCATCCGAGCGCGAGCGCGAGCTGTGCGCCCTGCGCGCGATGGCTGCCGAGGGTCTGCCCGTGGAGGCATGGCCGAGCGCGGCGAACTTTGTGCTTGTGCGTACGCCGCACGCCACGCGCGTGCGTGAGCGTCTGCGCGACGAGTATTCGATTTTGGTGCGCGACTTTAGCTACGCGCCGGGGCTTGCGGACTGTCTGCGCATTACCGTGGGTACCCCGCAGGAAAACGACGAGGTGCTGGCTGCGTTTGCCGCGCTGGTGAAGGAGGAGATGTAGATGGGCCGTTATGCCGAGGTGACCCGTAAGACGGGGGAGACCGACATTGTCGTCAAGCTCGACCTGGACGGGAGCGGCGTGTGCGATATCTCGACCGGCGTGCCGTTTTTCGACCATATGCTCAACGCCTTTGGTCGCCATGGCCTGTTCGATTTGACAGTACATGCGGTAGGCGACGTGGAAGTCGACGCGCACCATACCGTTGAGGACACGGGTATTGTACTGGGCGAGGCGTTTTGCCAGGCGCTGGGCGATAAAGCGGGTATTACGCGCTTTGCCGACGCGGCGATCGCCATGGACGAGACGCTCGTGATGGCCGCCGTGGACATTTCGGGCCGCGGGCAGGCCTATTGCGAGCTGCCCGTGCCGACCGAGCGCGTGGGCGGCTTCGATACCGAGCTGGCCGTTGAGTTCTTCTATGCCTTTGCGCGCGACGCCAAGCTCACACTGCACGTGCGCGAGCTGGCGGGCGGCAACTCGCATCACATTATCGAGGCCGCCTTTAAGGCCGTGGGCCGCACAATGCGCCGCGCCTGCGAGCTCGATCCCCGCGTGCAGGGCATCCCCAGCACCAAGGGCTCGCTGTAACCTGCCAAAAAGGGACAGGTTTTGAATGGGGAAAGGGAGGGTCGCGTGGGCGAACCGAAGATCGTGGTGGTCGACTACCACAAGGGTAACTTGTCGAGCGTCGTGCGCGGGCTTGTGCGCGCCGGTGCCGCTGCCTGCACGTCGGACGATCCGGAGCAGATCTGCAACGCCGACGGCCTGGTCATCCCGGGCGTGGGCGCGTTCTATGACGCGATCGCCTTTATGCGCCAGAGCGGTGAGGAGGCGGCTGTGCTCGACGCCGTTGCCGCCGGAACTCCGCTGCTCGGCATCTGCCTGGGCCTTCAGCTGTTTTTTGAGCGCGGCAACGAGGGCGTGCCGGCGGGCGAGGGTGCAGACGCGGGCGACGATGCCTCCGAGCGGGCCGGTGGCCCCTGGGTCGATGGCCTGGGCATTATGCGCGGCTCGTGCACGCGCCTGGAGTCGAGCCGACTGAAGGTGCCGCACGTGGGTTGGGACCAGGTGCACATGACGCCTGCCGGTGCGGCCGATCCACTGCTTGCCGGTTTTGCCGAGGGTGCCAACATGTACTTCACCCACAGCTACGCGGTGGCAGACGACGCTGATGCCGCCGATGTGCTGGCGCGCACGCACTATACGCGGAGCTTCCCGTGCATCGTGCGCCACGGCAACGTGTGGGGCTGCCAGTTTCATCCTGAGAAATCCTCCGCGCTGGGCCAGCGCATCCTTAAGAACTTCGTCAGCATCGTCGAGGAGGGTGGCCGATGATCCTATTTCCCGCAATCGATCTGATCGGCGGCAAGGTTGTGCGCCTGGAGCGCGGCGACCGCAGCCGCTGCAAGGTATATTCCGACGACCCCGTGGCCGTCGCCCGCTCTTTTTCCGAGCAGGGCGCAAGCTGGGTGCACGTCGTCGACCTGTCCGCTGCCTTTGGCGAGGACGAGGACGCGTGCGCTGCCAACTCGGCGGCGATTAAGGCCATCTGCGGCGTCGACGGTCTGTCCGTGGACGTGGGCGGCGGCGTCCGCTCGCTCGCGCGCATCGACGAGCTGGTCGGCTACGGTGCGCGCCGCATCGCGCTGGGCACCGTGCTGGTGACCGAGCCGGGATTTGCCGAGGTGGCGGCCCGCGGCTTTGGCGAGCTGCTGGTGGCTGACATTGCCGCACGCGACGGCCAGGTTAAGGTGAACGGCTGGCGTGACGGCTCGGGTGTGGCGCTCGACGATGCCGTGGCGCAGCTTTCCGAACTGGGCTTTAAGCATCTGGTGTATACCGACATCGCGCGCGATGGCATGCAGACGGGCATCGATGTGGCGGCGTATCGCCATGTGGCCGAGGTCGCGGGATTTCCCGTCGTGGCTTCGGGCGGCATCTCGACGCTCGACGACATCCGCGCACTGGCAGCGGTGGGCGAGGCCGCGATTGAAGGCGCCATTACCGGTCGCGCGCTCTACGAGGGCAACTTTACGCTGGCTCAGGCGCTGGCCGCCGCCCGAGGGGAGGAATAGCCCATGCTTACCAAACGCGTGATTCCCTGTCTGGATGTTAAGGACGGTCGTGTGGCCAAGGGCGTCAACTTCGTGAGCCTGCGCGATGCGGGCGATCCGGTGGAGCTGGCCCGCGCCTACGACCGCGAGGGTGCGGACGAGGTCGTCTTTCTGGATATTACCGCGACGAGCGACAACCGAGCGACGACCATCGAGATGGCGGCGCATGCGGCCGAGGAGCTGGCCATTCCCTATACCGTGGGCGGCGGCTTTCGCGACCTGGCGGGCATGCGCACCATGGTTGCCGCCGGTGCCGACAAGGTGTCGCTCAACTCTGCCGCCGTGCGCGACCCGTCGTTGATCAGCCAGGCCGCCGCGGCGTTTGGCAGCCAGGCCGTGGTCGTGGCGATCGATGCCAAGCGCGTCGGTTTGCCCGGCGCATCCGGTGCCGACAAGTGGGAGGTTTTCACGGCGGGCGGTCGCAACGCCACGGGTATCGATGCGGTGGCGTGGGCCGAGGAGGCGGCTCGTCGCGGCGCTGGCGAGATCCTGCTGACCAGCATGGATCGCGACGGCACCAAGGCCGGCTTTGATTTGGCGCTCACCCGTGCCGTGGCGCGCGCGGTGCCGATTCCCGTCATCGCGAGCGGCGGCGTGGGCACGCTCGAGCATTTTGCCGAGGGCGTGATCGAGGGCGAAGCCGACGCCGTGCTGGCGGCCAGCGTCTTTCACTTTGGAACCTTCAGCATTCGCGAAGTCAAAGAGTATATGGCCTCACAGGGCATCCCTGTGAGATTGGACTTCTAATGCTGCGGCTTGTCCAGGTACCGCATCTTGCCGCTTAAACCGTCACTCGCGTACCAAAGTACGCGTCGCTCCTCTTTCGCGGCAACCTGCGGCACCTGGACAACCCTCGCCGACCGGCGATGTTTAAATTGGGGAATTGAAATGAGAGAAATTACTACTCCAGCGGATCTTAAATACGACGCCAAGGGGCTGATTCCCTGTGTGGTTCAGCAGTATGACACTGGCGAGGTGCTTATGGTTGCCTGGATGAACGAGGGGTCGGTGGGGCTGACGCTCAAGACCGGGGCCACGTGGTTTTGGAGCCGCAGCCGTCAGGAGCTCTGGAACAAGGGCGCGACGAGCGGCAACATGCAGGAGGTCAAGGAGCTCTGGGCCGACTGCGATAGCGATACGCTGCTGGTCAAGGTCGACTCGCCGGGTCCGGCCTGCCACACCGGCAACCGTACCTGCTTCTTTAAGAAACTCGCGTAGGACGGGCGCTCGACTAGGCGCTTGGCCAACCAGAAAGGATTGAACTATGGGTGTGCGCACCGCAAACGTTCAGGATGGAAATATCGGTGAGACGCTGACGGGGCTCGCCGAGGTGATTCACGGCCGTCGCGACGCATCGCCGCAGGAGAGCTACACCGCTCGTCTGTTGACCGACGTCGAGGACGAGCTGCTCAAGAAGCTTGCCGAGGAGGCGAGCGAGGTGATCATGGCCTGCAAGGATAACGATCACGATCACATCCGCTACGAGGCCGGCGACCTGGTCTACCACCTGCTCGTGACGCTCGAGCGCTACGGCATCACCCTCGACGAGCTGGCCGGCGAACTCAACGCCCGCCGCCACTAGTCATTGGGGACGTTCTTAAACGACTAGTCGTTTGGGACAGTCTTTGCCGGCGCTGCCAAATAGCATGCCCAATTACTACGATGAAACTGGATCTGCTGACCACACGTCGATTTTGAGCAAATCGTCAACGCTTCTACCTGCGGTTTTATTTTCCACATTAAGCCGATGGTCGGAGGTTTGCGGTTCATCGTAGTAAACGGGCGTTCTTTTTGGCGGGTGGTGTTGCACGGGCGTCGGTGGTGAGCAAAACGACCTGTTTTCCTCCGTCCCCAAGGGGTCATTTGTGAAGAGTGTCCCCAACGACTAGTCTTAGGCGAGGGGCGTGGGCTCCCATTCTCCGGTGAGGTGGGGGATGTCGAAGGTTCGATAGCCACAGTCGTAGGCGTGGGCCTGGGCCTCGCGGATGTTCCAGCAGATATCGCAGGCGCGGTGCGCATCCGAACCAAAGGTAATGGGCACCTCGGCATGGGCAAAGCAACGCAGCAATCCGGTCGCGGGGTAGTAGTCGTCGAGCCCCTTGCGCGGCGCGGCAGTCGAGACCTCAACGCGGCGGCCCGTGTCGTGTGCACACTCTGCCATCTGCTCCCAGAATGGCGCGGGGTCAAAGTCGGGCGCAAAGCCTTCCTTCGAAAAGCGCATGACCAGGTCGGGGTGGGCCATTACATCAAAGTTAAGCGGGCTTTCACAGGCGCGGCACCAGTTATCGACATAGCGCTCCCACACGCCGCGTACGCCCAGGTTTTCCCAAACATGCAGGTCGGTGTCATCGTCGACCCAGCCACAAAGCGAATCGGGCGTATCGGGACGAGCGACGTCCTCCGTCCCCGCCGTGCCCGCAGCACCGGCCATGATATCGCCCGGATCGCCAGTCCAGTGCACACTGCCCAAGCGCACTATGGCACCCGCTGACCAGCGCTCGACCAAAGGCTCGCAGCCCTCGTACCAATCGCATTCAAAGCCATAGATAAGCTCGAGCTCCGGCGCAATCTGCGCGGCAAGCTTGCGGGCGTCCTCAAAGGCCAGGCGATGTGCCGGCAGGTCGCCCTCGACAACCTGCACTTCGCAGTTGGCGTCCATGCTGGCGGGTAGGGTGAGGTGGTCAGTCGAGACCATGACGTGGCACCCGGCCGCAGCAGCGGCGCGAACGTTGTCCTCAAACGAGGCGTGCCCGTCCGAAAACGAGGTGTGGGTATGGCAATCGACCAGCGGGCAAGCAGACATGGCAGCTCCTTTGCGTCAGGCGAATTCGCTCCATTGTAGCGGCGCGGCTCTCGATGCGACGAGCGCGCCGGGGTGTCGGTTTCTTGCGGACAGGGAAAATCGCGCTCATCGCGCTCCGCCACATCCACGCCGCCCGCGATGTGCTAGCGTTTGAATGAACAAAACGAGCCCGTGCGGAAAGGAGCCGGACCGTATGCCATGCGATAGCAAATCTCCGCTGTCCCGCGAGACCGATGCGCCCGAGACCATCGTCAAGCTGGAATGCGATATCGACGACGCGTCGCCCGAGGTGCTCGCCTACGCCGCCGACCGCCTGCGCGAGGCCGGTGCGCGCGAGGTGCACTGGCTGCCCCTCTATTGCAAGAAGGGCCGTCCCGGCTGGCAGCTGCAGGTAATCTGTACCCACGAGGATATCGAGCGCCTACAGACGATTATCTTTTTGGAAACCACGACCAATGGCATCCGCCGCCAGGTTATGGAGCGCGTTTGCCTACCACGCCGCTTTGAGCGCGTAACAACGCCATGGGGCGAGGTGTCCGTCAAGGTGGCGACCCTGCCCGACGGCAGCGAGCGCGCGGCGCCCGAGTACGAAGACTGCGCCCGTCTTGCCCGTGAGCACGACGTACCGCTCCAGCGCGTGATGCAGGCGGCCCAGAGCGCGGCGCTGCGATTTGAATAACAAGATCGTGCGGCGCGCCGCGACCGGCTCCGTCAACTCCATCCCGAAAGGATCCCTCATGAAATACCTCATCGCCTCTGACATCCACGGTTCGGCATATTGGACTGAGCGCCTGGTCGCCGCCATCGAGTCCGAGCAGCCCGACCGCATCGTTCTGCTGGGCGACCTGCTCTACCACGGTCCGCGCAACGACCTGCCGCGCGACTACGCCCCCAAGCGCGTGATTCCGCTGCTCAACGCCCTGGCCGACCGCATCATCGCGGTGCGCGGCAACTGCGACGCCGAGGTCGACCAGATGGTGCTCGACTTTCCCGTCATGGCCGACTACGCCACGCTGTTTGATGAGACCGGCCGCGAACTGTTCCTGACGCACGGCCACGTCTTTGGCGCCGGCATGCACAACAGCGTCGACCACGCGCCCGCGCTGCCCGAGGGCTCCGCGCTCGTCTACGGCCATACGCACATCAAGGTTAACGAGGCAAGCGCCGCGCACCCGGGCCTGTGGCTCTTCAATCCCGGCAGCGTGAGCATTCCCAAGGACGGTACGCACAGCTACGGCATCTACGAGGGCGGCGCGTTCCGTCACGTGGTCCTGGAGGAGGAATAACCATGGCGCAGCACATGGCTCAGCAAAATGCCGAGGGTTCGCGCGACCTGTCCACGCTGGTCGACGCGTCGGCCGAGCTGCAGCATCTGGTGCAGACTATCTGGCGTCTGCGTCAGCCCGATGGCTGCCCGTGGGATCGCGAGCAGACGCACCGCAGCATTGGCAAGAACATGATCGAGGAGGCCTACGAGGCGCTCGACTGCATCGAGGCCGATGATGCGGCACACCTGCGCGAGGAGCTGGGCGACGTGCTCATGCAGGTAGTGTTGCATGCGCAGATCGCGGCGGATGCCGGTGAGTTTACGCTGGCCGATGTGGCGCGCGATATCGACGCCAAGCTCATTCGCCGTCATCCGCACGTGTTTGGCGATGCGGACGCCGAGAGCTCCGACGAGGTGCTCAAGATTTGGGACGAGGTCAAGCTTGCCGAGAAGGCCGCCAAGGACAAGGCCGTGGCGGCGGGCGAGGCTGCGCCCGAGGGCCTACTCGACGGTGTGCCCACGCATCTGCCGGCGCTGATGCAGGCTCAGAAGGTGTCGCGCAAGGCGGCTGCCGTGGGCTTTGAGTGGGAGACGGTCCAGGATGTGTGGGACGAGGTAGCAGAGGAGCGTGCCGAGTTTGAGGCCGAGGCCCCCGGAACGCCCGAGCGCGAGATGGAGTTTGGCGATCTGCTTTTTGCCCTAGTCAACGTTGCACGCAAAGAGGGTATCGACGCCGAGAGCGCCCTGCGCGCCAGCACAGCCAAGTTCCGCCGTCGCTGGGCTGCGATGGAGGCCGCCGTGCACGAGGCGGGCGATGACCTCGCCGCCTGCTCAACCGCTCAACTCAACGACCTGTGGGACCAAGCAAAAGCAAGCGAGTGAGGCCTGCGTCTCTCACGGCATCCATTCGTAGAGAGGTCTCTACAAGCAAAAAGCCATATACAACGGAAGATGTGCCAGCTGTGCTTCGGCATCCCACTCGAGTTGTTTAGGGTGCAACACGTAAGCCATCCCAATCTTCTTGTTAAAGCGCGCGCGGAATCGGTCGAGGGAGATGGTTCCGTATCTGCGTGGCGACTTAACTTCGATGGGGCTGATGCGCGGCTTTCCGGCGGCATTGACATAGGGTCGGGCAACGAGGAAGTCGATTTCCATGCGCTCCTCTCCCTCCTTCTTTCCGCTTTGGGAATAAAAGAAGAGCCTGTGTCCATTGGCCTTTAGAGATTGGGCAACGTAGTTTTCGGTAAGCATTCCTTCGTTCAATCCGATGTCGCCGCGAAGCACGGCCCTGTAAACGTCCTCATCGGTATCGTTGTTGTCAGAGAAGGCAAGCGTTACAAGCAGACCGGTGTCTGCCATGTAGCACTTGAGGGCCGTTTGCTCCATGCTGAGTGAAAGGCCCACGCTCGGTTCGCTTGCGGCATAGCAGATATTGGCAATTCGCGCGTCTGCCAGCCAAAAGAAGGCTTCTTCGTAGGTGCGCATGCGTGCGTTTTTATCAAGTGAGGAAAGCTTGAATCGTTTTTCGTGCCTAGAGAGCTGACCCGGGATGCCATCGAGTACGGAGACGACTTTGAATTCGTAACCGGTTGCAAAACGAGAGATATCGTTGCGATAGAGCTGGACGATTCGGCGCTTCGAAGCGTCGACGGGCGCAAAAGCGCGCTGTTCAACATAGATGGATACCGGCTCAGGCATGCCACCTACGAGCATGTATTCGCGCATAAGGGAGAGCGCTCTGCGATGTAGGGCATCGGGGAGCGGCTTCATCTTGTTAAAACTCATGCGAATGAGATCGGCCAGCCCCTTTTCGTCCATGCCCCAAAGAAACTCCTCAAAGTCGAGGGGCTCAAGTTCCAGAGACTCTTCCTCGGATGGGATGACGATATCTTTAATGTTCTGCTTGATGCTGAGCAGGGATCCAGTTTCGATGTAGTCGTAACGTCCGTCTGCAACGAGATACTTGATGAGTCCGCGTGCTTGCGGGTGCATCTGGACCTCGTCAAAGACGATAAGCGTTTCGTGTTCATAGAGTTTGACGTTATAGAAAACCGAGAGATAGAGGAAGAGCGAGTCGAAGTCAGTGCGATAGTCCTCAAAATATTGCTTAACTTCGGCAGGTGCTTGAAAGAAATCAATGACAAGGCAGGACTTGTATTCGGTTTCTCCAAACGTGCGGGCAAGCGTGCTCTTTCCGACGCGGCGGGCTCCTTCAATAAGAAGTGCTGTTTTACCAGCGCTTTCATGCTTCCATTTTAATAGTTTGTCATAGGCTTTTCGTTTAAGCATGGCTACCTCGTACACGATATCCAGAACTTTTATAACCTGATTATGCACGATATCCAGAACTTCAGACCCTTAGAATTGCACGATATCCAGAACTTTGCACGATGTAAAAGTACATTATTGGCTCTTTCATTCGCAAGCCAGGTAAAGACGGTATGCCGATAGAAGAATTTAATGGTGGGGGGGCGACCTCTAGAGATGAATGTTCGGTGCAAAAACAAGCGCCTCAAAGAATGATTTCTCCAATTCATATGTATCCCTCGGCTAACTTAGGGCATAATGCAAAAAGTGCGACATGGCTAACTTACGGAGGCGCACCGATGGTGCACAGTCGGCCAGTCGCTTGCATCAACTACGTTTCCAAGTGAGAGGGAGACAACATGAGCGATATTTTGGACGTCTACGGTCGCGAGGTACTCGACAGCCGCGGCAACCCCACCGTCGAGGTCGAGGTCGTGCTCGAGGACGGCAGCTTCGGCCGCGCGATGGTGCCTTCGGGCGCTTCGACCGGCGCCTTTGAGGCATGCGAGTTGCGCGACGGCGACAAAGGTCGCTATCTGGGCAAGGGCGTCTCGCAGGCCGTCGAGCACGTCAACAACGAGTGCGCCGATGCCGTCGTGGGCCTCGATGCCTTCGACCAGCGCGCCGTCGATGCCGCGCTGATCGCCGCGGACGGTACTCCCAACAAGACCAAGCTCGGCGCTAACGCCATCTTGGGCGTGTCGCTGGCCGTCGCCCGCGCCGCTGCCGAGTCGGCGGGCCTTTCGCTGTACCAGTACCTGGGCGGCGTTAACGCCCACCTGCTGCCCACGCCCATGATGAACATCCTCAACGGCGGCGTGCATGCCGACAATAACGTTGACTTCCAGGAGTTCATGATCATGCCGGTGGGCGCTCCGAGCTTTACCGAGGGCCTGCGTTGGTGCGCCGAGGTCTACCACACCCTCAAGGGCGTGCTGCACGAGGCAGGCCTGGGCGGCGGCGTGGGCGACGAGGGCGGCTTTGCGCCCAACCTCAAGACCAACGCCGAACCGTTCGAGTACATCACCAAGGCCGTGGAGAAGGCCGGCTTTAAGCCCGGCGTCGACTTCATGTACGCCATGGATCCGGCCTCGACCGAGTTCTACAACGCCGAGACCGGTATGTACGAGCTCAAGGGCGAGGGCGTAGAGTACACGAGCGCCCAGATGGTCGATTACTGGGAGAAGCTTGTCGACACCTATCCCATCATCTCCATCGAGGACGGCATGGCCGAGGAGGACTGGGACGGTTGGGTCGAGCTTACCCGCCGCATTGGTAACAAAGTGCAGCTGGTGGGCGACGACCTATTCGTCACCAACACCGAGCGCCTCAAGAAGGGCATCGAGCTGGGCGCCGCCAATGCGATCCTGGTCAAGGTCAACCAGATTGGCACGCTCACCGAGTCGCTCGAGGCTATCGAGACTGCCAAGGAGGCCGGCTACGCTTGCATCGTGAGTCACCGTTCCGGCGAGACCGAGGACTCCACGATCGCCGACCTGGTCGTGGGTGTTAACGCCGGCCAGATCAAGTCGGGCGCCCCGTGCCGCAGCGACCGTATTGCCAAGTACAACCAGCTCATCCGCATCGAGGACGAGCTCGAGGGCAGCGCGCGCTACGCCGGTAAGGCCGCGTTCTACAACATTCGCTAAACGGGCGAATTTGGCGAGGGGGAGGCTGACTCGGTTCCTCCCCGTCTTGGCTGGATGCCGCAAAGAACTATGGGCGCTGGGCCATACGGCTCAGCGCCTTTTTTATGTCGAGCAAAGGCTGGCGAAGGCGGTGCGGGCGCTCGTGCTATAACTAAAGGACTTAGCGCAAACAAACCTCAACCGCACAAGGCGCACATGGATCAGATTTACGACAACAGGTATTATTCCGCCGGTTCGCGCGAGCCGTCGCCTCGTCGTGCGCGTACCGTGCAGCTCGGCGGGTCCGACTACGCCGGTGTCGATCGCCGCGCACAGCGTCCGGCAAGTGCCTCACATCCCCGTGCTCAAATGAATACGTCGACGGGTCGCCCGCCACGCTCGGCGCCCCCGACGCATGCTTCGCGTACGCAGCACCCCTCGGCTCAAACGCACGAAAAGTCGACCAGGCCCTCGAGCCGTCTTTCGGGCTCGGACTTCATGCACTACGCCAACGACAATGCGGTGGTCAAGGCGATCTACGACTTTACCCATGGACCCCAGCGCGGGCTGTTTATTGGCATTGTCGTCGTCCTGGTGCTCGTGAGCCTGTACTTTCCCGTGCGCGACCTCTACGTTGCCAAACGCTCGAACGATATCTTGGCCAAGCAGGTCGAGATTCGCCAGCAGTACAACGACGAGCTGCAGAAAAGCGTCGACAAGCTGCTCTCGGAGGAGGGTATCAAGGACGCGGCATCCGAGGACTTGGGCCTGGTGATGCCCGGCGAGAAGAGAATTGAAGTGCAGGGCCTGGACGACGATTCGGATTCGTCTTCGAGCAAGAAGTCGTCGAACGCCAAGAAGGCCAGCGAAGTTGCCAAGGAAATCGAAGACGTCGGTAAGGACGCGCCGTGGTACATCCAGGCGCTCGACATGCTGTTTGGGTTTAACGGTGTCGAGGGCCAGACGGTCGTGTCCAACGGCAAATAGCGCCCGGAGGGGAGCCTGCAATGGCAGATTGCAAACGCTATAAGGTAGCCGCGATCGACCTGGGAACAGTGTCGTCGCGACTGGTGTTAGCGCAGGTCGAGGCCGGGGCGATCGTGGAATCGTCCAAGCATACCGAGATCACCGACTTGGGCGAGGGCGTGGACGCGACGGGCCGCTTTTGCGAGGCGGCCGTCGAGCGTGTGCTCGCCGCGTGTCGCATGTTTGTGGACGAGGCGCATGCCTTTGGGGCCGTGTGCATCTGCACCACGTGCACGAGTGCCGCGCGCGATGCGTCCAATGCCGCCCTGCTGCTGGACGGCCTGCGCGAGCTGGGGCTCGAACCGCAGGTGATTCCGGGCGAGGTCGAGGCACGCCTGACGTTTTTTGGCGTGGCGCACGACTTTGCCGGCGAGCGCATTATTGTTGCCGATTCGGGTGGCGGATCCACGGAGCTCGCGACGGGCGTCTATGCGCCGGAGCGTGGCGTCTTTGCGCTAGAAGGGACGCGCTCGCTGGACATTGGCTGCCGCCGTGTGACGGAGCGGTTTTTCTCGGCGCTGCCGCCTGCGGACGGCGAGCTTGCTGCCGCTGCCGCATGGGCAAACGAGCAGTTTGCGGGCTACTTTGAGAGTCTGCCTGTCGACTTTGAGCGCGCCGAACGCTTGGTCGCAGTGGGCGGCACGGTGACTACGCTGGTGGCTCTGGTCCACGAGCTGGAGCCGTATGATTCGAGCTTCGTGCACCTGCGCGAGCTTTCGCTGGAGCAGGTCTCGGCCGCTATCGAGCGCATGTCCACGCTGGACGCGGGCAGCATCGCCGCGCTACCGGGTGTGCAGCCCAAACGCGCGGGCGTGATCTTGGCTGGCGCCGTGGTAATCCGCGAGCTCATGCGAGCCGGCGGCTACGACACGCTCACCGTAAGCGAGAACAGCCTGCTTGCCGGCATGGCCGCCACCATCAACGAGGTTCTCGACGGCGCGACCCCCACCATCGCCTGGGTCCCCAGCCTGAGCGCTCTTTAACCGTCTTCCTCTGAGTTGCGGTGAAATAGTTCCTAAATAAGCTGATAAACGGTATAAACAGGATCTATTCCACCGCAGCTTAGAGTCCCACCGGCATCTAAAAGAAACAAGCCCGCATCCCTTGGGGACACGGGCTCGAAAGCTCCATATGGTAGGGGCGGTGGGACGTCCGCGTATTTGCTGCGCAAATCCGCACCGGCTTCGGCCGCCTGCCGGCGCCCTCGTCGGCTCGCTGCGGACGCTGCGCGTCCGCCTGGTGCTCGCCCCCTCGCGGGTTCGAGTCCCGCCGGCGTCCAAAAGAAACGAGCCCGCATCCCAACGGGACACGGGCTCGTAAGCAATCACATGGTAGGGGCGGTGGGACTCGAACCCACAATCCTTGCGGCGAGAGATTTTAAGTCTCCTGCGTATGCCAATTCCGCCACGCCCCCGTGAGACTAGAAGTCTAGCACAAGCCGTCCGTTACGCGTTGACGGCCATTGAGTGCCGGCCTGACTTTTCCAAGTACTCGGCAAACTTGGCTTCGTCGCCCTTGTTCTTGTACTGCAGGGCCAGCAGGTATTCCAGGCGGCAGCTCTTGACCTTGTCGTCACCGGCCTCCTTGAGCATGCGCTCCAGCTCGGGAATGTCGTTGTGGCGCTTGAGGATCATCGTGTCGTACATCAGTTGGCATTCGTGTGCGACTGCCTCGGCCTGGCCGCCCTCAAAGCCTTTGATCTCGTGCAGCAGCTCCTTGGACTTTTTGCGGTCCTCCTGGCCAACGTAGTAGTTAAAGGCCTTAATCACCAGGTCGACGCGCTGCATTTTGGGCAGGTTGAGCCCCAGCAGCAAATCGAACATCTCGTCGGCACGCTTGTGGTCCTCGCGCAGCAGATAGGAGTTCAGTCGCAGGTAGTCGCGGTTATAGCGCGGGTACAGCATGCTGGTGAGTTTGCCATCGAGCAAACGATCGAACTCGTCCCACTGCTTCGTAGCCATAAGCTGCTGCAGGCGCTTAAACGTGGTGCGTTTTTTGACGCTAAAGAATACCGACACGGCGATGCAAATAATGACGACGGCGGTCCAGAGGGTGCGGGAATCGGGCATATTGGGGTCCTTAGTCGCTCATAAAGCGAGCGGTATGACAACACGTACTAGATGTATTATACGCAGCGCGCAAGCAAACTGGCATAAAAGCTCATCGAGGCCGAGTGCCATCGCTCGCTGCGGTACACTTACCTAAAGTAAACCATGAAGGGAGACATTACCTATGAAGAAGATTGTTTTGGCTTGCGGTGCTGGCGCTGCTACTTCCACGCTCGTTGCCCAGAAGGTCGCCACCATGCTCGACGCCAACGGTTACGCCGACAAGTACGAGATCGTGCAGTGCGCCATCTCCGAGGCCAAGGACGTTTGCGACGAGGGCGCCGACCTGCTGATCGCCACCACCGTTGCCCCCGAGGGCCTCACCTGCCCGTACGTGAGCGGCGTGCCCTTCATGACCGGCATGAACCGCGTCGCTGCCGAGAAGGCCGTCCTCGACGTTATGGCTCAGTAGGCGCTGACTGTATGAGTGAGCAGAACGCCAACCCGGTCGAGCTCTTTGGCATGCGCGTCGCTCACGTGGGCATCAACGCCACCGACCCGGTCGATGCCCTGGAGATCGCGGAGCTGTTCTCGACGACGATGGGTCTGCCCGTTATCGAGACCCCGGTTTCGTACTTTAACGATTCGCTGGTCGAGGTCATGAAGCAGAATGGTCGTGGCACCAAGGGCCACATCGGCTTTGCCGTCAACGACATTGATACGGCCGAGAAGTGGTTTGCCGAGCGCGGGCTCGAGGTCAACGAGGAGTCGCGCGCGCTGCTGCCCGACGGCGGCACCAAGCTCGTGTACTTTAAGCGCGAGTTCGCCGGCTTCGCCGTGCACCTGTGCTGCGAGTAGCGCACAAGCTGCTATAGCTAACGAAAAGGGATAGGGCCGCATGGCCCTATCCCTTTATTTATGCCGAGGGGCATCCCTACCGTGGCAGGCGAATCGTAAAGCGGCTGCCGACGCCCTCGACTGAGGTCACGCCGATGACGCCGCCGTGGCTATCGACGATCCACTTGGCGATGGCGAGCCCCAGGCCCGAGCCCTGCGCGCCGGCATCGCGTGCGTTGTCGGCACGGTAGAACCGTTCGAACGCGTGAGCTGCGGATTCCTGGTTCATGCCGATGCCCTCGTCCTCAACGTTTATGTCGATCGTGCCCGCGCCCGCATCCGGCGCCACGCCAAACGTGATGGGCGTGCCCGCGTCCGAATACTTGGCGGCATTCTGCACGATTACGCGCAGGGCCTGCTTCACGAGCGCCACGTCGACGGGCGCGTCGCAGCGCGGGTCGCTGACAAGCGCAGCGTCAAAGGCCAGTCGATACGTGTGCTCGGTATCGATCATCTGCGATTCCTCGCATACCTCGCCGACCAGTGCAGCCAGGTTGGTATTCGCGCGCCGCAGGACCGTGCGCCCGGCATCGCCGCGTGCCAAAAACAGCAGCTGCTCCACGAGCTCCTGCATGTGCTCGCTTTCGGCCTTGAGCGAGGCGATGGATTCCGCCAGCACGTCCGGGTCGTCTTTGCCCCAGCGGTCGAGCATGTTTACGTAGCCCTGAATCACCGCGATGGGCGTGCGCAGCTCGTGGCTTGCATCGTTGACAAAGCGCATCTGCTGCAGCTTGGCCTCTTGCATCTGGCGCAGCAGGCGGTTGAGCGCGACCTCGATGCTTGCCAGATCGGCGTCGCCGGTGGTGACGCTCGGCGAGTCGACGCTTGCGCGCTCGATGGCCTGCTCCAGTGTTTCCATCTTGCCGCCGGCGAGCTGCATGCGGCCGAGTTCGTTCACGCGCAAGGCCAAGTCGTTGAGCGGTGCCATGGTGCGGCGCACACGGCGGGCACCACCGAGCATGTTGAGCACGCTGATGACCTGCCAACCCACAACGACAAGGTAGAGAGGCCATAGTGCGACGAGGTCCTGCGCGAGGGGGAAGGTCTTGGTGGTACGCGCAAACTCGACGGTATAGGTGAGCGTTGCCAGATCCCAGCCGCGTGCGGGCGTCAGCGACATGCCGTGAACGGTGGCGCCGGGAATCCATCCCGCGGTAAACGCGCCGTCGGGCAGCGTCTGGTTGTATCCATAGACGAGGATCGCCGCCGCAATCACCATCAGCAGCAGATCGAGCCAGACGTAGCCCATCAGGCGGCGCCACATATAGCCCCAGTTGATGGCGCGGGCGATAGAGGTGACGCGCTTGGCCTCGGTGTTACGCGCGGCAGACATAGCCCACCCCGCGCACGGTCTGGATGATGCGGGCGCTGCCGGCGTCTTCGATCTTGGCGCGCAGGTGCGCAATGTGCACGTCGACGTTGTTGGTGTCGCCCACGTATTCGTAGCCCAGCGCTTCGTGCGCGATGCGCTCGCGCGTGAGCACGGTGCCGGCATGCGCCATAAGCAGGGCGAGAACGTCGAACTCGCGGGCAGTCAGCACGATGGGCGAGCCGTCGACCGTGACTTCGCGGCGGTCTGGGTCGAGCGCGACCGAGCCCACGGCGAGCGCGGCGGGGGAGGGAGAGGCAGCGGTCTGGGCCGTGTCGGTTGCCGGGGACATTGTGGCGATACCGGCGGCCGTGCCGCTCGCTACGCCAGCCCTGGCGCCGGCGCCGTCAACGCCCGAAGCCGCCCGCACGGCCTCCGAGCGCTTCAGCGCCACGCGGATCCGTGCGAACAGCTCCTCAATCGCAAACGGCTTGGTCAGGTAATCGTCGGCGCCGGCATCGAGCCCGGCAACCTTGTCCATCACGGCATCGCGCGCGGTGACCATAATCACCGGCACATCCTTGTGCTTGCGGACACGCCGCAAGACCTCCATGCCGTTGAGCTGCGGCAACAGCACATCGAGCAGAATCAAATCGTAGTCGCGCTCCAGTGCCAGGTCCACGGCGGTGCGACCGTCGGCGGCGTGCTCCACCTGGTAGCCCTCGTGCTCCAGCTCGAGCGTCACAAAGCGGGCGATTTTCTCCTCGTCCTCTACGATCAAGATCCGTGCCATGCGTGCCCCCGTCTGCGATTACTTGTCGTCGTTCAGATTTTGCTTGATGTCGTCCGCGGCATTGGCAGCGCTGTCCATCAGGTTGTTGATGCTGCCGGGCACGTCGCCGTCGCTATCGATGCGGTAGCGCATGCCAAAGAACAGGCCAAGCAGCATCAGCCAAATCGTGGCGCCCCAGGCAAACAGCGCGACGATGGGAATCAGGATGGGGATGTTGAGGATGATCGCATCGCGGCGCGTGGCGATAAACTTGGTGTCCAGGCTCAGGCGGAAGAGCTTTTTGAGGTACTCCCACACGCTGTCCATCTTCTTGGAGAAGTCGGTCTTTTCGCTCGACTTTTCATAGGCGGCCTGCGCGGCGACCATCTCGGCCGAGGGCTCATCGGCCGGCGCGGACTCGGTGGCGGCGTGCGCCGACGTGGTCTGGGTCTTGCCCTGCGACTCGAGCCAAATAATGGCATCCAGAACGTTGCCGTCAGCGGCGTCGAGCGCGGCCTTGGCATCGGTGTAGCTCACGTTGCACTTGGTGCGGATGGTTTCAACTTTTTCGAGGTCGTCCATGACCTGTCCTTTCGTTCGATGGGCGCGAGCGTTGCGTTCGGCAGTCTGCGTTGCGCCGCCCCGCCCTTGGTCGAACTCTATAGTGCAGGTTATAGATTAAGCGATTCTTGAGCCAAGATTAATGTTGGATGAGTTTTTGGGTGGTGTGAGGGAGGAGCGGAATGTGTCTATTGGGTTGCGCGGGGGAGAAACGACTCACCTTTTGGGCTGCTGCCGACGAGGTCTAATACTTTTCCCGAGAAGTGAACGAGCTAAATCGGACCCCCGAAGCATCGACACTTTAGAGGTGCCGTTTCCTGCGGTTTCGGTGCTGGAATCCTGCGATTTTGCCGACGAAAAATGTGGATGCTTCAGGGGTCCAAAAACAGACGTTCACTTCGCGGAAAAGTATTAGACCTCGATAGCGGGGGATGGGGTGCCGGTGCAAAACAGCGTTATGGGTTGGTCGAGCAGGTGGTTTTGAGGCGACTGGGACATGGCGGGCGGTCGATCACCTATACTGGTTGGGCTCAACTGGAGAGGTGATAACTAGTTATGAAATCAATCAATGTTGCAGCAGCGGTTATTCAGAAGGACGGAAAAATCCTGAGCTGTCAGCGCGGCTATGGCGAGTTTAAAGACGGCTGGGAATTTCCGGGCGGCAAGCTCGAGCCGGGCGAGACCGGCGAGCAGGCAATCGTGCGCGAGATTCAAGAAGAGCTCGAGGTCACGATCGGTAACCTCGACTATCTTTGCACGGTCGAACACGATTATGAGACGTTCCACCTGTCGATGCAGTGCTACCTGGCTAACATCCTTTCGGGGGAGTTCAAAGAGCACGCTCATGAGGATATGAAATGGCTTGATACCAATAACCTGTGGGATGTCGATTGGCTTCCGGCGGACGTTAAGGTTGTCGATGAGCTCGAAAAGAAGCTCGGGCTTAAGTAGACAGAAGGAGCGGGTGCCATATGGCGACTCGCTCCTTTTTTGTTATTACTCGGCCTCGCTCAAATCGCTGAGCATAAACTCGTAAATGTCCTGCCTCACGGGCGCATTGAGCTCATATTCGATTTCGACGGCGTTGTCGCCGCTCTTAGTTTTAATAGCTTCGAACTCGCCGGTCGGATGCATTTCGCCTAAGAAATAGAACTCCTTGCCACCCTTATCGTCCTTGTTCTTTCGCATAAACAAATACGTCTTCAGGCCGTTTCCCGGCCATGCCTGCAGTCGCAGAATCTCGGGGGAGTTGAGCGTGCGGTTGCCCTTCGAGATTGCGATGAGCTTGCTCGGCGAAACAAAGCGGTCTTCATACTGAATTGACTCACTAATGTCGGGCGCCTTGTCATAGTTAATGAACACGGGGAATGTATTGGTCTTCTCGTCGTAAAAATAGCCGCCAAGATTTTGGCCGTTGATGTTCTTTTCCCAGTTCATCAAGCGGCAAACCTCTTCGTACGTGTACTTGGCGTTGAGAACGAAATTTGTGTTTTCATACGTCTCGGCATAGTCGAGTCGGTTGCGCGCGATACCAAAATCCAGCACCTCGAGAATCTGACGCTTGAACTCTGCGTTGCGCAGGGCGGTCGCAAACGCTTCGGTCAGACGAGGTCCGGTTCCATCGTCAATAAGTAGGGAAACGAAATCCTTAGGAGTGGCAAAGTCGCCCTTAAGGACTGCGATTGCCGACCTAACGGCGCTGTCCTTAAGCTGTGCGCGGTAGTTCCTAAGCGCAGCTTCGCGCATATGCCGGTAGCTCTCGTGTCCGGCTTCGACGAGCGTCTGAAGCAAATAGAGGTCTTCGAATCGCTTGCCCGCGGCAAGTTTTTGAGAAATAAATTTGAGAATCTTGGTCTGATCAGAGGTAAATTGAACCGTGTAGTCCGGCTCGTATTTGGAAAGAAATGCGTGGTAGGACCCCAGGCCGCTATTCTTGAAGATAAGCAGTGGATCGATGGAGCCGTTACGATCAAATTCGAGCAGCGAGGGAATCTTGCCGAGTTTTTGGCGCAAGTCGAGATATTCGTTTTTCAAAAATCTGACGGAGGTGAAATCGCCGCCGTCGATGGCCTTGTAAATGCGTGCCTCGGAAATACGATCGAAGCTCACGGTCGAGCATCCGGGGATCGCCGAATCGCCCTCTTGGACAAGACGGCGCAGGCGGTCTTTGTTATACGTCTTGTCACCCGAAAGCGCGATGGGCACCAAGAAGTTGCTCTGGTAGTTGCCAATAAAGTCGAGCACCAGTGCGTATTCCTTGCCATCATTCAGGCGCAAACCTCGTCCGAGCTGTTGAATAAAGATGATTGCGGAGTCGGTGCGTCGAAGCATGATGATCTGATTGAGCGAGGGGATGTCGACGCCTTCGTTCATGATATCGACCGAGAAAATGTACTCGAGCTCGCCGGCTTCAAGTCGGCTGATCGCGGCATCGCGGACCTCATCGGAATCTTGACCGCTAATTGCAGCCGTTCGATATCCGAGAGCGTTGAATTTGCGCGACAGTTCTTCGGCCTCGGCGTTTCGATTGCAGAAAATTAAGCCCCTGCGGTTGCTTTTGGTGACGCTATACTCTTCGATTTTCTCGGTGATGTGACGCACGCGCTCATCGGACGTCAAGCGCCCGAACAGGGCGGTATCTTCGATTGTCTCATCGTCAATCTCCAGATCGTGAATGCCAAAATAATGGAAGGGGGCTAGCATCTCCTCGGCCAAAGCGTCCTGCAGCGTGATCTGGAACGCGATGACGTGATTGAAAAGGGCAAAGACGTCATAGCCGTCGGTGCGATTGGGTGTAGCGGTCATGCCCAGATAAAACCGAGGCGTAAAGTGCGACATGATGGATTGGTAGCCCTGGGATCCCGTGCGGTGGGCCTCGTCGATGACGATGTAGTCGAACTCATCGGGACGGAAATCGCTCAGATGTTTGGCGACCGAAGAACACATGGCAAACACGCAGGTAGCATTGCTTATATTCTTGCCAGTTTGATAGGTGTCGAACGTATAGTTACTACCTAAGAGGCGTTCGTAGCTTGCACGGGAGGCGTCGATAATGCGCCGGCGGTGCGCAAGAAAGAGGACGCGCCGGGGTTTAGTTGCGAGCACGTCGAACGCCGAAAGGAAGGTCTTGCCGGTGCCGGTTGCCGAGACCAACAGGGCGCGGGTCTCGCCCTTGCGGTGGATTACACCGAGCGCCTCAAGGGCGCGCTGCTGCATTTTATTGGGCTTGATTTCTTCGAGGTCGTTCGTGGTTGGGCTAACGGCCGCCTGGAACGTCGGTTTCGATTTGGGCTTTGACGGACGTGCCGATCGATATGCGGCATAGTTCTCAATCCAGTCTTGGGAAAGCAAAACGGTTGAGGTGTCGTTCCACAACGAATTGAACTCGCCCCTCAGTTCGCCGAGTAGGCGGCTGTTCTCGACAGTCTGGTACAGCACGTTCCATTCTTTATTACAGGTGAGGGCGGTCTGCGTCATGTTCGAGCTGCCGACGATGACCGTGCTGGTTTCGCCCTTATCAAAAATGTATCCCTTGGCATGCAAATTACCCTGGAATACGCGAACTTCCATGTTGTCGTATTCCAGGAGCTTGCGAAAGACATCGGGTGAGTTGAAGTTGAGATAGGTGGACGTGAGCAGCCTGCCCTTAATGCCACGCTGCTTGAGCTCCTGGAACGTCTCGACCAGGATTTGAAGGCCGCCGTCTGCAACAAACGCTACGCAAAAGTCAAAAGAGCCGCAGGCTGAGAGCTGCTCCTTGATAACGGATAGTAGTGTTCCGCCTGTCGCCTTCGAGTTGGCGATGAGCTTGGGTGAATCGTTCTCGCGTGTAAGCGAGTCGAATTCAATATCAATCTGTCGCTGCGTAGTCATCCCGGCAAACCTTTCGAAAGACTATGTTGGCGCCAGGATAACAGATCGATCGTTCGTATTTTAGATGTATGACGATTGGGGTTGGCAGTTTGGCATGAGCTTGCACACGTGTCCGCACGGCATGGGACACTTACCCTGCCGCCCTGCTCTGCCGCGGCGGCATGTACCTGAACAACGACCCTCTAAGGAGTTCGATTTTGATGAGTGACAACACCAAGCATCTCGCAAAGAAATGCGTCAAGGACGCGGGGCCGTGCCTCGCGTTGTGCCTTGCCGGCGCAGCGGTCGCGCTGCTGGCTGTTCTGGGGCCGTTCGACGTGCTCCGAAGTGTCAGCTCTCTGCACGTTTGCATGGCCCTTGCCGGCGCCATGATAACCGGCGGCGTGCTCGATCTGATTTTTTGGGTGCTTGACCCGTTTGGATGGAAAAATGAAGGGTAAGCCCTAAGGGATGGATACCCCGCAGCAACAGGAGGTCCCCGTGATCTGGTTTACCGGCGATACTCACTTTGGACACGAGAACATGCTACGGCTTAGCGATAGGCCTTGGTCGACTGTTGCGCAGATGAACGATGCCATGGTCGCCAACATTAACAGCAAGGTTGCTGCGGATGACGAGCTCTACATCTTGGGTGACTTTAGCTTTAAGATGACGGTCCAAGACGCCTATGAGCTGCGCAAAAGCATTACATGCAAGCGCGTTCATCTGCTGCCCGGCAATCACGATAAAGACTGGACGCAGTCTGCGGTAGCGGATGCTTTTATCGTTGAGCCGCCCATTTGCGTGCTCAAGATCGACCGCCAAAAAATCGTGCTGAGCCACTATCCTATGGCTGACTGGCAGGGCATGTCGCACGGCAGCTGGCATTTGCACGGGCATATCCACAGTTGCGGCGGCGCGTACAACAAGTTCAACCTCAGGCAGGGGCTGCTGCGCTATGACGTGGGCGTGGATGCTAACAGCTACGCCCCCGTGAGCCTGGAAGAGCTCAGGTCGCGGTTTGCACAGGTAGACGAGCCGGTGTGTTGCGTTAAATGGCCGTGGTGGGTCAACGCCACGGGTGACGAGCAGATTGAGCACGATCTCGAAACATATAAGAGGGAAGTGGTAATCCGATGACGGTCTATGTGACGGGCGATATTCACGGCGGCCTCGACATGCAAAAGCTGCGCGATTGGGAGCTTGGGGATAGCCTGACGAGCGACGACTATCTCATCGTCGCCGGCGACTTTGGCTTTCCGTGGGATTTCTCTGCCGAAGAATGTGCCGACATCGCTTGGCTGGAGTCGCGCCCCTATACCGTGCTGCTCGTCGACGGCAACCACGAGCGTTTCGATCACTGGGCGGAGCGTCCCATGGAGTTGTGGCACGGTGGGCTGACGCAGCGCCTGTCGGATACCTCTCCCATACGGCGCCTGACGCGCGGCGAGGTTTTTGAGCTCGACGGCTCAACGATTTTTACCATGGGCGGCGCCACGAGTGTGGATAAGGAATACCGCATTCCCCATTCCAGCTGGTGGCCGCAGGAGCTGCCGGACGAGCGCAACTTTGAGGAGGCGCGGGCAAAGCTCGACAGCGTGGGTTGGAAGGTCGACTACGTGGTCACCCACACCTGCTCGACGCGCATGCTTTCGCCCACGCTTTATCCGGCACCCGGCTGGAATTACCCCGCCGTTGATCGGCTTACGGCATTTTTCGATGAGCTGGAAGATCGCATGGACTACAAGCGCTGGTACTACGGGCATTTCCATCGGGATGCCAACCCGGCCGAGCGTCACACCGTACTCTACGACTGCATCGTTCACCTGGGCGACGAACTCCAACCCTGGGATGTTGCGTAGGGGCGCGGACGCATGAGCTTCGTGGCGAACCAAAACCGATTTGTTAAGGGATTTACTCCCAAGCCGGCTTGCGCTCGAGCAACGTTTTCGCAGCTTCAGGCGTGGGAGAGTCAAGTATTTCGCAGAACGCATCGAACCCCTCTGGCGAAAGCTGGGTTGTTGATACTTTGGCAATGTCGCTATCGAGGTGCTCGTCAGGGCAGGCTGTCGTCTGTTGCATGCCTGTCCTTCCATCCATAACGATGTTCTCCCGGTGTGCGCGGATAACGTCCCAGCTAAAGTGCTCGACCAGCTGCTCGGCAGAGCGTGGCGTGGCGTCCGGCGCGATGCCCGTTTGCCCGGCGAGCCAGCCCAACAGCGCCTCGGGCGTGCCAAAGCGGGCGCGGAGCTCGCCCAGGTCCAGATCGCGGTCGCGCTTGGAAAGGCGGCGGCCATCCGGTGACATGAGCAGCGGAATATGTGCGTAGTGCGGCGTGGGAAGTCCCAGCAGATGCTGCAGGTAGATTTGGCGCGGCGTGGAGCCCAGCAGGTCGCATCCGCGCACGACCTCGGTGACGCCCATGGCAGCGTCGTCGACCACCACGGCTAGCTGATAGGCAAAAACGCCGTCGCTGCGGCGCACCAAAAAATCGCCGCACTCGGTGGCGAGTGCCTCGCATTGGGCCCCGTACGTGCGGTCCACGAATTCGATCACGTCGCCTGCGAGGTCGTCGATGTCGGGCACGCGTAGGCGCGTGGCCGGGGCGCGCAGGGCACTGCGGCGGGCGACCTCTTCGGCCGAAAGGCCTCGGCAGGCGCCGCGGTAGATGGGCGTGCCGTCGCTGGCGTGCGGCGCGCTGGCGGCGTGGAGCTCGGCGCGCGTGCAAAAGCAGGGATAGGTGAGGCCGGCGTCTTGCAGCTGGTGCAAGGCGCTCTCGTACAGGTCGAGGCGATCGTGCTGGTAGTAGGGGCCTTCGTCCCACTGAAGCCCTAGCCAGGCCAGATCGTCAATCAGCTGAGCGGCAAGCTCGGGGCGCTTGCAGCGATCGTCCAGGTCCTCGATGCGCAGCACGATGTTGCCGCCCTGGCTGCGGGCCGAAAGCCACGAGCACAGGCAACTGAACACGTTGCCCAGGTGCATGCGGCCCGAGGGCGACGGGGCAAAACGGCCCACGACAGGTGCGGGAACGGAGGCGGGTTGCGACGTTGGTGCATCCGCGGCGGGCGTTACTATGTTGCGTGTTTTGATATCCATGCGGACGAGTATAGCGCGGGGCACGGTAGGGAAGGCGTTTCCGTGGCTCGCAAGTTGGCGGCGCTGCGCATTGCGCACGGTGGGTCTGCGGCCCAACGTCTCGATCGCCGTACGCCGACTCGGCCTCACAAACGACAGAAACCCCGGCAGCTCTTCGCAACTGCCGGGGTTTCCGCGGAAAAGGGGGACATGATCCTCGAGCGAACGGCAAAGGGGCAAACCGTTTTCGCTCAATTGTTTTATGCCCCTCGACTGGCGGCTCAATCAGCGTATGCCGCGCCCACACAAAGCCGCTACACCTGTGACGGAGCTGTGAAGTGGTATCTATTGCTGGCGCAGGACTCGGCCAAAGAGCGTCCCAAACGACAAATTTGTTGCAGTCCGTCGGTTCAACCCAATGATCCGTTTTCCTCCGTCCCCAATAGATCATTAGGAACGTCCCTAAGTGCCAGACTCGGGTGGGACTTTTGTCCCATTTGACGTTCCGTTGGCCCAGATATTCGTCATGCGTACCCGCAAACGTGGGACAATGGCGCTGTTGGTTTTACAGACAAAGGATGTGCCTATGAACACCCTCGCCGCCAAAGTCAGCCGGCAGCGCCGCCCGTTTGCGCGATTTGTTTCCATTTGCGCGCTCGTCGCGTGCGCACTGCTGCTGTTGCCCGCCGTTGCACGTGCCGACGGCTACTCCATGACCCAAACCTATATCGGTGCCACGGTCGAGGCCGACGGCTCGCTGACCGTTGTCGAGGGACGCCAGTTTGATTTCGATGACGACATCAACGGCGTGTTTTGGGAGATCAATACAGGCTCTAACCAGCAGGGCGGCGCGGCGGGCGTCAATGTGCTGAGCGTCGAGGAAGACGACACCGCGTTTAACAAGGTCGACAGCGCAAACAAAGGCGACAACGGCGTCTATACGGTTGAGCAGTCCGACAGCGGCGTAAAGATCAAGGTTTTCAGCCCCCACGAGAGCGGCGATAGCGCGATCTATTACGTGAGCTACACCATGACCGGTGCGGTTATGAACTGGGCCGATACCGCCGAGCTCTATTGGAAATTCGTGGGCGACGGCTGGTCCGCGGATTCCGATGACGTCGAGATGGAAGTGCACTTCGCAAATGCCGCTGCCGGGACGGCGGCCGTCAAGGGCGATAACTTCCGCGCGTGGGGCCACGGTCCGCTGACGGGTGACGTATCGCTCGATGCGGACGAACCCATGGTCACCTATACCATTCCCTGCGTGCATCAGGGCGAATTCGCCGAGGCACGCATCGCCTTCCCCAGCGACTGGGTGCCGCAGCTTGCCGCCTCGGGCGAAGAACGCATGTCAACGATCCTGGGCGAAGAGAAGGAATGGGCCGACGAAGCTAACGCCCGCCGCGCTCACGCTCGCATGATTGCCAATGTACTTGCCGTGCTAAGTGTTGTCGCGGCGGTGGCCTTTACCGGCACAATCGTTGTGCTCAAGCTGCGCCGCCGCAAGCCAAAGCCGCTTTTCCAGGACGAATATTTCCGCGATGTGCCTTCGGCCGACCATCCCGCCGTGCTTTCGGCCCCCATGAGCTGGAACGAGGTGCCCGATCAGGCATATATCGCCACGCTCATGAAGCTCACCGACGACCGTGTGATCAAGCTGGAGCAGGCGACCGTGACCAAGGCCAAGAAAGGCCTGATGGGGCGTGAAAAAGAAGAGCAGACGTATCGCGTGACGGTGAGTGATGCGGGCTGGAAGTCGGCCAAGGGCATTGACCGCATGGTGCTCAAGGTCTTCTTTGCCGGTGCTAAGCCCGACGAGAACGGCGATCGCTCGCGCACGTTTGACGAGCTGCAGCACTACGTCAAGCAGCACGCTACGCCCGTGGGCGACAAGCTCGAGGACTATCAGAACACCGTTAAGGGCAAGCTGGCCGATAGCGAGTACGTTGCCTCGGACGGCATTGTCGCAATGGTGTTTTGCCTGGTTCTCGGTATTCTGATCGCCTGTGTTCCCGCGGGATCCATCTTCTTTACCGACGGCGCGCAGGCGAACATTGTCGCCGCGGTTATCTCGGTGCCGAT
This sequence comes from Collinsella sp., assembly GCA_048429085.1. Classification (GTDB taxonomy): domain Bacteria; phylum Actinomycetota; class Coriobacteriia; order Coriobacteriales; family Coriobacteriaceae; genus Collinsella. Next base: position 30,519 of record DBFOPE010000168.1, read on the forward strand.
TGTGCTGGTGGGTATTGGCGTGGGCCTTACGTTCCGCCGCTTTACGCCGGAGGGCGCCGAGGTGGCGGCTCGCTGCAAGGCGCTCAAGCATTGGCTTGAGGATTTCACGCGCCTAAAGGAAGCCGTTCCGGGCGATTTGGTACTGTGGAATAAACTTCTGGTGATGGGTGCGGCGCTGGGCGTATCGAAGGAAGTCCTGCGTCAGCTTGCCGAGGCCGTGCCGCCCGAGGTGCGCGAGGCCGACGGTTTCTACGACAATTACCCCTGCTACTGGTGGTACTACCATCATTACGGTACCGAGTCGCCGCTCGATTCGTTCGATGACGTGTATCACGAGAGCATCCGTGAGCTGGCTTCGAGTTCCGATAGCTCGAGCGGCGG
>DBFOPE010000169.1:0-3349 GCA_048429085.1 Collinsella sp.
GGCCGAAGAGGCGTCAGCAGGTCAGTGGGTCATCGTCCCGGCATTCAGCATCAGGGTAGCGCTGCGACGCGGAAATCGCGCGCCGTTGCCGCGCCCCGCAGTGCCCGCTTCCCCCGAGAACAATTATCAGTGCAGGTAGACGGCTTGCCGATTTTCGGTAAAACCAGGCATGGTCGACCCATACGGTTCAAACGTAGTAGATAGGTCATTTTCGTGGCGCGGCCCCAAAACAGTCTTTTAGGACGGGTGGTATCCTTGGTAGCTCTGTGCTGCAAACGCACCTCAAACGCAAGGAGTCCCATGGATCTTATCGCCCAGCTCGCCCACGAGCTCAACCTTAAGGCTGACAACATCGAGGCAGCCGTCAAGCTCATCGACGAGGGCAACACCATCCCCTTTATCTCGCGCTACCGCAAGGAAGCAACGGGCGGCATGGACGACGTTGCCCTGCGCGCACTCGACGAGCGCCTGTCTTACCTGCGCAATCTTGAGCAGCGCAAGGAGGACGTCATCCTGCTCATCGACGCCCAGGGCAAACTCACGCCCGAGCTCGAGCAGCAGATTCGCGAGGCCACGCAGCTCCAGCGTGTCGAGGACCTCTACAAGCCCTACCGAAAAAAGCGCATGACCCGCGCGCAGAAGGCCCGCGAAGCCGGCCTGGAGCCGCTTGCTAACATGGTCATCATGCAGGCATCCGCCAAGGGCAGCGCGCTCGACGCCGCCGCGGCATACGTCAACGAGGAAGCCGGCTTCGACACGCCCGAGAAGGCGCTTGCCGGCGCAGCGGACATCGTGGCTGAGACGGTAGCCGAGGACCCCGAGAACGTCGCCGACCTGCGCGCCTTTACGCAAAACACCGCCGATATCGTCGTCGAGGCCACCGATCCCACCGAGAAGACTCCCTACGAGCCGTACTACAGCTATGACGAGCCACTGCGCCGTATACCCAACCACCGCGTGCTGGCTATCGACCGCGGTGAACGCGAGGGCAAGCTCCGCGTGCGCGTAAACGTCGACGGCGCTGCCGCCACGGCACGCCTCGGCAGCCGTTGGCCCCGCCGTCAGGGCGTGTTTGCTCCCATCTTCGATGCCGCCATCGCCGACGGCTACAAGCGCCTCATGGCCCCCTCGCTGGAGCGCGAGGCCCGCGCCAAACTCACCGTTCGCGCCCAGACCGAAGCCATCAACGTCTTTGCCAAGAATCTCGAGGGCCTGCTCTCGGCACGCCCCGTGCGCGGCGCCCGCGTGCTCGCGCTCGATCCGGGCTACCGCACCGGCTGCAAGGTCGCCGTCATGGACGAAACCGGCAAGCTGCTCGACCACGGCGTGGTCTATCCCACCAAGCCGCGCCACGACGTCGCCGGCACCAAGCGCGAGCTCGCCCGCCTCGTCAAGAAGGACGGCGTCAACACCATCGTCATCGGCAACGGCACCGCCAGCCGCGAGACCGAGGAAGTCGTCTCGGAGTTCATCGCCGAGCAGGCGCCTGGGCTGCGATACACCATCGTCAACGAGGCCGGCGCGTCGGTGTACTCCGCCTCCGAGCTCGCCAGCCAGGAATACCCCGACCTGGACGTCACCGTGCGTGGCGCCATGAGCCTGGGCCGTCGCCTGCAAGACCCGCTGGCAGAGCTCGTCAAGATTCCGCCCCAGTCCATCGGCGTTGGCCAGTACCAGCACGACCTTGACCAGGCCGAGCTTTCACGCACCCTGGGCCACGTGGTGGAGGACGTCGTCAACCGCGTGGGCGTCGACGTCAACACCGCGAGTGCGAGCCTGCTGGGCTACGTGTCGGGTATCACGCCGAGCGTGGCCAAGAATATCGTGGCCTACCGCGAGGAAAACGGCGCCTTTACCGATCGCCGCCAGCTCAAGAAGGTCCCCAAGTTGGGGCCCAAGGCATATCTCAACGCCGCGGGTTTCCTGCGCATCAGCGGCGGTAAGAACCCGCTCGACGCGACAAGCGTCCACCCTGAGAGCTACGAGGTGGCCACAACCGTCCTGGAGCGCGCAGGCGTTAAAGCCAGCGAGCTCAGCCGCGGCGGCGTGCCCGACATCGAGCGCCGTCTGGGCAGCATCTCGGCGCTGGCAAGCGACCTGGACTGCGGCACCCTCACGCTCATCGACATTGTCAACGAGCTCAAGAAGCCCGGTCGCGACCCACGCGACGACGCGCCCGAGGTGGTCTTTAGCCGCTCAGCGCTTTCCATCGACGACCTGGAGCCCGGCATGGAACTCAAGGGCACAGTGCGCAACGTTGTGGACTTTGGCGCCTTCGTCGACGTGGGCGTGCATCAGGACGGCCTCGTGCATATCTCCAAGCTGGCCAACCGCTTTGTCAAGCACCCGAGCGACGTGGTGCGCGTCGGTGACACGGTCAGGGTGTGGGTCGAAAAGGTCGATCGCGACCGCAAAAAGATCTCGCTCACCATGGTGCAGGGCAAATAGCCGCCAAAGCGGACGTCCCCCTCTTCGCGGCGTGCAAAATCGCGAGTTTTCAGCATTTCCCGATAGCCCCGCGGCACCTCGGAGAGCCATAAAAGCAAAAACGGCCCCCGTTTTGGCGTTTCTAGAGCCAAAACGGGGGCCGTTCCGTGCTTCAACCAGCTGGTAAAAGTCTTTACCATGCTGAAAACTCGCGATTTTGCACGTCGCTGCAGGGGGTACCCTTGCTTACGGCAGAATATGGAAGCCGAGCGAGGCGATATCCTTGGCAAAACCGCGCACGGTGTCGAGCGAGACCTCGTACGGGTCACGGCCGATGTTCTTACGCTTGGCCAGGATGCTGTTTGGCACCGTGATAATCTGGCAACCGCATCCTTCCGCCTGGTAAATGTTGATGAGCTCGCGCGTGGACGCCCACAAGACCTCACAGCTGGGCTTTGCGGCGGCCTTCTTGACCGACTCCGTCATAAACGGAATGGGATCGACGCCGGTATCGGCGATACGGCCGGCAAAAAGCGAGATGATAGACGGCGTCTCCGCGTCAACGGCCTCGATCATCTCATCGACCTGCTTAGGCGTAAAGATAGTGGTGACGTTGACCTTGATGCCGTCGGCCGAAAGCTTGCGGACCAGCTCGGCGGTGGACTCGCCCTTGGTGGTCACGCACGGAATCTTGACGTAGACGTTCTCGGCCCAGGTGGCGATCTCGCGAGCCTCGACCTCCATGGTCTCGACGTCGTCGGCAAAGACCTCAAACGACACAGACACATCGGTGATGTGGGCCAGGACCTCCTTGGCAAACGCGCGGTAATCCGTCACGCCGCCCTTCTTCATAAGGGACGGGTTGGTCGTGAAACCCTGAACGTTGCCGTTCTCGTACATGTCGAGCATGCCCTCGAGGTTT
>DBFOPE010000170.1:0-12817 GCA_048429085.1 Collinsella sp.
TTATTGGCAGGTCAGTTAACGCAGTGCAGGTTGAGCATATGCGAGCGAGCGGGCTCCGGGTGCGGTAAGGTGACGTGAAACAAGCGGGCGCTGACCTTTTGGTCGCGCCCGTGAAGTTGAACGTCAGATTGCCGTGCCCGGAGCCCGCGCAGCGCCGAGCAGGTACGCCGTTTGTAAAACGGCGTAACCTAAAGATTCATGTTGCCGTGGATGTAGGGGGTGACCTCGGGGGAGATATGGCCGCAGCCCAGCTCGCGCAACGCAGACTCGATTGCAGCGGGCAGCGGGGTCTTGCCCTCGTCGTCGACGGCGGTGCCGAGGGCGGCAATCTTAGTGACATCTGCGGGAGCGGCTTCGATATGCATGCAGCCGCCGACCAAGCGCGCGCGAACCTGCGCCAGACCAAGATCGTGTAGGTAATCCTCGCAGGCGCGGATTAAATCGACTTTATCGCGCGTAAGCTCCTCGCCCGTGGGGACGCGGGTGGCAAGACATGCTCCCGCCGGTAGGTTCCAAACGGGATAACCCCATGCGCGCAGCAGCTCGCGCTCTTCGTTCTTGGTAAAGCCGACCTCCATGAGAGGGGAGCGTACGCCGAGCTCTTCTGCCGCGCGCATGCCGGGGCGGTAGTCACCGCGATCGCTTGCATTGCTGCCATCGATGACGGTGGAAAAGCCCAGCGACTTGGCGTGGTTCACGATGGCGGTAAAGCCGGCCTGCTTGCAGTGGTAGCAGCGATTGGCGTCGTTGCAGGCTACTTGGGGGAGCTGCAGCTGATCGACCGAAAGATTGAGCACGGGGAGCTTAAAATGCGGCCCCTCATTGGTTTGCCCGTCAACGGATCGCTCAAACGAGGTTTGTTCGGGCGTGCCGATGAGCGGCGTGGTGAGGTGAACGAGAAGCGTGCTGGCGGGCATGATGCGGGCGCAGACCGCGGCCAAAAAGCTGCTATCGACGCCACCGGAAAAGCCGATGGCGACGCGTCCGTATGCCAAAAGCAACTGCTCGAGCGTCGCGAGTTTGTCCTGAAGCTCCTCTGCAGGTGCAGTAGTGTCTGAAAGCATGAAACGATCCTTACCATTGAGTACTCGGTTGAAAACTATAATCCTACCGAGCTGCCTGTCATAAGACCTCTACCTATGTAACGAAAGTGCAATATGCTATATACGTTATATACAAGTTTGTAAAGTGCGGTAGAGTGGCAGTAATGCAATCCGGTGAGGGGGCCGATATGATCAAGGCTGTTATTTTTGACATGGACGGAACGCTGGTCGATACCGAGCGTTTAGGCATCAAGGCATGGAAGGCGGGCGCTGCCGAGCTGGGGATCGCGATTGATGATGCTCTGATCCATCAGTTTATCGGCCGCACGCTGCCCGATGTCATGGACATCCTTGATGAACATTACGGTAGTCGCGAAACCGCCGAGGCGATCTATGTCCGCCACAAGGAGATTCGCGACGAGATAGTCAAGACCGAACTGGAGCTTAAGGCCGGCGCCGCCGAGTGTCTAGACGAGCTGCTGGCTGCGGGCTATCACGTGGGCCTTGCGACGTCGTCGCGCCACGTTACGGCGGAGCGCAACCTTAAGATGGTCGGCCTCTTTGACAAGTTTGAAACGGTGACCTGTGGCGAGGACGTCGTGCACGGCAAGCCCAACCCTGAGATGTACCTGCTTGCCTGCGAGCGCGCGGGCTTCGCTCCCGAGGAATGTGCCGTGGTCGAGGATTCGCGCAACGGCTGCGTCTCGGGCATCACGGCCGGCTGCCATGTCTTTGCCGTTCCCGATATCGTGCCGCTGCCGCAGGACGTGGTGGATGGCTGCGAGGCCGTGCTCGATACGTTGTTCGATCTGACGGCGGCGGTCAAGGCCGTGCGCTAGACAATTGCGGAGCTGAAACGAGCAATTGGCCGTCTTTGCGCTCAAGCAAAAGAGGTCCGGCAATGGTCGGGCCTCTTTTGCTTAAGCGGCGTTTTGGCATACTGGCCGACGTGCTATAGATACGCGCCGAGGTTGATGGCGGTGGCTTCGGCTTGGCTGCTCGCCTGGGTACTGGCGCGCTCCAAGAGGAACGGCCGCACGAGTTCCTGACGGTTGATGTCCTCGGCGGCTGTGACCGCAGTAACGGTTCTCGCTGCGGAACCAATGCGGATGTGCTTGGTTTTTGCCGGCTCCTTGTTCTCGATTTGCTCCATGAGCAGCTGGACACCCTTGCGGCCAATCTCGTAGCCCGGGGGTGCCACCGTGGTGAGGGGGACCGACCCGCTCCATGCAAGCGGGTTGCCGTCGCAGCCGGCCACGCGAACCTGTTCGGGGACGGAGATGCCTTTGTCGGTCAACGCCGAGATAACGCCCGAGGCCAATACATCGGTAAGGCCGATGACAAAATCGGGACGCTCGCCGGTAGAGCGCTCGGCAATCTGGGCGCCGATGCCGTAGCCGTCGGCGGCGGTATTCCATTCGCCGGCGTCGATGACTTCGATCTTGATATCGGGATGCAGGACGAGGGCCTTATGAATGCCAAGTACGCGCAGGGTGAGCTGCATAAATGCCGCTCTGCCCACAACGGTGATATGGCGCGCGCCGCGGGTGATGGCGAGCTCGGCGATAATGCGCCCTTGCGCCTCGTTGTCGGCGGCCACGTAGTAACCGGGCTCGGAGCAATGGATGTCCAGGTGGACGATCGGCACGGGCATCTTGGCCATGGCGGGGTGCCAATCGGGGGATGCCATGGGCTGAACCATGACGCCGGACATCTGGGTGCCCATAAAGTAGCGCAGGTAATGGTCCTCGAGAATATCGTCGTTATCGGCGTTGGCGATGAGCAGGTCGTAACCGTGCTTGCGGGCCTCGTTATGGGCGCCGCTGGCAATTTGGAGCGAGAAGCCGTGATCGAGACGGGGAAGGACCAGGCCAAAGGACTTGGTGGTGCCGCCCGCGAGCTGACGGGCGCTTTGGTTGGGCAGGTAGCCAAGGCGATTGATGGTCTCGTTGATGAGTTTGAGGGTCTCGGGGCGCAGCTTTTCGGGATGGTTGAGCGCGTTGGATACCGTGCCCAGCGAAACCCCTGCCTCGCGCGCGACATCGCTGATTTTAACCTTTGCCATAGCGGCCCCTTTGATGCGTTTCAAGTACGAGTCAGATTGTAGCATCGCCTGTTCCTAGGGTGTCAAAACCTACCAATTAGGGGCAGGTTTATTTTGGCAGGTTTTATCTGGGCAAACACCGGAGTCCAGACCACACCACTGCAAGGGTGGCGCAGCGCGCTGCCTCCTTTGCGGTGGTCGCGTTGCCTGGCCCTTCAATTGTCTCGATCTGTAACATCTGGACGACAAAACAAGACCTACCTGTTACAGATTGAGACAGATCGCCGGGGCCGGGCGGAAAATCTCGATCTGTAACAGCAAACCCTCTTTCGGCGCCCCAGATGTTACAGATTGAGACGTTTCGGCGGAGCTTGTTGTCAGACACCCGAACCACCACAAAGGTGCCTGTCCCCTTTGTGGTGGTTTTGCCGCAGCTGGGCTGCTCGCTAAACAGTGGAGTGTCTACAATAGAAGCCGCTTTGAACGTAGATTGAAAGGCTTTGGTATGACTCGCGCTGTTTCTCGTCGTGATTTCCTGGGTTTGATCGCCGGTGCTGCAATGGTTGCGGCGAGCGGTTGCGCTGGCAGTGGCGCTGACAAGGGCTCTGCCGCTGGTTCTGCTGCGGTTGCGGGCGACGATATCAAGGGCGCCAAGCTCACCTTTGTGGGCGACGATGCCTTTGCGCCCTATCGCTATCTGGAGACGCAGTCGGACGGCAAGCAGAAGGTTGTCGGCCTGGATATCGCCATTGCCGACGAGATGGTCTCGCGCCTGGGCTTTTCTTACGACTTTGAGCCGCAGGACTTTGCCGCCACGCTTGCATCGGTGCAGAGCGATGACAAGGCCTTTACCATGGCGATGAGCTCCAACGAAGAGCGCGAGCAGACCTACGACTTCACGCGCGGCTACTATCAGCCGCTTGTGGGCGTTCTCACGCTCGGCGGCGATCCCGTCAAGCGCGTTGAGGACCTCGTCGGCAAGTCTATCGCCTGCACCACCGGTACCGTGCAGAACAAGTTCATCGCCAAGGTCATGCCCGATGCTGATATTCACACGTACGACGGTGGCGACCAGTGCCTGCAAGAGGTGCTCGCCGGGCGCATCGATGCCTACCTGTGTGACGGCGCCGAGGGCCAGTCCATGCGCGATGCGAATGAGGGCCTGGTGCTGGGCCTGCTCGATCGCTCCGAGACGAGCGATCACGTGGGCGTGTACCGCCTGATGGCCAAGAAGGGTGCCGGATTTGTCGCGGCGCTTGACGAATGCATCGGCGAGATGCTCGAGGACGGCACCATCGATGACTGCATCAAGCAGTATGTGGGCGCCGACTTCATGTGGAACGGCGACTATTCCGCTTCCGGTACGTCGACGGTTGCCGGAAAATAGCGAGCCGGTGAGGCGCGCGCCAAGGGCATGCTGATGAAGTTTGAACTGCTAGAACCATATATACCGATGTTTATGAGCGGCCTGGTCGTGACCTGTCAGGTGACGGCCGCCGCGCTGGCCATAGCACTCGTCCTGGGCTTTCTTATTGCCGTGCTCAAGGTTTTGCCTTGTCGCCCGTTACGTGCGGTGCTCAACTTCTACACCTCTATCTTTCGCGGCGTGCCGCTCATCGTGTTGCTTTTTTTGGCGTACTTTGCGACGCCGCAGCTCACGGGCTTCAAAATTTCGATGTTTGCCGCCGGTGCCATTACGCTGGGGCTCAACGGCTCAGCGACGGTGTCCGAGACGGTGCGCGGTGGTATCGAGGGCGTTGACCGGGGGCAGTACGATGCCGCTCGGGCCATCGGGCTTCGCTATGTTCCCATGATGCGCAAGATCATCGTTCCGCAGGCGATGCGCTCGATTGCCCCCGCCCTGGTCAACGAAGTGATCACGGTCCTCAAGAGCTCCTCGCTGGTGGCAACCATCGGCCTGATGGATATGATGCGCGCCGCCCAGAGCGTGCAGGCGCTCACCTATCGAGCCTTTGAACCGTTTTTAGTGGTGGCCGTGGTCTACTACGTCATTGTCATGGCGCTCACGGCCCTGGGCAATCGGCTCGAAGGCCGCCTGCGTCCCTAGGGGAGTGCCAACCACCGCAAAGGTGCCTGTCACCGTTGTGGTGGTAGGGTGTGTGCATCGAGTGGTATCCAGTTTAAGATACCACTTCTGGTATATCAGCTTGCGTTTGTGTGAGTACAATACTCGGACGTTATACGTCTCAGCGCCCGTCGTGCGTGGGCGTTTTGCAGTCACGCGAGCGAAGGGATTTATCCTATGTGCGGAATTGTCGGCTACACCGGCTCTGATATTGCAAAGAACATTCTGGTCACGGGCCTTAAGCGTATGGAATATCGCGGTTATGACTCCTCGGGCGTCGCGCTCGAGGTGGGCGAGGGCGCCGCGGCTCACCTCGACGTCATCCGCCGCGTGGGTAAGGTTGCGGGCCTGGAGAGCGAGCTTTCCAATATCGACAGCGACGCTACCTGCGGTATCGGCCATACCCGCTGGGCCACTCACGGCAAGCCTTCCGTTGTCAACGCCCATCCCCACACCAGCTGCGATGGTCGCATCGCCATCGTCCACAACGGCATCATCGAGAACTTCGCCGAGCTGCGCGAAGAGTTGGAGGGCCGCGGCCATCACTTTAAGAGCGAGACCGATACCGAAGTTTTCGCGCACTTGATCGAAGAGGCCTATGCCGAGACGCGCGACCTGATGGCTTCCGTGCGCGAGGCCTGCACCCACGTGGTGGGCGCCTATGGCCTGGCCGTCGTGTGCGCCGACGAACCTGGCGTGATCGCCGTTGCCCGCAAGGACTCCCCGATTGTGGTCGGCGTGGGCGAGACCGGCTCCTACGTTGCCTCCGATGTGATCGCGCTTATCGATGCCACCCGCGATGTCGTGGTGCTCGAAGACGGTCAGTTTGCCAAGCTCACGCCCGCAGGCGTCGAGTATACCGACGAGGCCGGCAATGTGATTGAGCCCAAGATCACCCATATCGACTGGGACCTGGACATGGCCGAAAAGGGCGGTTATCCCGACTTTATGCTCAAGGAGATTCACGAGCAGCCGCGCGTGGTGCGCGACACGCTGGTGGGCCGCATGACCCCTGCCGGTGAGCTCGATATCGACGAGCTGGGCCTTTCGCTCGAGGAACTCAACGATATCGACCGCGTATATGTGATTGCCTGCGGCACCAGCTACCACGCCGGACTCATCGCCAAGAACCTTATTGAGGGCTGGGCTCGTATTCCTACCGAGGTTGAGGCGGCTAGCGAGTTCCGCTACCGCAACCCCATCATCACGCCGACGACGCTCGTCGTGGCCGTGTCCCAATCGGGCGAGACGGCCGACACCCTTGCCGCCATTCGCGATGCGCGCATCAAGGGCGCCAAGGTCTTTGGCATCACCAACGTGGTGGGCAGCCCGGTGGCGCGCGAAAGCGACGGCGTCATCTACACCAAGGCCAACAAGGAGATTGCAGTCGCCTCGACTAAGAGCTTCATCGGTCAGGTCGTGAGCCTCACGCTTTTGGCCTTGCTGCTGGCGCAGGTCAAGTACCGCTTGACCACCAAGCAGACGCGCATGCTGTTCCGCGAGCTTTCCGATACGGCCGAGCAGATTCAGTGGATCCTGGATACGCAGACCGAGGCCGTGCACGAGGCCGCGCTTGTGTGCAAGGACGCGCAGTCCGCGCTGTTCGTGGGTCGCGGCATGGGCGCCGCCATTTCCTACGAGGGTGCGCTCAAGCTCAAGGAGGTCAGCTACCTGCATGCCGAGGCATATGCCGCCGGCGAGATGAAGCACGGCCCCATCGCGCTGATCGATCCGGGTTTCCCTGTCATCGCGGTGGCAACCAAGAGCGCAACGTACGATAAGACGGTGTCGAACCTCATGGAGTGCAAGGCTCGCGGCGCCAAGGTCATCGTCGTTGCTACCGAGGGCGACGAGGAAATCAACAAGATTGCCGACTGCATCATTCGCGTGCCGTCCGTCCGTGACGTGTTCAGCCCCATCACGGCGAGCGTTCCGCTGCAGCTGCTCGCCCGCGAGGTGGCCATCCTGCGCGGTTGCGACGTTGACCAGCCTCGCAACCTCGCTAAGAGCGTGACCGTGGAGTAGTTGTTGTTCCGCCGTTCTGGCGACCAAGGCCCGGCTCCGTTGCGGCGGAGCCGGGCCTTGTTGCATTTGCCCAGATAAAACCTGCCAAAATAAACCTGTCCTCTTTTGGCAGGTTAGCGGAGCTTGCTGGTCTCGAAATACTTGGGATATTGGTCCAGGACCTCGGTCTGGTTGCGGAACATCATATGCAGGTGCTTGCTGACCAAAAAGCTCGCCTCGATGGGGTCGCGGCCGGCGATGGCGCGGCGGATTTGCTTGTGCTCGTTAACAATCTCCTGATTGTCGAGCCTCTGCGTGGCGGCGCGCAGCCAGCGGAAGCGCTCCAGATCGGCATTGGTCGCCTCGAGCCATGACCACACGGTGCTGCGGCACGCGATGCTAAAGATCATGCGGTGCATGAGGTTGTCGCTTAAAAAGAATCCGATGCGATCCTCTTCGGTCATGGCCTTTTCCTGCAGCGCGATGGCCCGATCGAGCTGCTCGATGCCTGCCGAGGTGGCACGGGCGCAGCACTCCACAATCACCTGCTTTTCCAGGTGTTCGCGAATATAGCAGGCGCTTTCGGCAAGGGTGAGGTTGATGGGCGAAACATAGGTGCCACTTTGGGGTACGGTGCGCACCAGGCCCTCTTGCGCCAGACGTACCAGTGCCTCGCGCACAGGGGTGCGCCCCATATCCAGGTCGTCGCAAAGCTGCTTGACGCCCAGCTTTTCGCCCGGCTTGTAGTCCAGGTAGACGATTTTGCGTCGAATGGTGTGGTAGGACTGGTCCTGTAGGCTCGTTTCCTGCTCGCTAACGTGCATCGATTCTTCCATAGCGCCTCGCAACTGTTCTATCACACTCATATGTTAGTTGTTAATTATGCCGCGAATCAGCTTTCCGCGGTGGGTAATTCGGCTGGTGTCTGAGAACTATTGCGGCATCTTAGTTTGTGTTTGCGCAAGGCTGTGCCCAATGTTGCCGTATCATAAGCCGTCGCAAACGTGAAATAGAAAGAAGGAATCCTATATGCAACTGGCGAATATCGTACGCGAGCGCTGGAAGGGCGTCTTGTTCTGCCTGATCATCGCTATCCCCGCGACGTTGCTCGGCAAACAAATTGAGGTGGTCGGCGGGCCGGTATTTGCCATCCTCTTTGGCATGGTCCTGGCGCTCGTCTTTCCCAAGAATCGTCGCGAACAGCTCGCCGCCGGCGTCACCTATACGTCCAAAAAAGTCTTGCAGTACGCGGTTATCCTGCTTGGCTTTGGCATGAACCTCTCCCAGATTCTGTCCAAGGGCGCCCAGTCGCTGCCGATTATCGTGGCGACGATCTCGACCTCGCTTGTCATCGCCTTCGTGCTCTGCCGCGTCATGAACGTGCCGGGCAAGATCGCGACGCTTGTGGGTGTGGGTTCGTCGATTTGCGGCGGTTCTGCCATCGCCGCGACCGCACCCGTCATCGATGCCGACGATCGCGAGATTGCCCAGGCTATTTCGGTCATCTTCCTGTTTAACGTTATCGCGGCGCTCGTGTTTCCGACGCTCGGCGGCATGCTCGGACTGACCAACGAGGGCTTTGGCCTGTTTGCCGGCACCGCCATTAACGACACCTCGTCCGTAACGGCTGCGGCGAGCGCTTGGGACAGCATGCATCCCGGCGCTAATGTGCTCGAGAGCGCCACGGTGGTCAAGCTCACCAGGACGCTGGCCATCATTCCCATCACGTTGGTCCTCGCGTGCTGGCAGATGCATCTGGCACGCAAGGCCGGAGGCGACGCCAAAAGCACGTTCTCGTTTAAACGCGCGTTTCCCATGTTTGTGCTGTTCTTTGTGTTGGCGAGCGTAATCACCACGGTGCTTCAGCTTCCCGCGTCCTTTACGGCGCCCATCAAGGAGCTGTCGAAGTTCTTTATTGTGATGGCCATGGCGGCTATTGGTTTTAATACCGATATCGTCGAGCTGGTCAAAAAGGGTGGCAAACCTATCGCATTGGGCTTTTGCTGCTGGATTGGCATTGCGTGCATGAGTTTGGGAATGCAGCACGTGCTGGGAATCTGGTAGAGAAGTAGCTGATTTGCGTGTTGCGTGCTGGCGAGCGCATACCTGCGGTGGAGCGATAGGAGCTCTTGCGGGTATGGCTTGTCCGCAGGTTGATAGGTCCCGAAGAGCTCTTATCGCCCCGCCAGGATGGCGATGCGGGGCAATTCATATACTCGCAGGACGGCGACTTTTGCCCTATAGTGTTTGGTGAGTAATATCGTTCAATTTTGAAACATTCGGTTGTGCGACCGTCGGCGGTTGCATGTCGTCGCGGACAGGGGCAAATCATGGATAGCGATGCCAAGCTGCAGATTCTGATTGAGGCATTGTCCGCAGCCGGAGCATCGGCGCTGGCAATCGACGGGCGCGGTGGCGTTGTAATCTCGACTATGAGTGACGCGGCGCTCGAGCAGGATATCGCTGCTTTTGTTTCCGAGCGTCTCGCTCGCGTGGGCGATGGGGCACGCCTGGTGATGGGCCACGAGGGCGTGCGGTTGAGCTTGACGGTGCGCCCGACGGCCAAGGAGCGCGGAGCGCTTTGGGTGGTCGTGGCGCATGAGGTGCGCGCCGCTGCGACGCATGCGGGCATCGAGTGGCTCAATGCCGACGAAGTCGAGGCTCGCTACGAGTCGAGCACGTACGGCATCGTCGAAGATGCGGCAGCGGTCGCTGCCCCCGTACGGGAGAGCTACGCACGCGGGGTGCCCCTTATGCTCGAGGGTGAACTGGGCGCGGGGCAGGATCAGATTGCAAGACGCCTGTACCTGGATGGACCCTATGCCGATCAGCCCTTTGTGTCCGTTGCGCTCGATGAGCTTACGGATCGCGGCTGGCGCCATCTGCTCAAAAGTTCCGAATCGCCGCTATTCCAAACGGGGCTGACACTTTGTATGGGCGGCTGGCATGCTGTTGGCCCCCAACGTCTGCGCGAGCTCGTGTCCGCAATGATCGACACGGCGCTCGCAACTCGTTGCCATGTGGTGTTGACGGCAAACGATATGCCGGGCGGCGGCGAAAGCGATCAGGCTGCTTTTGTAACCGAGCGTCTGGCCTGTGCCGTGAGTGTGGCGCCGGCGATTGCCGAGCAGGGCGGCGCGTCGGAAAAGGTTGCGCGCTATCTGGGGTATCTGGCAGATATGTTTAAGACGGGTGCCCCCATGTTGTCCGCCGCCGCGGCAGAGACGCTCGATGCGTACCGTTGGCCCCGCAATTACCTGCAGCTGCGTGAAGTCTCTGAACGACTCTATATATTAGTGGGGGCTGGAACTGTGGAGCGTGCCGTGGCGAAAGAGGTGCTTGCCCAGGAGGACGTTATCAAGACCGCGACCTTTGGCGCCCCGGCGCTCGAAAGCGATTTGTACATCTTGCGTCCCCTGGCCGATACCGAGCGCGATGTCGCACGGTTGGTTCTGCAGCACCTTCACGGCAACAGGACACGTGCGGCAGAGGTGCTCGGTATAAGCCGCACGACTTTATGGCGCCTGCTGAAGGACAACGACCGCTGAGCGAGGCGCCGTGACCGCGTGCGGCGCGTGTGATACAGTCCAAAGAAGCATTGTTTCGATTGTGTTACGGCGTGCGGGGGAGTATGGCGGAGACTTCAAAAACGAACCGAACAAAGCGAAGTGCGGCGCCGGTCGGCCGGCGTACGACTTCGCGGACGTGGGGCAAAAGCGCCTCGGGGTTCGACGGCTCGTTCAAGCGCACAAAATATGGCTATCCTTCGGCAAGCGCTCGCTTGGCCATGCAGGCCGAGTCCTCGTTGTGGGGACGAAGGCGCGTGGTGGGCTCAAAGCTCAAGCACGATGGAACGCTTGGCTATATCAGCCGCGGTGCTGCCCGCCGCAGTGGACTCAATCCTGCTGGCTGGCACCGTTATGTGCCGATTGCAGTTGTTGTTGCGGTGATTGTCATCGCGCTCGCGGCGCTTGGTTATGCCGGCGGTGGCGCGAGTCTGGGCGCGATGTTCAAATCGCCTGAGCTCGCGCATGTTGGCACAGAGCTTGTTGAAGGCGCACGAGACCAGACGGGTGTGGCGCCCCAGCGCGGTATGGTCGCAGCTGCTGCCACCATTGCCGATGCTCAAAAGGGCGAAGGCGAGCAAAGCGACGACGCCGATGCGAGTCAGACGAGCGAAACGGCAACAACTCCATCGGCAAGATAAGTTGCGAGTGGGGCAGCAAATATGGGACGGGGCCTTTCAGCGGGTCCGCCGTTCGGTAGAACGGTGGAACTGTCTACCTGACGTACACCACGTTGTCGCGGCGAGGCTTGGCCTCGGGAAGCGCGTCCCCGGCGTAGCCCAGGATGCAGTTGCCGACGCCGCGCAGGCTTCCGTCGACGGGCAGACCCCAGCTGGCCAGCAGCTCCAGGCCCTCGGGCGAATCGAAAACCTCGTGGGCGCGATGGATCCAGCACGAATCAACACCCAGCGCATAGGCAGCATTGAGCAGGTTGCCCATGGCAAGCGATCCGTCTTCGAGGTGCGTCGGCACGCTGCGGTCGACGAGCACCACTACAACGGTTTTAGCGCCGTAGAAGGGGTCGCCGTTGCTGCCCATGACTTGCGCATTGAGCTGCGAGAGGCGCTCGACGGTCGCGGGGTCGGTAACGGCGACAAACGTTACCGGCTGACGCCCCATGCCGCTCGGCGCGTACTGGCCTGCCTCGATAATGCGTGCGAGCTTTTCTGCCTCGACGGGGCGATCGCTGTAGTTGCGGCAGCTACGGCGATGGATGAGCGCTTCGATGGTCTCCATGGGTTCTCCTAGCGATGACGTTGCAGATGCTCCGTTCTTACCCGTCGTGCCGTAGCCGTAATCGTGCAGAGGGCCCCAAACAGCAATAGCCACCAATCGGAAAAGTCGGCTTGCATAAAACTGCGGCAAGAATGTGAGAAGCTAATGAGATGGTTAAACGTTTTATCCCGTCTACCCTGCGGTTTTTTACCACTTGCCTAAAACATGGGCGCATATCCGTTGATAAAGGTTTTACTAAAGGGGTACCAACGTTTATCAATGCGCTGTGGTGGCGCTGGGCCAGGAGGTAACTATCATGTTCCAGGCTGGAGATGTCGTCGAGACTGACTTCGAAGGATTTCTGAAGCTGCTGCGTTCCAAGACGCGCGCTTTCGTGTCGATCAACGATCACGAGTACTACATCACGCACACCGATGGCTATTGGCGTGTTCAGGATTGCGAGACCCTCAACGATAAGGGCCACTTTACTGATTGCTCCGAGCTGGTCAACACGGTCTGCGAGGTCGTCGAGCTGCCTTGGATCTGCGGCAAGAGCCTGCACGACAGCTTTGCGGGCGCAACGGTCTACGAGGCCGTCGCTGCCTAACGGGCAAATACATCGCTATTCTCGCGTGACCGCCGGCGCCGCCCCCGCGCCGGCGGTCTTTTTACGGGCTTTAGCCTGTGCGGGGCGCGCAGCGCGCCGCATCAGAAACCACCCGCTATGCGGGTGGGGCCAAACGGCTTTACAAAGCCGCCCCCTCGCCGGACACTTGCGATTGTTCAGGCCGCAAGGAATCCGAGTCGAGAGGGCGGTGGTGGCGTATGGCCCAGAAGGCCTACAGCCTGTCGCACACGA
>DBFOPE010000171.1:0-15388 GCA_048429085.1 Collinsella sp.
ATGTCGACGCCAGCGGGGAGGTCGAGACGCATGAGCGAATCAACGGTGCCCGAGGTGGGGTCGAGGATGTCGATGAGGCGCTTGTGGGTGCGCATCTCGAACTGCTCACGGGAGTCCTTGTTCACGTGCGGCGAGCGGATAACCGTGTACAGGTTGCGCTCGGTGGGCAGGGGGACAGGACCGGAAACGCGAGCGCCGGTCTTCTGAGCGGTCTCGACGATGAGCTTCGCGGACTGATCGACGACCTCGTGATCATAGCCCTTGAGGCGAATGCGGATCTTCTGGGTAGCCAACTTAAACCTCCAAAGAGTGCGAGAGGTGCTCTCGCGGATTACGTAACAGGGAGCTCGAACTTAGGCGTTCTTGCTCATGACCTCGTCCACAATGGACTTGGGCGCGGGCTCATAAGAGTCGAACTGCATCGTGTAGGATGCACGGCCCTGGGTCTGGGAGCGAAGGTCGGTAGCGTAACCGAACATCTCGCCCAGCGGCACCTTGGCACGGATGAGCTTGCTGTTCTTGCGATCCTCCATGCCCTCGATCTTGCCGCGGCGACCGGAGAGGTTGCCCATAACGTCGCCCATGTACTGCTCGGGGGTCTCGACCTCGACAGCCATGATCGGCTCGAGCAGCTGCGGATCGGACTTCTTGAGGGCGTCCTTGATAGCCATGGAACCGGCGATCTTGAAGGCGGCCTCGGAGGAGTCGACCTCGTGGTAAGAACCGTCGAACAGGGTGACCTTAACGTCGAGGACCGGGAAGCCGGCGATAACACCGGTGTTCAGGGCCTCCTGGATACCCTTGTCGATGGACGGGATGTACTCCTTGGGCACGACGCCGCCTACGATAGCGTTGACGAACTCGTAGCCGAAGCCCTCCTCCATCTTCTCGAGCTTGATGACGGCGTGGCCGTACTGACCGCGACCGCCGGACTGACGGACGAACTTGCCCTCAGCCTTCTCGACGTCGTGACCAGCGGTCTCGCGGTAGGCGACCTGGGGCTTACCAACGTTAGCGTCAACCTTGAACTCACGGAGCAGACGGTCAACGATGATCTCGAGGTGCAGCTCGCCCATGCCGGCGATGATGGTCTGGCCGGTCTCGTGGTTGGTGGACACCTGGAAGGTCGGGTCCTCCTCGGCGAGCTTAGTCAGAGCCAGGGACATCTTGTCCTGCTCGGCCTTGGTCTTGGGCTCGATGGCAACGTCGATAACGGGCTTAGCGAACTCGATCTTCTCGAGAACAATCTCCTTGCCCTCGGCGCACAGGGTGTCACCGGTGGTGGAGTTCTTGAAGCCGACGCAAGCGACGATGTCGCCGGCGGCAGCGTCGTCACGGTCGATACGCTCGGCGGCGTTCATCTCGAGGATGCGGCCGAGACGCTCGCGCTGACCGTTGGAAGCGTTGACCACGTAGGAGCCGGACTCGGCGCGGCCGGAGTAAACGCGGACGTAGGTGAGCTTACCGACGAACGGGTCGGTCATGATCTTGAAGACCAGGCCGGAGAAGGGCTCGTCGAAGGAAGGATGACGCTGGATCTCTTCGCCGGTGTCCGGATCGGTACCGGTGACGGCCTCGACGTCGAGCGGGCTGGGCAGGTAGTCGACGACAGCGTCGAGCAGCTCCTGGACGCCCTTGTTCTTGTAGGCGGAACCCACGAAGACGAGGTTGAGCTCGTTGGCCAGAACGCCCTTGCGCAGAGCAGCCTTGAGCTCCTCGACGGTGAAGTCCTCCTCCATGAGGATCTTCTCCATGAGCTCGTCGTCAAAGCTGGCAGCAGCGTCGAGGAGCTCCTCGCGCTTGGTGGCAGCGATGTCGGCGAACTCAGCCGGGATCTCGTCCATCGGCTCGGGGTAGGTCATGCCCTTGTCGTCGGCCTTGAAGTCCCAAGCAGTCATGGTGACGAGGTCGATGACGCCCCAGAAGTTGTCCTCGGCGCCCATCGGGACCTGAGCGGCCACGGCGTTAGCGTCAAGACGATCCTTCATGGTCTCGATAGCATTGAAGAAGTCAGCGCCCACGCGGTCATACTTATTGATGAAGGCGATGCGGGGGACGTTGAAGGTAGAAGCCTGACGCCAAACGGTCTCAGACTGGGGCTGAACGCCGGCAACGGCGTCGAAGACGGCGACAGCGCCATCGAGGACGCGCAGACAGCGCTCGACCTCGGCGGTGAAGTCAACGTGGCCCGGGGTGTCGATGATCTGGATGCGGTAGTCCTTACCGTCCTTGTTCCAGAAGCACGTGGTAGCAGCGGAGGTAATGGTTACGCCGCGCTCCTGCTCCTGAACCATCCAGTCCATGGTGGCAGCGCCCTCATGGACCTCACCGATCTTGTGGGTCTTACCGGTGTAGTAAAGAATACGCTCGGTCGTGGTGGTCTTACCAGCATCAATGTGGGCCATGATGCCGATGTTACGGGTATCGGAAAGCTTGTACTTAGGCTTAGCCATGTTAGTTCCTTACCTTAACTTACCAACGATAGTGAGAGAACGCGCGGTTGGCCTCGGCCATCTTGAAGACGTCCTCACGCTTCTTGACGGAAGCGCCAAGACCGTTGGAGGCGTCGAGGATCTCGTTAGCGAGACGCTCGGCCATGGTCTTCTCCTTGCGAGCGCGGGAGAAGTTGACGATCCAGCGGATACCCAGAGCGGTGGAACGACGGGAGTTGACCTCCATCGGGACCTGATAGGTAGCGCCACCGACACGCTTGGGCTTAACCTCGAGCGTGGGCTTAACATTGTCCATAGCCTTCTTGAAGGTAGCGAGAGCGTCGCCACCCTCGGACTTCTCGGCAACGATCTCGAAAGCGGTGTAAACGATGCGCTCAGCGGTGGCCTTCTTGCCGTCAAGAAGGACCTTGTTGATGAGCTGAGTCACCAGGCGGTTGTTGTAAACGGCGTCAGGCTGAACCTCACGACGATTAGCTGCTGCACGACGCGGCATGTGAAATCTCCTTAAGTGTCTACCGTGCGGCGCTTAGGCGGCACACGGCGAAAGTATCAAAACGTTATCTGGCTTATTTAGCCTTGGGGCGCTTAGCACCGTACTTGGAACGGGCCTGCATACGGTTCTGGACCGGAGCAGCGTCGTAGGCGCCACGGATGACGTGATAACGGACACCAGGGAGGTCACGGACACGACCGCCGCGGACGAGCACGATGGAGTGCTCCTGCAGGTTGTGGCCCTCACCCGGGATGTAAGCAGTAACTTCGATGCCGTTGACGAGGCGAACACGGGCAACCTTACGAAGAGCCGAGTTCGGCTTCTTGGGGCTCGTGGTGAAGACGCGGGTGCACACGCCGCGCTTCTGGGAGTTGTGCTGCAGAGCAGCGTTCTTGGACTTCTTGGGCACGGAACGACGGCCCTGGCGAACCAGCTGGTTAATAGTAGGCAAAGCGTACTCCTTCTCGAATGATTCCAGCTTTCTGTAAAGTGCAACGGCTTGAATCGAGGGGTCAGCATCCCCCTACGAAACACGCAGTTCGATAGGATACGTGCCGTTAGCTGTGCCGTCAACAGACCACGCCGCCGGGCGTATCCCAAAATTGGCACATTTCCGCAAAGCCTACACAAAAGGAATCCCCTTCTGTGCGCGGGGGCGGATTCCCGGCCCGGGCGGCACAGGGGTTAAGTTTGCTGCTCTACAGTCCTGGCTCGCACGGAGGCCACATTAAGTGGCCTCCGGCTCGTGCGGAACTCGCGACAAACTTAACCCCTGTGCCGCCCGGGCCGGGAATCCGACGTGCTCGTTGGGGCAACGTTCCCTGCCAAAAAAGGACAGGTTTATTTTGGTCGGTTTTATCTGGGGAAATGCTGCGCTCCAGCGGTGATCTGCTCTCATCTCTCGCATGGAAATCGGCGGCGTTTTCGGAAGTATGCGGCAAATTATGAACTTGCCGAGCACACAGGGGTTTTGCGATAACAAATCCGCAGGTAGAGCGCTTGAGCATATGCGGTGTGGTCGACCCATCAAGATTTTGCCGCATACTTCCAAAATTCAGACGAATATCGCTTGCTTCAACCACCCATGTATCACAAAATAGGCCGCTTCCCCTAATGGGAAGCGGCCTCAGACCTTACGAATAAACGATGGTAAGGGGCTCTTCCGTTTCGGTCTCTCCTGTTGACGTGCACCTCGTACCCTCAAGCGTTACTGAGACCACTTGGTCGACATCGATTAACTTCGTTGGCACCCAGATGTTCTCTCCGCTATTGCGCGCATAAGAAAAATATAAGTTGAACACCCCTGCGTCGTCATCTTCGATAATCTGCTCCGATCCATCCTTGTAGCTGACGGTCAGCTTTTTCGTGACTGCTTCATCGCCCAAATCATCGATGTGCGTCTGGATGGAAAACGGGCTAATCTCAAGAGGCGAGTCACCGGAGCGGAGTTCCTTTGTATCGACGTACGCTCCAACGCTAAACTCGGGCGTCGATGCTTCAAACTGCCTCGCACTCTCACCTTCGCCCTCGGTCCACTGGATATTCCAGGTGACCGCATGTTGAAAACCTCGCTCGCGATCCATAGAAGCAAAGTACATCGTGCCATTAATGACAGTATCGCTTGATGTGTCCTTATCAATGGTGCAGTGTGTGTCAGCCCATTCCTCGCCGAACTTCATGTCGGGCGTGCCGATGCCCCGTTCTTCTTCACCATAAAGAACAAGTTCGCCGATCTCTGCTGCCGGCTTGTAGCAGTTAACTCCATTTGGATTGGACAACGTAAACGTCACGGCGCCGCAGCCGTTTTGATCGATAGCCATCTCATGGATATCGAGCGTATAACCGTTACCCTCGACGGACAGATTAACCTTGTGGACTGCACCCTCCAGGCTTTGGGGCGCGATGCCATCACCAAACTCTCTGGTGTAGGTGTATTTAGTCCCCAATGAGCCGCCGTTGGTCCAGGTGATGGAATCCCCGTTGCCGTGGTTTCCCCAAGCTGAGGCAAAATAGCCGGAATTGACAACGGCGTAGGCGACTCCTCCGGTCGCCAGCACTCCGACAAGACATCCGATTACGGCAACATAGAGGGGCTTCGCGTGGCCCTTTCGATGAAGCGGCTCACCCGCAGCGGTGTTTAGGACGCGATCTGCAAGATCACTATCGGCTTGGATGGACTCGAAGGCCTGCTTGATTTGATTGGATTTCACGGTCGCCCTCCTCTAGGATGAACTTGAGCTTCGACCTGCCGCGAGCTAAACGCGTTCGAACGGTCGCGGCTGGCACATGCAGTAACTCGGCAATCTCTGAGGTCGAAAAGCCCAGATAGTAATAGAGCACGATGGGAACGCGGAATCGCTCCGGAAGTCGCATAACGTCTGACAGGACCGCCTTGGTCTCATCCTGCGCTGCCGAGAGCGAATCGGCCAGGTTCTCAATATCCTCCACACGCCTCCATGGCTTTCGAAAGAGCGATTTGCATTCATTGATTGTGACCCGGATAAGCCAGCGGCGAAGATGTTCCCAGCTTTCAAAGTGTCCATCGCTTTTAAGCAACTTAAGAAAGACATCTTGGGCAATATCGTCGGCATCGGCACGATCGCGCAGGTACGTCAATGCGATTCGAAACACGACATCCCGGTGATCTTCGACCGCCTGTCTAAAAGCTTGTTCTTCCATAATCACCTCCCGGTAGCATTAATGGTTCTCGATGAGGCCCTCACCATAGATACGCTTTGATCGAACGGAATGTTTCAAATTCAAGCAGGAAAAAACCTACCAAAATAAACCTGTCCCTTTTTGACAGGTTTTCTTCAACAAAAAAGGCCCGCTCCCCTGTTGGGAAGCGGGTCTTTGGAAGGGCGGTTAACGTTCTAGGAAATTACTCCTCGTCGTTGTCCTTGGCCTCTTCGGCGTCGTCGGTGTCCACGAGCTGGTTGAGCAGCTCGTCGAGAGAAGCCATGTCCTCGTTGATCGCGCCGTTGGCGGGAGCCTTCTTGTCGTCGATCGGGGCGCCCAGAAGCTCCTCGTCGGCGTCGGCGTGATGCGTCGGAGCGGAGGTACCCAGCAGGATATCGTCCGGACCGTCAGGGCTAAAGACCATCTGCAGCAGCTGCGAGAGGTCCTCCTCGTCGGCAACGTCGTCGTTGTTCTCGAGGATGTAGAGCAGGTCGTGGGCCTCAAGGCCGTCGCGGAGCTCCTCGATCGCCTTGGCACCGATGCCATCGATGCGCAGCAGATCCTCCTCGGACTTGCCGACCAGGTCGCCGACCGTCTCGATGCCGACCTCGCTGAACTTGTTAGTCCAGCGCTGCGACACGCCCAGGTCGTCGAACAGGTACAGGCGAGCCTTCTCGGCGGAGATGGTGTGGCCGTTGCGGGTGAACGAACCGTCAGCACCACCGAACTCGTCGTACCCGGCCCAGTCGAGCTGCTGCGGGAGCTGCTCGTCCAGGTCCTTGAGCTCCACAGGAGCCCACTCGGGCAGCGACTTGGCGTTGGGCGAAGCCGGGCCGTCGATGTCCACGTAGCCGTCGGCCGTACGATACGTCAGCTTGGCGTTGGCGTACGGCTTGAGGCCGGTACCAGCCGGGATCTTCTTACCGACGATGACGTTGGACTTAAGGTCGAGCAGGTGATCGACCTTGCCCTCGATGGCAGCCTCGGTAAGGACGCCAGCGGTACGGATGAACGAAGCGCTCGACAGCCAGGAGTCGATGTTGGACGCGACCTTGAGCGTACCCAGGATGACGGGCTCGGCCACGGGAGCCTGACCGCCCAGACGGGCAACGCGCTCGACCTCGTCAGCAAACTCGTAGCGGTCGACGTACTGACCAAGCAGGTACTTGGAGTCACCGGGGTTGGTGATCTGAACGCGACGCAGCATCTGACGTGCGAGCACCTCGATGTGCTTGTCGTTCAGGTCGACGCCCTGGCTGGTGTAGACGTCCTTGACGCTCTCGACGAAGGTGTGCATCGTCGACTCGATGTCGGTCAGCTTGCGCAGGTTGCGGAAGTTGACGAAGCCCTTGGTGATCTGGTCGCCGGCGCGAACCTCGCAGCCGTCCTCGATCTCGGGCATAAAGCGCACCGAAGCGGGGACGCGACGCTCGTCGAGAACACGGGTGTGGTCCTCGGAGTCGGTGAGCGTCAGCACGTACTCGGACTTCTCGGGCTTAATCGAGAGGTGACCGGAGTACGGAGCCAGCTCGGCCTCGCGACCCAGGATCTTCTCGTTGACGTTGCCGACGATATCGAACATACGGCTGACCGTAGGCAGGCCCTGCGTAATATCGTCGACGCCAGCGACGCCGCCGGAGTGAATGGTACGCATCGTAAGCTGCGTACCGGGCTCACCGATGGACTGGGCGGCAATAATGCCGACCGCGGTACCGATGGCGACCGGACGACGGGTGGAAAGATCCCAGCCGTAGCACTTCTGGCACACGCCGTACTTGGAGCGGCAGGTGAGCAGCGCGCGAAGCTTGACCTTCTTGAGGCCCGCATCGACCATCTTCTGGATGTCGGCGACCTTCTCGATGTAGCCGTCCTGCTCAAAGAGCACGGTGCCATCGGGAGCCACGACGTCCTCAATGAAGCAACGGCCGACGAGGTCGGTGTTGAGGTCGGTGGTGCCGGGGATGATGAGGTTGTAGGTGACGCCCTCGTGCGTACCGCAGTCCTCCTCGCGGACGATGACGTCCTGGGCCACGTCGACCAGACGACGGGTCAGGTAACCAGAGTCCGAGGTGTGGGATGCGGTATCGACCAGGCCCTTACGGGCGCCGTAGGTCGAAATGAAGTACTCGAGCGGCAGCAGGCCCTCGCGGAAGTTCGCCTTAATGGGAAGGTCGATCGTCTCGCCGGACATGTCTGCCATCAGGCCACGCATGCCGCCGAGCTGACGCAGCTGGGTCTTAGAACCACGGGCGCCGGAGTCGGCCATCATATAGAGCGGGTTCTCCTCGTCGAACAAGTCGAGCATGAGCGCTGCAACCTTGTCGGTACAAGCGGTCCACTCGTTAACGACTTCGATGTGGCGCTCCGTCTCGTTGATGAAGCCCTCCTCGAAGTACTCGTTGATCTGGTCGACGTTGGCCTGGGCGCGATCGAGCAGCTCCTGCTTCTCGGCAGGGATGAGAGCGTCCCACACCGAGATGGTGAGGCCGGCGCGGGTAGCGTAGTGGAAGCCGGAGTACTTGATGGCGTCGAGGATCGGGCCGACCTTGGCCTCGGGGTAACGATCGCAGCAGTCGGCAACCAGCTTGGCCACATCGCCCTTGACCATCTTGTAGTTCATGAACTCATAGTCTTCGGGCAGGCACTGGCGGTTGAAGATGATGCGGCCGATAGAGGTCTCGAAGCGCGCGGTCTTGTTGCCGGTAACGTCGTAGTCGACGAACTCGTTCTTGCCGTTCTTGACGCGGAAGATACGGGTGCCGTCCTCGTTGATGACGTTGGCATCGGCAGCGGACACGCGAACCTGGATCTTGGCCTGCATGTCGACCTCGGAACGGCAGTCATAGGCGTGCAGCGCGTCGTCGAAGCTGGCGAACACGTGGTTCTCGCCCGGCAGACCCTCGCGGACCTGGGTGAGGTAGTACACACCAATGATCATGTCCTGCGAAGGGATGTTAACCGGCTTGCCGGATGCCGGCGAGCGCAGGTTGTTCGCAGAGAGCATGAGCACGCGAGCCTCGGCCTGAGCCTGGCTGGACAGCGGCACGTGGACAGACATCTGGTCGCCGTCGAAGTCGGCGTTGAAGGGCGAGCAGACCAGCGGGTGCAGGTGGATAGCCTTGCCCTCGACCAGCACCGGCTCAAAGGCCTGGATGGACAGACGGTGCAGGGTCGGTGCACGGTTGAGCAGCACGACGCGACCGTCGATGACCTCTTCGAGGATATCCCACACAAAGGTGGCACCGCGGTCGATAGCGCGCTTGGCGCCCTTGATGTTCTCGACCTTGCCGAGCTCGACCAGGCGCTTCATGACGAAGGGCTTGAAGAGCTCCAGCGCCATGGTCTTGGGCAGACCGCACTGGTGCAGCAGCAGCTTGGGGTCGGTAACGATTACCGAACGGCCGGAGTAGTCGACACGCTTGCCCAGCAGGTTCTGACGGAAACGACCCTGCTTGCCCTTGAGGGCCTCAGCGAGCGACTTGAGCGGGCGACCGCCACGGCCAGAGACCGGGCGACCACGACGGCCGTTGTCGAACAGGGCATCCACGGACTCCTGGAGCATGCGCTTCTCGTTGTTCACGATGATCGCAGGGGCGTCCAGGTCGAGCAGGCGCTTGAGTCGGTTGTTACGGTTGATCACGCGACGATACAGGTCGTTGAGGTCGGACGCGGCGAAGCGGCCGCCGTCGAGCTGGACCATCGGGCGCAGATCGGGCGGAATGACCGGGATGACATCCAGGATCATGTTCGCGGGGCTGTTGCCGCCCTTCAGGAAGGCGTCAACGACCTCGAGGCGCTTAACGGCCTTCTCGCGCTTCTGCTTCTGGGAATCCTCGTCGGCGATGATGGCCTTGAGCTTCTCGGCCTCGGAGGGGAGGTCGATGGCAGCAAGCAGGTCGCGGACGGCCTCGGCACCCATACCACCCTTGAAGTACATGGAGTAGTAACGGGTCATCTCGCGGAACAGCGGCTCATCGGAGATGAGGTCGCGCTCGGTGAGCTTCATGAAGGCGTTGAAGGCGTCCGTGCGGAGCTGCTTCTCGTCCTTGCACTCTTCCTCGATGTCGACGATGCCAGAGGCGATCTCCTCGGGGGTCAGCGGCTCCTCGTCGGAGAACTCGTCAAAGTTCTCGGGGTTGCCCTGCTCCTTGAGGGACTCGATCTGGCGGGCGCACTCGGCATCGATCTCTTCCAGATCGGCGGCGAGCTCCTCGCGCAGGTCGTCAGCGTCGGCCTCGCGAGCCTCGTAGTCGACCTCGGTGATGATGTAGCTGGCAAAGTACAGAACCTTCTCGAGGTCCTTGGACTTGATGTCGAGCATACGGCTCATCGGGAAGCTCGTGGGGCTCTTGAAGTACCAGATGTGGGACACGGGAGCGGCGAGCTCGATGTGACCCATGCGCTCGCGACGAACCTTGGCCGAGGTGACCTCGACGCCGCAGCGCTCGCAGACGATGCCCTTAAAGCGGATGCCCTTGTACTTGCCGCAGGAGCACTCCCAGTCCTTGGCGGGACCGAAGATCTTCTCGCAGAACAGGCCGTCCTTCTCGGGCTTGAGGGTACGGTAATTGATGGTCTCCGGCTTCTTGACCTCACCGTGCGACCAGGAACGGATCTGGTCGGCGGAGGCAAGGGAGATCTTTACCGAGTCAAAATCAGTAGCTTCGAAATCTGCCACAGTCAACTACTCCTTATCAGTGGTCGTGGCGGCGACAGCCTCGGGTGCCTCGGCGGTCTCGGCATCCTGGGCCTCGACGTCGGTGTCAACGCCGGCGAGCGCAGCCAGGTCGTCGAGAGCAGAGGTCTCCTCGGCGGTCACAGGGGCGGAGGCGTCCTCGTCGGCATCGTGCATGGGCTCGATGTCCAGCGCGAGGGAACGGATCTCCTTGACGAGAACCTTGAAGGACTCGGGGATACCCGGAACCGGGACGTTCTCGCCCTTGACGATGGACTCGTAGGTCTTGACGCGGCCCACGGTATCGTCGGACTTGACGGTCAGGATCTCCTGCAGGACGTTGGCAGCACCGTATGCGTACAGTGCCCAAACTTCCATCTCGCCGAAGCGCTGGCCGCCGAACTGAGCCTTGCCGCCCAGCGGTTGCTGGGTAACCAGGCTGTAAGGGCCGGTCGAACGGGCGTGGATCTTGTCGTCGACCATGTGGCCGAGCTTGAGGATGTAGGACGTACCCACGGTAATGGGCTCGCGGAACTCCTCGCCGGTGCGGCCGTCGAACAGGCGGGTCTTGCCGCGCTCGTCAAGCTGGGTGACAAACTCGGGGCGCATGTGATCGCCAAAGGCAGCGGTGGCCTTGTTGAGCATGTTCTTGTTGGCGCGACGGATGACCTCGGCGATCTCGTCCTCCTTGGCGCCGTCGAAGACGGGCGTCGAGACGAAGAACGGACCGGGGACATACTTGTCGGAGTCGGCATCCTCGGTATCCCAACCGCAGGCAGCAGCCCAGCCAAGGTGGCACTCGAGCAGCTGACCGACGTTCATACGCGAAGGAACGCCCAGCGGGTTGAGGATAACGTCGATCGGGGTACCGTCAGCCATGTAGGGCATGTCCTCGACCGGCAGAACGTTACAGATAACGCCCTTGTTGCCGTGGCGACCGGCGATCTTATCGCCCTGCTGGATCTTACGACGCTGGGCGACGTAGACGCGCACCTGCTCGTTGACGCCGGGGGCCAGGTCGTCGCCGTTCTCGCGGCTAAAGCGGACGACGTCGATGACGCGGCCATAAGCGCCGTGAGGCATCTTAAGGGAGGTGTCGCGAACATCGTGAGCCTTGGCACCGAAGATGGCGCGCAGCAGGCGCTCCTCGGCGGTCAGAGCGCTCTCGCCCTTAGGCGTGACCTTGCCGACCAGGATGTCGCCAGGGCCGACCTCGGCGCCGATGCGGATGATGCCGTCCTCGTCGAGGTTGGCAAGCATGTCCTCGGAGAGGTTCGGGATCTCGCGAGTGATCTCCTCGGGACCGAGCTTGGTGTCGCGGGCGTCGATCTCGTGACGGGTGATATTGATGGTCGTCAGCAGGTCCTCGGCCACCAGGCGCTCGGACACGACGATACCGTCCTCGTAGTTGAAGCCTTCCCACGGCATGTATGCCACGGTGAGGTTCTGGCCCAGTGCGAGCTCGCCATGATCGGTCGAAGGACCGTCGGCCAGAGGCTCGCCCTGCTCAACGGTGTCACCGACGCGAACGAGCGGACGGTGGTTGATGCAGGTGGACTGGTTGGAGCGCTGGTACTTGGCCAGGTGATACTCGTCCATGCCGCCGGCGTGCTTGACGATAATCTTGGAGGCGTCGGCATAGATGACTTCGCCGGCGTTCTTGGCCAGGGTAACCTCGCCAGAGTCCAGGGCGGCGCGACGCTCCATGCCGGTACCGACATAGGGAGCGGCGGGGTGAACCAGCGGCACGGCCTGACGCTGCATGTTGGCGCCCATGAGCGTACGCTTGGCGTCGTCGTGCTCGAGGAACGGAATCAGCGTGGCTGCGACGGAGAGCATCTGACGCGGCGAGACGTCCATGTAGTCGACGTCCTCGACAGGCACGTCGGCGGGAGCGCCGAAGGAGCCGTCGAAGTCGCGGGTACGGGCGATCACGGTATGCGGACGGACGATCTTGCCCTCGGCATCGGTCGTGATGAACTCGTTGGTCTTGGGATCGAGCGGCGTGTTGGCCGGCGCGATGACGTGCTTCTCTTCCTCGTCAGCGGTCATCCAGTCGATCTGATCGGTGGCAACGCCGTTCTCGACACGACGGAACGGGGCCTCGATGAAGCCATACTCGTTGACGCGGGCGTAGAGGGCGAGCGAGCCGATCAGGCCGATGTTGGGGCCTTCGGGGGTCTCGATCGGGCACATGCGGCTGTAGTGCGAGTTGTGAACGTCGCGGACGGCCGTCGGCACGTTGGTGCGGCGGCTGGAGCCCGACTTGTGGCCGGCAAGACCGCCGGGGCCGAGTGCGGACAGACGGCGCTTGTGGGTCAGACCGGTCAGGGGGTTTGCCTGGTCCATGAACTGCGAGAGCTGCGAGGAACCGAAGAACTCCTTGATAGAGGCCACGATCGGACGGATGTTGATGAGCGACTGCGGGGTGATCTCGTCGATGTCCTGGGAGCTCATGCGCTCACGGACGACGCGCTCCATACGGCTCATACCGATACGGAACTGGTTGGCGACGAGCTCGCCGACGGTGCGAATGCGGCGGTTGCCAAAGTGGTCGATGTCGTCGACCTTGAAGCCCTGCTCGCCAGCAGCGAGGGACAGCAGGTAGCGCAGCGTAGCGACGATATCCTCGTCGGTGAGCACCGTGACCTCTTCCTCGGTGGTGAGGTTGAGCTTCTTGTTGACCTTGTAGCGACCGACGCGGGCCAGATCGTAGCGCTGCGGGTTGAAGAGCAGGCCCTCGAGCAGGCTGCGGGAAGCATCCACGGTGGGAGGCTCGCCCGGGCGCAGGCGACGGTAGATCTCGATAAGAGCATCCTCGCGGGTAAGGGCGGTATCGCGCTCGAGGGTGCGCTTGATCACATCGGAGTTGCCGAGCAGCTCGATGATATCGTCGTTGGTGACGGCGATGCCAAGGGCGCGCAGGAACATCGTGGCGCTCTGCTTGCGCTTACGGTCGATGGAGACCATGAGCTGGTCGCGCTTGTCGACCTCAAACTCGAGCCAGGCACCGCGGGACGGGATGATCTGAGCCTTGTAGATCTGCTTGCCCGAATCCATCTCGGAGCTGTAGTACACGCCCGGGGAGCGGACGAGCTGCGAGACGACGATACGCTCGGTACCGTTGATGATGAAGGTGCCCTGATCGGTCATCATGGGGAAGTCGCCCATAAAGACGAGCTGCTCCTTGATCTCGCCGGTCTCCTTGTTGGTGAGACGGACGTCAGTCAGAAGCGGGGCCTGATAGGTCATGTCCTTCTCGCGGCACTCCTCGACGGTGTGCGCAGGGTCGCCGAACTGATGCTCGCCGAAGGTAACCTCGAGAACATGGTTCTGACTCTGGATGGGGCTGGATTCCTTGAACGCCTCACGAAGGCCCTCGTCCTTAAAACGCTCAAAGGATTCCCTCTGAACAGAGATAAGGTTGGGGAGCTCCATGGCCTCCGGGATTTTCCCGAAGCTGACGCGCTTGCGCTCAGTGGCAGTGTATGCGTAGGTCACCAGGTTTTTCCTCCTTCACGGAAATGCTCGGTGGATTGGCGAGGCATAGCTTCGCCAGTTATCGCAACCTAATAGTTTATCAGGTACCGACCGTTGAGCAAGAAAAGCCTTGACGCGATTGAGTTTTTGGAGTAGCAAAGTTTTTCGACAGAAAATGCGCAGGTAAATGTATGTGTATCGAACACCTGTTCATATATTTTCTGTGAACAGAGGGCTGGCAATCGCAGCTCTTATAAAAAAACGGGCGCGAACCGAAGTCCGCACCCGTAAATGTCGATGCCCGAAAGGCTTATTTGCGCATCAAACCGCCGCGCTCGTCGATGGCATCCCAGAAGGCGCCGGCAAAGCGAGGATCGCTTGCAGCCATGAGGGCGTTGGTAGCCATCCAGCCAGACGGGGTACCGGTATCGTAGCCCGACAGCGGGTCGATGACGACGGCATACATGGCCTCGCGGTCGAGCGAGCGGGCCATGGCGTCGGTCAGCTGGATCTCGCCGCCCTTACCGGCCTGCTGATCGGCCAGCAGATCCATGACCAACGGGCTCAGCAGGTAGCGACCGACGATGTACAGGTTGGACGGAGCCGCCTCGGGAGCGGGCTTCTCGACCAGGCCGCCGATACGCCAAACGGCACCGGGCTCGTCGTCGGCGGCATTCTCGAAGCCCTCGAGAGCGCCCACGCGATCGCCGGCGATAACGCCATAGCGGCTGACCTCCTCGGGAGCGCACGCGGCAACGGCGATAACAGAAGCGCCACCGTGTTCCTTGGAGACGGCAAGCATCTTGTCGCAGATGTCACGGTTGGGCACAACGTAATCGCCCAGAAGAACCAGGAAGTTCTCCCCTGCCACAGCGTCGGCGGCAGAGCGAATGGCGTGGCCAAGGCCCTTGGGCTCGTACTGATAACGGAAGTCGACCGGCATACCACCAGCATGGGCGACGGCGTCGGCGTAGGCGTCCTTGCCACGCTCGCGAAGCAGGTTCTCGAGCGAGCGATCGGGCTGGAAGTAGCTCAGCAACTCGGGCTTGCCAGGAGAGGTGACGATAATAGCATCGTCGACCTCATCGGGGTCGAGCGCCTCCTCAACGACGTACTGGATGACCGGTTTGTCGAGCACCGGCAGCATCTCTTTAGGCGTGCACTTGGTGCCAGGCAGAAAACGCGTGCCAAGACCGGCGGCGGGGATGATTGCCTTCATGTTATTCAAGGATCCTTTCGCAGGCGCAGGATGCGCCCTGTGCGTGCGGCACGGCGGCCGCAGACCAAATTGCGATACCGGTTTATCTTACCGCCGTTAATTAACGTTAATGTAGGCAAGCGCCATTCTTCAGCAGGTCAACGCAAATTATTGCTCGAATGGTGCAATTTTATCGCCCAACGGTAGCAACGCCAAAGCACCGCAAGCGGCAGCAATTTGTATGCCGAGCCAACAAAATAGAGGGATCAAAATCAAAACCACCCCTAAAAGGGGTGGTTTGCTCTTAGGGTATAACCCTTGGATTTCCGGCACGCGTCTAAAGGCGCCGGCCCTCACGGGGTTCGGGCCGCACTGCAGATTGACCCGTGACGGGCCGGTCAAACCGGCGC